>CAMCSF010000103.1 GCA_945877625.1 Methylomonas koyamae | reverse complement strand
GAATGTTGAGATTAATGTCTTTTAAAATCGACGCTTTGGATTTGCCTTCGCCATAAGATTTACAAACAGCGTTTAATTCCAATAAAGGTTTAAAGCCATCGTTAGCGGGTTTGATAGCAGTAGTTGATGTTGGCATGGCGGACTCAAAGATTTTGGGTGTGACAGCATTCATGATGTTGTCCTCAGAGTTTTTGGAACGAAAACAGGTTTTGCAGCGAATGCATAATCCGATCCAGCATGAAGCCAATGATGCCAATGGTAAAAACTGCCACCATAATTCGGCTTAGCGAGTTGGAACTGCCATTTTGAAACTCATCCCAGACAAATTTGCCGAGGCCAGGGTTTTGCGCGAGCATTTCGGCAGCGATTAACACCATCCAGCCCACCCCGAGCGATAAACGCATACCGGTAAAGATATAAGGCAATGCCGATGGCAAAATGATGCGTTTGATTTGGGTTGGCCAATCCAGTCTTAACACTTTGCCGACATTGACCAAATCACGATCAATCGATGACACGCCAACCGCCGTGTTAATTAAAGTCGGCCATAAAGAGCACAAAGTGACGGTAATCGCCGAGGTTACGAACGATTTGGCAAACCAAGCATCATCGCCACTGACATAAACAGCGCTAACCACTAAAGTCACAATCGGCAACCAAGCTAATGGCGATACGGGTTTGAAAATTTGAATCAATGGGTTAAATGCGGTGTTTAAAACCGGACTCATGCCGCACAACAAACCGAGCGGAACCGCAATTAAGCTGGCAATCACAAAGCCGGCAAATACGGTGCGTAGGCTGGTGAAAATTTGATCCAGATAAGTCGGTTTGCCGGTATAGGGTCTGAGTTTGATGTCGGCTTTAGGATCTTCGGCGAGTTTTTCCTTGTTGCGCAGTTCCTGACGTTGATAAAACTCAGCCATCTTGGCTTTTTCAGCATAATGTTCAGACACTAAGCCGGTTACTTCATGCCAAACCGCAACAGGGCCGGGGATTGCGCCCAAGCTAGTGTGAATTTGTGCCGCCGTCACGCTCCAAAAACCTAGAAAAATCAGCATCGCCAACATCGGTACGCCCATAATCAAACTCAATTGGCGTAATTGTTGTGTGGGGTTTTCTCCGGCAGCGATTCTGGCTAAGGGCACAAACCAGGTCAAACCGGTCAGGGTGAAGAATTTAATCAACTTGTTATTCATCGTCTTAACCTTTTGATGATTTCAAAAATGGCGTTCACTAATCTGTGAGGCTAAAATGGTGAAAGTGACGAGCAGCATCACCCTTTAGCGCTTAGAACTTAGTCAACGATTTTGCCGCCAGACACGCTTTGTTTGGCTTTTAAGCCAATCGGGAATTTGGCCAGATAGTCGTTGGGTTTATTGGCGTCGAAACTGATTTTGTCGATGAAAAAGTTTTGCGAAGGTTTGATGTTGGTATCGGCTGGGAAGTCTTCTGCTTTGGCTTTGCCTTCGGCAACCAGTTCTTTAGCCGCTGCTAAATAAATGTCGGGGCGATAAACTTTTTTGGCGGTTTCCATGTACCAGCCATCCGGTTTGAATTCATTAATTTCGCCCCAGCGACGCATTTGGGTTAGATACCAAATAGCGCTGCTGTAACTGGGCACGCTGGCGCCATGACGGAAGAAAGTGTTGAAGTCTGGCAATGAACGTTTGTCGCCTTTTTCATATTCAAATGTGCCGTTCATGCTATTGGCTAACACCTCGTAATCGGCGCCAACGTATTGTTTTTGCGACAACATTTCGATGGCTTCTTTACGGTTTTTGTTGTTTTCGGCATCCAGCCACATTGAAGCGCGAATCAAGGCTTTGACTACCGCTAAATGGGTGTTGGGATATTTATCCGCCCAAGCTTTGGTAACGCCGAACACTTTTTCTGGGGTGTCTTTCCATAATTCATCATCGGTAATCACAGGCACGCCGATGTTTTTAAACACAGCTTGTTGATTCCAAGGCTCGCCAACGCAGTACCCAAAAATGGTGCCGGATTCTAAAGTTGCGGGCATTTGTGGCGGTGGCGTCACGGAAAGCATGGCGTCGGCATTAATCTGACCTGATGTGTCTTGCGGTGGTGCATAAAAACCGGGATTGATGCCGCCAGCTGCAAGCCAATAACGTAATTTCAAATTATGAGTGCCGACAGGGAAAGTCATGGCCATGTTAAACGGCTTGCCTTCGGCTTTATATTTATCTACCACAGGTTTTAGGGCATCGGCTTTGATTGGATGCACCGGTTTACCGCCTTCCATTGGCACATTGGCTTTCATTTGTTTCCAAATATCATTGGAAACAGTGATGGCGCTGCCGTTAAAGCCCATGCTAAAAGCGGTAATGATGTCGGCTTTATTGCCGTAGCCGATGCTGGCGCCTAAGGGGGCGGGCGCTAACATATGTGAGCCATCCAATTCGCCGTTGACCACACGATCCATTACTACTTTCCAGTTGGCTTGTGCTTCTAGCTGCACAAATAAGCCTTCTTCTTCAAAAAAGCCTTTTTCCGCAGCAACCGCTAATGGCGCCATGTCGGTGAGCTTGATAAAACCAAATTTCAAATCTTCTTTTTCCGGTTTTCCGCCGGCATATAAACTGGGTGAAAAGCTTAAAACGGCTGTTAAAGCCACTGCTAGGGTTTTGGGTTTGCTTAGTTTCATCGTTAAATCCTAAAAGCTGCAGATAATAAAAAAGGCGTCTTCGTGGCACGGCTAAAAGCCATGCACGAAAGACGCCTTCGTCTGTTTTGCTCGTCGGTGAGCAGTATGTTTGATCCCTACGTTGGGATTCTGCTTTAGTAAAGCAAACTTGATGCCAGTTTTGGATTTGAATTTGAGTTGGTTTTTATTTGCCTTTAAAAACAGATGGTTAAGTGTGGGTATTTCGGTTTTTGCTTGAGTTTAGTGCTTAAGCCTCTGGGTGTGGCTATCGAAACAAAGCACGCTGTTGGTGCAAATTGCTGAGTAATTTGGTGCAGGGCGGTGGCATAACTAGTCCTATGGTGCGTTGATTATTTAAGCAAATCCGCCATCGCAATCACATTTTTAGCCATCTCGCCTAAAGACAGTTTTCTATCCATCGCGAGTTTGCGAAGGGCGTGGTAAGCCTGATCTTCGTTATAAGCTTGGGACTTAATCAAAATCGCTTTGGCGCGATCAATCAGTTTGCGGTCTTCTAATTGGTTTTTAGTTTTTTGAAGTTCATCTTTTAAGGCTTGCTGCTGTTGAAAGCGGGCGATGGCGATATCAACAATCGACTTAATCCGTTTTGGTTCAAAGCCATCAACAATATAGGCGCTGACACCGGCTTGAATCACTTTATTGATGGTTTCAGTTTGTTGGTCTTCGGCGAACATGACTACCGGCATCGATTGATTTTGGTTAATGTCCAAAATCATCTCCAAAATGGCTTGGTCGGGCGTGTAAAGATTTAGCACCATCACATCGGGTTGCAAACTTTTCACTACGGTCACCAAATCAAGGCATTGCGGTTGCAGGGTAGCGACTTCAAAGCCATGCGTGCGTAGCTGCTTTTCCAGTAAGTGGTCTTCATCAAAACCATCAATGACCAACACTTTTAGCGTCGCCATAATTACTCCAGCTCGATTTTGATTAAGCTGCCATCGGGCATGATTTCAGTAATAAAGTTTCGCGGTTCTTCCAGATAATAAATTAAGCCCAGCAGCAGTAAACAACAGACACCTAACAGACTAAAAAACAGCGTTGGGCTGATAAAGGTGAGGACGATTAAAAAAATGATTGCACCGGCGTTGCCATAAGCGCCAACAATGCCCGCGACTTCACCGGTAATTGCGCGTCTGATTAAAGGCACGAATGCAAAAATTGCTCCTTCTGCGGCTTGCATAAAAATCGAGCAAATCAGGGTTACCAAAACCGCCAATCCAATCGACCAGTTTGCAGAAATCATCGCCATCAAAAAATAACCGGCCGCCAAGCCGATAGTAAACAAGCCTAATGATAATTTGCGGCCAATTCGATCACTTAACCAACCGCCCACTGGCCTAGCAATGATATTAGTCACCACAAAGCTGGAGGCTAACAGCCCCGCATCCAGCATCGAAATTTGCTGGGTTTGGTTAAAGGTTTGGAAAAAAAACATCGGCAACATTGATAACACCGCTAATTTCGAGCCAAAGCTGACTAGATAAGCGATCGCCAAAATAAACACTTGTTTGTAATGATAATGATGAATGCTAGGGATAGGTTGGCTAAGGCGTTGGCTATTGGTTTTGACTAACTGATAGGCGTGAATCAAAAATACCAACCAAATGCCGATGTGAATGGTGAATTCCCAATGGTTATTTAATAGCGGATAACTAGGGCTGGCTAATTTCCAGGTTAATAATGACAGCGTGGCATAAAGCGGTAATAGGCTCAGCATATACAAGAATAAATCGCTGACGCTGCTGACTTCCATGCTCGACGATTGTTTGCCTTTGAGTCCTGCCAATTCGCTGGGGAAGTTTTCGACATTGAAGTAGTAAATGCCGGCATAAATCAAAGCGACCAGACCGGTTAAAGCAATCGCATAACGCCAGCCATCGGCTTCACCAAAATAAAACGCCAGTCCGGGTAAAAATATTGCTGCAAATGCGGAACCAAAATTGCCCCATCCGGCATATAAACCTTCGGCGGTTCCCATTTGGCTAAAAGGAAACCAATCACCAATAATCCTAACCCCAACCACAAAACCGGCACCAATAAAGCCTAGTAAGAACCTCGCCCAAGCCAGTTCGGCAAAGTTGTCGGCTAACGCACACATAAAACACGGCACGCTGCAGATCGCTAATAAAGCGCTGTAGCTAATCTTTGCACCATAACGATCAACCACTAAACCAATAATCACTCGAGCGGGAATCGTTAACGCCACGTTGAGTAATAGGATAATTTCCACTTCAGCGTCGGTAATCCCCAAGTCATGTTTGATTAATATCATCAAGGGCGCGTGGTTAAACCAAATCACAAAGCTGATAAAAAATGCTATCCAACTCATGTGCAGGATTTTGATCTTTCCGCGCATGGTCAATAATTTAAGGGGGGCAAGTGACATGAGGCTTTCCAGAAACAGACAAATTATTTTGTTTTTTATGCAAGACTTGAGCCAGTTTTTTGAAGTGATAATTTGGCGGTTTCTTTGCGATTTTGCTCTTTGGTGGTGCGTTGCGGCTGTTTTGTGCTTTGTAATGGTGCGTTTTTGTGCGTGGATAGTTGCTGAAACCCACTAAACTCAAGCGCTGCAAAAGTTGGCATCTATTTTGCTTTGTGGTGTTTGTTATTCTGCGTTACTTCTTACCATTGCTCGAATGGACAAAGGCGTCCTGTTCGAATGAATTTAATTCATTCAGACAGAACGCCTTTTTTTTGGTCTGTTGAAAATGGGGAAGTGGCAAAGTCGATGATGAATCGCAATGCCAATGCATTGTTTGACGATTTAATTCTCATTAAAGAGGTTAGCGATGAGCACTAAACAAACCTTGATCGTTATTGGTAACGGTATGGTTGGACAGTATTTCTTAACCAGCTTGGTTAATAGTGAACTAAGCCAGCAGTACCAAATCGTTACTTTTTGCGAAGAGCCACGCCCTGCTTACGATCGTGTGCATTTATCAGAGTTCTTTACAGGTAAGTCTGCGCAAGACTTATCAATGGTTGCCGAAGGCTTTTTTGAGCAGCATGGGATTACCCTGCATTTAGCTGACAAAGTGGTCAGCATCGATAGGCAGCATAAACAAATTACCTCAGCCGCAGGACGCGTGATTGCTTACGATAAATTGGTGATAGCCACCGGTTCCTATCCGTTTGTGCCGCCAGTTCCAGGCCATGACCGCCCGCAATGCTTGGTGTATCGAACCATTGAGGATTTAGAAGCTATCAAGGCTGCCGCTGAAAAATCCAAGATTGGTACTGTAATTGGCGGTGGTTTATTGGGATTGGAAGCCGCCAAAGCGCTGAAGGATTTAGGTTTAGAAACCCACGTCGTCGAATTTGCACCCCGCTTGATGGCGGTGCAATTAGATGAAGGGGGCGGCGCGATGCTTAAGCGCAAAATCGAAGCATTAGGGGTTAAGGCGCATTTAAATAAAAACACCACCTTAATCGAAGCTGGGCAGCAATCTTTTCACCGTATGCAATTTGCCGATGGCGAAACGCTGGAAACCGACATTGTGTTGTTTTCAGCGGGGATTAGGCCGCGTGATGAGATTGCAGCCGATTGCCAATTAGCACTGGGGCCGCGAGGTGGTATCGTCATCGACAACCAATGCCGCACATCAGATGCCGATATTTATGCGATGGGTGAATGTGCATTATGGAATGGGCAGATATTTGGTTTAGTTGCGCCGGGTTATGCGATGGCCAGAGCGGTCGTCGCCGATTTACACAACCAGACTGGCGGTTTTACCGGTGCCGATATGAGTACCAAATTAAAACTGATGGGAGTTGATGTTGCCAGCATTGGTGACGCTCAAGCCAAAAGCCAAGGTGCTTTGGTTTATACCTATCAAAATGATGGCGATGAAATTTATAAGCGCTTGGTGGTCAGTGCCGATAAAACTCAATTATTAGGTGCGGTGTTGGTGGGGGATGCCAGTAGTTATGATCAATTACTGCAATACAGCTTAAATGGCATTGCGTTACCTGAAAATCCTGAAACCCTGATTTTGCCTGCCTTATCAGGGCAAACGCCGGCAATTGGTGTTGATGCTTTGCCGGCTAATGCTCAGATTTGTTCTTGCTACGATGTCAGTAAAGCCCAAATCTGTGACGCAATTGAAGGCGGTTGTTGCTCGGTGTCTGATTTGAAAACCCACACCAAAGCCGCAACTGGCTGCGGTGGTTGTGGCTCATTGTTAAAGTCGGTTTTAGATAGTGAATTGTCAAAACGCGGCGTTGAAGTTAGTAACGATATTTGCGAACACTTTTCGCTTAGCCGCCAAGAAATCTACCACTTGGTGATGGTGGAGCAGATTAAAACCTTTGATGAATTGCTTGCTAATCATGGACAGGGTTTAGGTTGTGAAGTTTGCAAACAAGCGGTAGGTTCGATTTTGGCTTCGTATTGGAATGATTACATTTTGCAAACGCCGCATATTGGCTTACAAGATACTAACGATAATTTTCTCGCCAATATCCAAAAGAACGGGACGTATTCGGTGGTGCCAAGAATTGCCGGTGGTGAAATTACCCCCGATATGTTGATTGCTCTTGGTCAAGTCGGCAAAAAATATCAGCTTTACACCAAAATTACAGGCGGGCAGCGGGTTGATTTATTCGGCGCTCGGCTTGAGCAATTGCCTTTAATTTGGCAGGAATTAATTGATGCCGGTTTTGAAAGTGGCCATGCCTATGGCAAATCGCTACGCACCGTTAAGTCTTGTGTCGGTAGTTCTTGGTGTCGGTTTGGAGTCGATGACAGTTTAGGATTAGCGATTGAGCTTGAAAATCGCTACAAAGGACTTCGCGCACCCCATAAGATCAAATTCGGTGTTTCTGGTTGTACCCGCGAATGCGCCGAAGCGCAAAGCAAAGATATTGGCGTGATTGCCACTGAAAATGGCTGGAATTTATACGTTTGCGGTAATGGCGGCATGAAGCCTCGACACGCTGATTTATTCGCAACCAATCTGGATAAAGCCACTTTGCTGAAATACATCGACCGCTTACTGATTTTTTATGTGCGTACCGCCAACCGAATGCAGCGCACTTCGGTGTGGATGGAAAATCTACAGGGTGGTTTGGATTATCTAAAACAAGTGGTGATTGATGATCATCTGCAAATTGCTGACAGTCTGGAAACCCAAATGCAGCAAGTCATCAATACTTATCAATGTGAATGGAAAACCACCTTGGAAAATCCGCAACATTTAAAACGCTTTCGTTC
>CAMCSF010000102.1 GCA_945877625.1 Methylomonas koyamae | reverse complement strand
GGACGGTTATCAGTTCAGCGATTTCATGGCTGGTGAAAATGTCAGCGAATTGCTAGATTATGTCCACATCAACACCGAACAATTGAAAGCCGCTTATCAGCAAAAACTCGATGCCAGCGGTTTAAGCGCCGAGCAAAAACACAGTTTCGCCCAAGAGCTATTAAACGGCTTAAATGCTTATACCTATCTGGAAAAATAAACGATGAAAGTGGGTGTAATTGGTTTGGGTGCAATGGGCACCGGTATGGCGCGAAATTTAGCCAAAGCCGGCTTTTTAAGCGGCGTTTATAACCGCACCCGTGCCAAAGCCGATCATTTAGCCAATGAACTGGCGATTACAGCTTATGCAACGATTAGCGACTTAGCCGCCCATGTTGAGCTGATTATTAGCTGCGTTTCAGCCGATGCCGATGTCTTGGAAGTGGTTAATGCGATTGCCAATAGCGGCAATGCCAATTTGATTGTGGTTGATACCTCAACGGTCAGCCGCCAAACCGCTCAACAAGCAGCGACACTATTAGCGGAACACAAGATTGGCTTTTTAGATGCGCCGATTTCTGGCGGTGTTGAAGGCGCTAATAAAGGCACTTTAGCGATGATGGTTGGTGGCGAGATTGCCATTTTGGATCAAGTTCGCCCCGCATTAGAAGCTATCTCAGCTCGCATCCTACATTTAGGTGAGCATGGCGCAGGCCAAGCTTGCAAAGCAGTTAACCAAATTATGGCGGCTGGCATCAATCAAGCAGTTTGTGAAGCCTTAGCCTTTGCCGATGCGCAAAATCTGGATTTAGCCAAAGTGATTGAAGTGGTATCGGGCGGAGCCGCTGGCAATTGGTTTTTGCAGCATCGCGGCCATACCATGAGCCAAGACCAGTTTAATCCCGGTTTTAAACTGGCCTTACACCATAAAGATTTACTGATTTGCCAACAAATGGCACAACAAGCCGAAATCCCCAGTCCATTGACCAACACCACTTTGGCCGATTACGCGCAATTAATGCAGCAAGGCCACGGCAACGAAGACATTTCGGCGTTATTTCGATTAAAACGTAAAACTCCCCCACAAGGAACGCAATGAAAATTACAGTGTTTGGTAGCGGTTATGTTGGTCTAGTCACGGGGGCTTGCCTCGCTGATGTCGGTAATCAAGTGCTGTGTATGGATGTTGATCCACGCAAAATTGAGCAACTCCAACAAGGCATCATTCCGATTTATGAGCCCGGCTTGGAGGAGATGGTTAAAGACAACCAAGCCGCCGGACGTTTGCAGTTTACAACCGATGTCAAACAAGCGGTCGATTTTGGTTTATTCCAATTTGTCGCGGTTGGCACGCCGCCAGATGAAGACGGCTCGGCTGATTTGAAATATGTGTTGGCAGTGGCGAAAAGCATTGCCGAACACATGAGCGACTATAAAGTGGTGATTGATAAATCCACGGTACCCGTCGGTACTGCGGATAAAGTCAAAAACGTGATTAACCAAGTGTTAGCCGAACGCGGCGAACAATTAGAGTTTGATGTGGTTTCTAACCCTGAGTTTTTAAAAGAAGGCTCGGCCTTAGACGATTTTATGAAGCCCGACCGCATCATCATCGGCACCGACAATCCTAGAACCGCCGAGTTACTGAAAGCCTTGTATTCACCGTTTAATCGCAGTCGTGAACGGGTGATTACGATGGACATTCGCTCAGCTGAACTGACCAAATACGCCGCCAATGCAATGCTGGCGACCAAAATCAGTTTTATGAACGAACTGGCAAATTTAGCAGAACGCTTGGGGGCCGATATTGAACAAGTCCGCCACGGCATTGGTTCTGACAGTCGGATTGGTTACAGCTTTATTTATCCCGGTTGTGGTTATGGCGGCTCGTGTTTCCCGAAAGACGTCAAAGCCTTGGAGCGCACTGCTCAAGAAATGGGATACCACGCCGAATTATTATCAGCGGTTGAAAACGTCAACGACCGTCAAAAACAGCGCCTATATGAAAAAATCAGCACTCATTATCCAGATGGAATCAAAGGCAAAGTGTTTGCTTTATGGGGTTTGGCGTTTAAACCCAATACTGATGATATGCGTGAAGCACCGAGTCGGGTGTTAATCGACGCATTAACTGCCGCCGGCGCCATTGTCCAAGCCTACGACCCCGAAGCCTTGCATGAAGCGCAACGGGTTTTTGGCGAAAAAGCCGGTTTGGTTTTATGTGACAAACAAGCCGATGTCTTGAATCAGGCCGATGCCTTGGTCATAGTTACTGAATGGAAACAATTCCGCAGCCCTGATTTTGAGCAACTGAGCCAACAGCTGAAAGATAAAGTGATTTTTGATGGCCGCAATATGTATGAACCGAAAGTCGTTAAGCAGGCGGGGTTGAATTACTATGCGATTGGGCGGTGAGTACAAACGTATCAATAATTCAACAGCTTGCAATACTTTATTATCCTAACAATGGCATTAAGCGATTAAACAAGACAAGGGTGATAAACATGGCACCAATCACATTCGATACGCCTAAATTTATACGCACTCTTAAAGCGGTAGGTGCACCCAAAAGCCAAGCACAAGGCGAAGCCGAATTAGCGACAAAGCACGATATTAATGATTTAAAACGTGATATGCATGATATGGAACAACGTTTGATTATCCGATTAGGCGGCTTAATCGCACTTGCTATAGGGATAGTTGCGGCATTGGTTAAATACTTTAGTACTAAATAAAGTGAAGCGCACAGTTCATCTCCAGTGCACCTGTTCAAACCTAATTTAAAGCTTACTATCCCGCCATTTCCGCCACTTCGCCCAAAAGAAAGCAAAGCCGGAAATAACCCCCATCACCGTTGCAAGATTGCCAAGCATCGGCGCTGCAGTAACCACTAGCGGTTCATCGGCTACACCGAGCCAAACCCCAACCGCGAACAAACCTTCAGGTTCGGCAAACGCTGCACCGGCAGCGGATAAACCGGCGAGGATGCCGGTGATCATAGCAATGGTTTCAACACGGTTGGCAACAGATTGGTGATTCATAGCGGTATATCGGTAATTAAAATGAAGTTAAATAAATTTATCGCAATTGGCTATGTTTAATCCCATAACCAAAATAAATCGCAAAGCCTATCAATAGCCAAACCAGTAATCGAACCCAAGTATCTAACGGTAAACCTGCCATTAAACCTAGGCAAACTAAAATCCCAGCAATTGGTACAACTGGCACAGCCGGACATTTGAAATGTCTGGGTAATTCTGGATGACTGCTACGAAGCACTAAAACCCCGCCACAGACCAAGACAAAGGCCAATAAAGTACCGATGCTGACCAGTTCGCCGAGTTTTTCAATCGGCATAAATCCAGCTAATAAGGCAACCGCGAAACCCACCACAATGGTTGATAAATGTGGGGTTTGAAATTTGGGGTGAATTTTGGCGAATAAGGGCGGCAATAATCGGTCGTTGGCCATGGCGTAGAAAATTCGACTTTGGCCCATGAGTAACACCAACATCACCGAGGTTAAGCCAGCGATTGCCGCTAATTTGATAATCGGTGATAACCAGTTCATGCCGATGTGATCCACAGCCACGGCAATCGGTGCTGGGACGTTTAATTCGGTGTAGGAAATAACCCCCGTCAACACACCGGCCACTAAAATATAAAGTACAGTACAAACAATCAAGGAAACGATGATGCCGATCGGCACATCTCTTTTTGGATTAATCGCTTCTTGAGCGGCAGTAGAAACCGCATCAAAGCCAATATAGGCAAAGAAAATTACACCCGCCCCCGTCAGCACACCACCAAAGCCAAACGGTGTGAAATTTGACCAATTTTCAGTTTGGATATGCCCAGCGCCGGCAATGATAAACACCACAATGACCGCTAATTTAATCAACACCATCACAAAGTTAAAAATCGCCGATTGCCGAATACCGACTACTAATAAACCTGTCAGCAACAACACAATGATTACTGCTGGTAAATTGATAAAACCTTGCGCGGGGTCGGCGAGATAGGCGGTGGTCAGATAGCTGGGTAGATGGACATCTATCGAATTGAGAAAACTGTTGAGATAACCCGCCCAACCAATAGCGACGGTACTACTGGCAAGCGCGTATTCTAAAATCAAATCCCAGCCGATAATCCAAGCCATTAATTCGCCCATGGTGGCGTAAGCATAGCTGTAGGCGCTACCAGAAACCGGAATCATCGCCGCCAACTCGCTGTAGCATAACGCGGCCAAGGCACAGGCTATGCCAGCAAAGACAAACGACAACACAATCGCAGGGCCTGCATATTTGGCAGCGGCAATCCCGGTTAAAACAAAAATCCCCGCACCAATAATCGCACCAACGCCAAGAACGGTCAGGTCTTTGGCTGTTAAAGTGCGTTTTAAGCCGTTTTCGGCATTGGTCAGTGCTGCAACGGATTTTCGTTTTAGCAGTTGTTGGCTGAATGACATGGTTTTTTCCTCCGTGAATTAATGAAGTTCGGGCAAGTTTTTTGCACCATCAAATTTAGTACGGGTCAGTATTGCATTGCTAAATTTAGCATCGTGTAAGCGCGCTTGAGAAAAATCAGCGTCCGTTAAATCGGCACCACTTAAATCGGCGCCATCCATATCGGCTGAATATAAATTAGCCTGTTGCAGATTTGCGTTGTTCAGTTTGGCGTGTTTAAGCATGGCGCGGCCGAGCTTGGCGTGACTGAAATTAACTCCGGTTAAATTGGCGCCTTTTAAGCTGGCTCGCATTAAGCCCATTGATTGATTTTTCATGTCCGCCGCCCAATCAACATGACTGAGGTTGGCTCGACTGAGATTAGCACCATCCATAATCGCTACCACTCGACTGCCGCTCATATCGGTATCACTAAGGTCGGCGTGCATTAGGCTGACGCCAAAAATACTGGTATTCGCTAGATTTGCACCGCTAAGTTTGATGTTGGTCATAACGGTTAAATCTAAGGTAAGACCAAACAAGTTGCTGCGGCTTAGATTAGCGCGGCGTAAGTCGGCACCCCATAAATCGGCATTACGAAAATCGAGGCCGGATAAATCTAGGTCAGTTAAATCTTTGCGGCGTAAATCAGCGGGATGTTGTTTATCGGCTTTGCTGAGTAGTTGTTCGACTTGGCTGCGGCTTAATTCAGCAGCATCAATGGCGGCTGAAGCGAATGCCAAGCTAAACAATACAATTGAGGTTTGTAAAAATTGCTTCATAAAATCTCCTGAGAAATTATTTTGTGACGAGTGCGCGCCAAGCGTTGAGCTGCGGTTGTTTGAGTAAGTGTATGACCAATTCACAGGCGGTTTTGAAATAGTGAGCGGTTAACTCGCTTAAACCAGTACCTAGTTCAAATTGCTGTGCTTGGATGGTTAACAAAAAGCTGGCGGGTGGTGATTGCTTGGTGATGGTTTGGTAAACATCCAACACCGCTGCGGGGCTGATAGCGTGTGTGCTGTAGCTGTTGTCTTTAGCCGGATGCAATTCGGTAAAGCTGAAACCAGTTTCACAAGCCACTGAGGCGTCAATAAACAAAACCAATTGCCGATGCTGCATATCCAATGCGTGTTCGATTTGTAGTTGAAAATCGGTGATGAGTTCGATTTGATTGGAATTGATTTGTTTGGCTATCGCTTCCAGTAACAAAGGCCCAACCGCATCATCACCACGGCTGGGATTGCCGTAGCCTAGTAATAAAATCGGTTGGATCATGCCGATTCGCGAACAAACTCGCCGTTGCTGTGTCGGGTTAATTGGTCAACAAGCTGGCCTTCTGCATCGATTAACTCTAGCTGTAATGGCATTTTGCCGACGGCGTGAGTGGCGCAGGATAAACAAGGATCGTAAGCACGAATCGCTACTTCAATATTGTTTAATAAAGGCTCGGTTAATTCGTGGCCTGATAAATATTCGGCGGCAACTTGGCGAACTGATTCGTTCATCGCTGTGTTGTTGCTAGTCGTGGAGACGATTAAGTTGGCTTTGGTGACTATGTCGTTTTCATCTACTTGGTAATGATGGAACAAAGTCCCGCGCGGGGCTTCGATAACGCCAATGCCTTCGTAGCGTTTTTCGCCTTGGGCAACTAGGTCATTACTCAGTAAATCGGGGTCGTGGAGCAAGGTTTTGATGCTCTCGGCACAATGCAAAGCTTCGATTAATCGCGCCCAATGGAAAGCTAGGGTGCTGTGAACCATTGCTTCATCACTGTGTTGTTTAAATTCGATGCGAGCAATTTCGGCAAGCGGTGTGTCAATAAAATCACAGTTGTTGACTCGCGCTAATGGCCCAACTCGATACCAACCGTTTTGTTTGCCGAAAGCGGTTAGGTACGGGAATTTCATGTAGCTCCATGAGCGGACTTCTTCATGAATGATGGCGTTATAGTCGCAATAATCGAAGTGATCTAGCAAGGTTTCGCCGTGCTGATTTTTGGCCCGAATGCCACCGTGGTAAAGCTCTAATGCGCCATTGGGTTTGACTAAGCCAAGATAATTGCTGCGGATGGTAGCAAATTGGTCGTAAAACGGCAGGTTTGAAGTATGTACTTTTTTGATTAAATCCACTGCGGCTTGTGACCATGTGATGATTTGATCAATATCTTCTAATAAGTAATCACGCTCTTGTTTGCTAAGTGGTTTGTTCATGCCGCCAGGTAAAGCGGCGGTGCCGTGGACACGTTTACCGGATACCATACGAATCACTTCTTGTCCGTATTTGCGGAGTTTGACACCTTGCAAACCGATTTCGGGATAGTTTTCTAAGACGGCAACAATCGAGCGTTTGCTAATTTCGCTTTCAAATCCGAACAGTAAATCGGGGCTGGATAGATGGAAAAAATGTAATGCGTGGGATTGTAAGACTTGGCCAAAATGTAACAATCGACGCAGTTTATCGGCAGCTGGGGGTAAATTATCAGGGTCAATTCCGACTAATTGGTCGATGGCTTTGGCGGCGGCTAAATGGTGGCTGACAGGGCAAATGCCACAGAGTCGCTGGACTAAAACGGGTAATTCCCAATAGGGTCTGCCTTGAATGAATTTCTCAAAGCCTCGGAATTCGACAATATGTAATCGAGCTTGTTGGACTTTATTATTTTCATCTAGCAATAGAGTCACTTTGCCGTGACCTTCAACTCGAGAAACAGGATCGATTACTACCCGTTTTAAATTGCTTGGATTTTGTGCGGTTTCAAGATGATCGTACATAAAAGCCTCTTTAACTGATGAGTCTATTTGCCAAAACTCAGCATGATTTATTGGCTTATACTACCGCAAATAGAGGTTGATTAATCATCATTTAGCTCTTAGCTGTTTTTCAGTTAAAAAGTCGCAAGCGAAAAAAAAGCCCGTTTATTGCTAAACGGGCTTTTTGTAATAAGAGCTTGGCGATGACCTACTTTCACATGGCAACCTGCCACACTATCATCGGCGCAAAGCGGTTTCACTTCCGAGTTCGGGATGGGATCGGGTGGTTCACGCTCGCTATGTTCACCAAGCAAACTGGTGTTGCAGAATTATTGTCTGCAAGAAAATGGAAAATCTGTCATCTCAAGGTGTATAGTTAAGAAAGCTGATATAACACCAATCGAAAAACTGATTGGGTGTTATATGGTCAAGCCTCACGGGCAATTAGTACATGTTAGCTACATTCATTACTGAACTTCCACACCATGCCTATCAACGTTGTAGTCTTCAACAGCCCTTTAGGGAACTTAAAGTTCCAGTGAGATCTCATCTTGGGAGGGGCTTCCCGCTTAGATGCTTTCAGCGGTTATCCTGTCCGCACGTAGCTACCGGGCAATGCCATTGGCATGACAACCCGAACACCAGTGGTGCGTCCACTCCGGTCCTCTCGTACTAGGAGCAGCTTCCCTCAAATCTCAAACGCCCATGGCAGATAGGGACCGAACTGTCTCACGACGTTCTGAACCCAGCTCGCGTACCACTTTAAATGGCGAACAGCCATACCCTTGGGACC
>CAMCSF010000101.1 GCA_945877625.1 Methylomonas koyamae | reverse complement strand
CGCTTATCCCGACCGATGACCGAATTGCATGACTGCAAACCAGCACCCCATCAACCGTGTCGACAAGCGTGAGTATTGATTACATAGTGAACTTACCTTTATACCATGATTCGGTTTTTACAACAAGCTCAAGTCTGATAGACTGCAGGCTTTGAGGTGTGCTTCAAACCCAAACCCATCATCACCTCTGAACTTCTTACCCCAAAAATATAGACTGATGAGCATCGTAATTAAAACTGCTGACGAAATTGAAAAAATGCGGATTGCTGGCAAGCTGGCTGCCGAAGTTTTAGAGATGATTGCCCCGCATGTTGTTGTTGGCGTTACCACTGATGAACTCGACCAAATCTGCCACGATTATATTGTTAATGTTCAGCAAGCCATCCCTGCTCCGCTCAACTATCGTGGCTTCCCAAAATCAATCTGCACCTCGATTAACCAACAAATTTGCCACGGCATTCCCAGCGATAAAAAACTGAAAAGCGGCGACATTATTAATGTTGACATTACTGTTATCAAAGATGGCTACCACGGCGACACCAGCCAAATGTTTTGCGTTGGCGACGTTACCCCTCACGCCAAACGCCTAGTCGAAATCACTCGCCAATGCTTGTTTTTGGGCATTGAGCAAGTTAAACCGGGCGCACATTTCGGTGACATTGGCCATGTGATTCAAGTCCATGCCGAAAGCAATCGTTATTCAGTGGTTCGCGAGTTTTGCGGCCACGGCATCGGCAAAAAATTCCACGAAGATCCGCATGTCATGCACTTTGGCAAACGCGGCGAAGGTGCAATGATGAAACCTGGCATGATTTTCACTATTGAACCGATGATTAACCTCGGCAAACGCCACATGAAAGTGTTGGCTGACGGCTGGACCGCAGTCACCAAAGACCGTAGCTTATCGGCACAATTCGAGCACACCATTTTGGTCACCGAAACTGGCTACGAAATCCTCACCCTGCGTCAGGAAGAGCAATGATTTATCAAAAGCGCTTCGACCAACAGTTAATTTCTAGCTGTTTCGAAGCAGCTAGTCCGATTTCGGCATTCAAAAGCTTAATCAGCGCCGAAACGGAATTTCTAAAACAACAATTTAGACCCCATCAAACCGTTACCACCCTACTCTCAACAAAAGCCGCCTTCATCGACAACCTGCTTCAATGTTGCTGGCAGCATTTTTTAGGCACCGATGCCGAATCAGCCAGCTTAATTGCCACCGGTGGCTACGGTCGCAGCGAGTTGTTCCCACACTCAGACATCGACATCCTGATTCTGACCCCCACTCAGCACAGCGACAAATTTCAAGAACAAATCGCCGACTTCAGCCGTTTTCTTTGGGATATTGGCTTAAAACCCGGCCAAAGCGTTCGCAATGTTCAACAATGTCTCGAAGCCGCTACCGACGACCAAACCATCTTCACCAATTTGCTCGAAATGCGTTTAATTACTGGCGACTTTGATTTATTCAGTCGCTTAAAAACCGCGCTGACCGACAATAAACTCTGGCCTTCTGAACAATTTTTCCCCGCCAAAATTGCCGAACAAGCCCAACGCTATCGCAAATACCACGACACCGCCTACAACCTTGAACCTAATATCAAAGAAGGTCCAGGCGGGATTAGAGATTTACAGATTATTTCTTGGGTGTTTAAGCACCACTATCATTCATCAACCCTGCGTGGCTTAATTAAATACGGCTACTTACCGCGCGCCGAATACGACAACCTGATTGCCGCCCGCGACATCCTCTGGCGCTTACGTTTCGCACTCCACAACTTAACCAATCGCAGCGAAGACCGGCTACTGTTTGATTATCAACGCGAACTCGCCACCCAATTCGGCTATATCGACGGCCAAAATCAACCCGACGTCGAACAATTCATGCAGTTTTATTACAAAACCGTGGTCGATATTGAACGTCTAAACGAAATGCTGTTGCAGGTGTTAAATGAAAAGCTGATTAGCCATCAGGCCAACTTAACGCCGCAACCCATTAACGCCGATTTCGAGTCCATCGACGGCTATCTACAAGCCACTAACAATCACATTTTTGAACAGCGCCCACTCGCGCTATTAGAAATTTTCTTATTACTGCAACAATCGCCGTCTTTAAAGGGTATCCGCGCCAATACGGTGCGTTTAATCCGCAAAAACTTACATAAAATCGATCACAACTTTAGAGCCGACAAAAACGCCAATCGCCTGTTTATCGAGATATTGCGCCAACCACACGGCATTACCGAACAACTCAAACGCATGAACCGCTATGGCGTTCTTGCCGCGTATTTGCCCGACTTCGCCAACATTGTCGCGAGAATGCAATACGACTTGTTCCATATCTACACCGTAGACGAACACACGCTATTTCTGCTCCGCAATCTGCGCCGCTTCTCACTACCGATGCAAGAAGCTGAACTGCCGTTTTGCAATACCATTTTCAGACTGATTACCAAACCCGAAGTGCTTTACATTGCGGCACTGTTTCACGACATCGCCAAAGGCCGCGGCGGCGATCATTCGCAACTCGGTGAAGCCATCGCCCAAAGCTTTTGCAGCCAACATTTATTACCTATCCACGACAACAAATTAGTCGCATGGCTCGTGCGAAATCATTTATTGATGTCAATGACCGCGCAACGCAAAGACATCAGCGACCCAGAAGTCATTCACACCTTCGCCTTACAAGTCGGCAGCATCGAATATCTCAACCATTTGTACTTACTGACCGTCGCCGACATTCGTGCGACTAATCCTAGCCTGTGGAATTCGTGGAAAGACACCCTGCTAAAAGAACTCTACATGGCGACCCACAATGCCCTACATCGAGGCCTACATAATCCAGTGGCTCGCTCAGAACGACTAGTAGACAACATCAAAGAAGCTCGACAAGAATTAATCAAACTCGGTCTATCCGAACCCATGATTCAAGACTCATGGCGCCATCTCAGTGACGACTACTTCCTTCGTTACTCAGCCGACGAAATCGCATGGCATACCATCGCCATCGCCGCTTCAGCAGAAGCTGATTTACCCTTGGTTTTACTGCGCCCAGAAACCCAACGCGGTAGTGCCGAAATTTTCGTTTACACCAAAAACGAAACCGGACTTTTCTCAATCTGCACCGCCAGTATTGACCAACTCGGCCTGACCATCCTCGACGCACGCATTATCACCACCGATGACCAATACGTTTTGAACAGCTTCCAAGTCTTGGAACAATCAGGCGAAGCGATTAACGACGTCTATCAAGAAATTCAGATTTGTAGCTCACTACGCCAAAATTTATTGAATAAAGCAGTGGTTAAAACCCCAACCAATATTCATAAACAATCTCGTCAAGCAAGGCACTTCCCGATTGAAACCCGCATTACCTTTTTGGACGATCCGAAAAACCACCACACGATTCTCGAATTAATCACCACCGACCGCGCCGGCTTGCTGTCGACCATCGGTCAAGCATTTAGTGAATTAGAAATCCAGCTCCACAACGCCAAAATCACCACCATTGGCAGTCGAGCAGAAGATATGTTTTACATTAGCGACCAGTTAGGACAACCACTTGAAGATGAAACCCGCAAACATCAATTGCGGGATAAGATTTTGAGTTTGTTAGAGCCAACGGGGTAAAGATCTGCCAATAAGGGATGAAGGCAAATACCTTTCTAACTCCGAAAGCGCTCAAAGCAAACGATCGGCATGTCGATGATGACTTTTAATGTTTCAACCAGAACGTCATTCATCGCAACAGCACGCCGGTTTGTTTAGCTATTCGATAAATAGGTAATTGTGAAGCCGGCATTCTCCCGATGCAACACAACATCATTTTTTTGTTCGCCCAATTTTTTATGCAATTCGACCATGAATTGTAATTTTGCCGCAATTAACATCGCGACATTTTGTATTGATGGCTCTATGTACAAATCAATATCGCCGCCTTTTGCCAAATCATTGAAGCGGGAACCAAACAGCCAAACATGTGCGTCTTGACCAAAATATTTAATGGTATTTTCGCAAATCAGTTGTTTTTGAAAGGCGGTTATCCGCATAAATTACTCTGCCGCCAAATATTGACCAGGCCCAACAGGTGCTTCGTAACTGACGCCTTCTCTAAAATATTGATTTGGATTAGCCGCAATCTCACGCGCCGCTAGAAATTGGGCGTAATAGTTACGCGAGGCAAAGCCAAACGCTGGACCATCGTAGTTATCAACAATCCGATTAAAGTCATTACCCACCGTATTTTGCGCGCGCTTCATGCCGCCAATGCCGTGATTGTAAGAAGTCACCGCCGCAGGCCAATCGCCTAATTTGCCATAGGCATAACTCAAATAACGCGCCGCTCCATTAGCCGATACAAACGGATCATAGCGTTGATCGCGTTTGTCATGTCCTGGAATAAAGGTTTTCGCCGCTGAATTGGTGAACTGCCACAAACCGACTGCGCCGGCTGATGATTTTGCGGTTAATTGAAATGATGATTCGACGTGAGGCAAATAAGCTAAATCTTCTGGTAAGCCTGCATCGCGGAAGATTTTTCTAAACTGTAAATCGTAGCGACCGCTGATTTCTAAACCACGTTTAAAACGCTCTTTAGTGCCACGTTGTGAGCGTAAACGATCACTGGCACCCGTCAAAACTGTGTTCACCGGCTTACCCGTGGCTTCAATCTTGGCGATGATTTGTCTATCGGCATGGTTTAACTCAGCGCCATAACGCAATTTACCTTCCAACCCTGCCAATTGCGATTTCCAAAATTCTTTACGTTGGCTAAGGATATTTTTCTGATCGGTGGTTAGACCTTCACCAACATTACCCGGCAAAGTCAGCACTTCGTAAATCACGTCCATATGTCTGTCATCATAAAATGCCACTTCGGAACGCTGCCAAACCCCGTAAGTTTTGCGCCAAAACTCTACAGCTGGGTCAATAGCAGCTGGCTTTGCGAATACGCCAGAATAAACAGTTGGTTTATAGCCATTATTCGCAGTCGTGGGTGGCGTCACGACAGGTTTAATTACCGTCACTTTGTCGCGATTTGAAGTCGTGCTACAAGCATTAAGCAAGACTGCAACCGCAATTAAAAGCGACACGCGCAGAAAAGATTGATTCATTTTGAGCCTTATTGATTAATAATTTTTTCTTTAACTGCCGTCAAAACAGTCAATGATTTCAAGTAATAATATCGCTCATTTAGAAAAAACGTGAACAAAAATCTGCATAATTTTTGATCTATCTCGGCAAAAACTGAATTAATGCCAACCGCCGTATTGCTTAGTAGGATCACCACGAAAGCCAGTGCTGGTTTTGTTGGCATCAGGGACATGGACACCGTCTTCCGCTGCTTGGGTCATATTTCGCAATGTGTAGCCGCCTAAAGCTTTGGCTTGCTGAGCAATCGCAGTGGTTAATGGGCTAATGTCGTAGCGATTAATGTCGGCTTGCACCACCACGCTGATTAATTTATCCGCATTCTGACTAGCCTCGGTTGGCGAGAAACTCAAAATCAGCGGCAATACCGTTCCCGCTGGAATTGGTAATTGATAACGAGCGCTGTTTTCCAATACGGTTTCTGCCAATAATTCACCGCTCGGCAAACGCGCTTCAATCTTACCCGCCTTAACCAAGCCACTGTTATTACTAACAGAACCTTGCAAAGTCACCACTTTTTCATATTTCTGAATCGATTCTTTCAGCACTTTTTGTGGTTTCGCTTCTTTGCCACAGCCGCTTAATAAAACCGCCAAGATCAACCACGCTATACGAGATGATTTCATCGCTACTCCTAGTTAACCGCCTAAATTCGGCAAACGCCGCGCCAAGCCCATCGCATGTTTGGCTAATAATTGCTTAGCAAACGGCAAATGATCGAGCAAAGTTAAACCGGTGTTTCTCAATGCTGCCAGCGCCAGCCATTGATTAGAAAAAATTCGCACCACGTTGTCAGTAAAGCCTATGGTTTGACTGTGATCTTGTTGGCGGTGTTTGGCATAGTGATTTAAAAATCCTGCCTCACCAATATCGGCTTGGTTTTGATGCTGTTGAATTAAAGCCTCGGCTAATTCGGCAACATCGCGAATACTCAAATTAAAACCTTGTCCAGCAACCGGATGTAATTGATGCACGGCATTACCAATAATCACCGCCCGCTCTGCGACCATTTTTTCAGCACGAATCAAACTTAATGGAAACGCTCGGCGTGGCGCGGCTAGTTTTAAAGTCCCTAAGCGATAACCAAAGCACGCTTGTAATTCGGCCAAGAAATCCGCTTCGCCACCGGCCATTAACGATTCGGCTTGTTCATGGCTGCGAGTCCAAACCACGGCAGTGCGTTTGCCAGTCACCGGTAAAAACGCCAATGGCCCAAATGCGGTGAAACGCTCGTAAGCGGTGTTGTTGTGCGGCAAGCTTGATTCGACGGTTGTCACCAAAGCGGTTTGTCCGTATTCGGTTTGTTGCTGGTCAATCTGCAACAATTGTCTGACCGATGATTGCCCACCATCAGCGCCCACCAACAAAGCAGCGGTTAAATTCAACGATTCGCCGTTGTCTTGTTTTAAATGGACATTGATTTGGGCATCATCGCTAATCAAACCAGCCACCCGAGTTTGATAAAAATACTGAATTTGAGTTTGCGCGACTAAATCGGCAACATGGGTTTCGATTTCGCGAGCGGTGATTACATAACCTAAAGCCTCAACCCCTTGTTGCTGAGCCGATAAACGGGTTTTGCCAAAATGACCGCGATCAGAGACATGAATTTGTTTAATCGCCGTGGCTTGTTGAGCTACGCCCTCCCAAGCCCCTAAGCTTTGCAATAGCTGTACAGTACCTGCCGCCAATGCCAAAGCTCTATCACCAGCGGGTGATTGTTGCTGTTGCTGACGACTGGCAGCTTCAACCACGGCAATTTTTAAGCCGCTATCTTTTAACGCTAAGGCTAAACAATTACCGACTAAACCACCGCCAGCAATCATTAAATCAAAATGACTATCCATTACTCGCCTCGCATGATGGCTTCAATATCGGCAACGGTTTTCGGTACCGCATGAGTCAAAATCTCATAGCCGTCTTTAGTGACCAAAACATCGTCTTCAATCCGAATCCCAATCCCGCGCCATTGTTTATCCACCGTTTCACAATCGGCTGGCACATATAAACCCGGCTCGACCGTCAACACCATACCCGGCTCCAGCAAACGCCATTCGTCTTTGATTTTGTAATCGCCAACATCGTGAACATCCATGCCTAACCAATGACCAATCCGGTGCATATAAAACTGTTTGTATTTTTCATCTTTAATCAGCTTTTTGAGTTTACCTTTTAATAAGCCCAACTCAATCAAGCCTTTGGTCAAAACTTCTACCGAAGCTTCATGGGCTTTGTTCCAAGCGATACCCGGCGCGATTTGTTCTAAAGCCGCTGATTGTGCGTCTAAAACCAATTGATATAACAAGCGCTGCGGCTCGCTGAATTTGCCAGATACAGGAAAAGTACGGGTAATGTCGGCTGCGTAATGGTCACATTCGACGCCAGCATCAATTAACAACAAATCGCCTTTGCGTAGTTTGTCGGTGTTTTCGGTGTAATGCAGAACACAAGCATTTTTGCCGCCAGCAACAATCGATGGATAAGCCACCGCGCGTAAACCGTCTTGCATAAAGTGGTTAACTAATTCGGCCTCGACTTGATATTCATAAAGCCCGGGCTGGCAATATGTTTATTTTTAGTTAATTAGAAATATATTTCTAATATTAAAAAGCTATTATTGTTTCTTTAATTTTATTTCTATACTTTGTTTTTTCAATATGTCTGTGACAGTCTGCACATAAAGTTAAACTAAATCCTGTTAAATTGTTTTTCTCTATTTTAAATTCATTATACTTTTTTGTCATTCCACATTTTTTGCACTTCCTCATAAAATTCTTTTTTCTCTGTTATTAGATTTGTTTTTGTTTTTAAGTCCTTATGTG
>CAMCSF010000100.1 GCA_945877625.1 Methylomonas koyamae | reverse complement strand
TGCAGCTACTGTGGGGCGGATTCTATGCCATAATCCCGCCCTATTTTCGTTACAGCAAAGCATCAAACCATGTCTGATAGAAAAATCCTTGTTACCAGCGCCCTACCCTACGCTAATGGCCCGATTCACCTAGGCCATCTTGTTGAATATATCCAAACCGACATCTGGGTTCGGTTTCAGAAAATGCGCGGCCATCAATGCTATTACGTCTGCGCTGATGACACCCACGGCACCCCGATCATGTTACGTGCTGACCGCGAAGGCATTACCCCAGAACAATTGATTGCTGGCGTCGAACAACAACATCGTGCCGACTTTAGCGAATTTGGCGTGGCTTTTGATCATTATCACAGCACCCATTCCGAAGAGAACAAAACCCTTTCCAGCGCGATTTATAAAAGCTTGCGCGACGGTGGCCACATCAGCAGCCGCAGCATCACCCAAGCTTACGATCCGGTTAAAAATATGTTTTTGCCTGATCGCTTTATCAAAGGCGATTGCCCAAAATGTGGCGCGACCGACCAATATGGCGACAACTGCGAAGCTTGCGGCGCGACTTATTCACCGATGGAATTGAAAAACGCGGTTTCAGCAATTTCCGGTGAAAAGCCTATCGAAAAAGACTCGGTTCATTACTTCTTTAATCTCGGTCATTTCGCTGAAATGCTCAGCGATTGGACTAAAGCCGGTCATTTGCAACCGGAAGTTAGCAACAAAATGGCCGAATGGTTAGAAAACGGCTTGCAAGAATGGGATATTTCCCGCGATGCACCGTATTTTGGTTTTGAAATTCCTGATGCGCCGGGGAAATATTTTTACGTTTGGCTCGATGCACCAATCGGCTATATGGCCAGTTTCAAAGCCCTGTGCGATAAACAAGGCTTGGCGTTTGATGAATTTTGGCAAAAAGATAGCGACGCCGAGCTGTATCACTTTATCGGCAAAGACATTATTTATTTCCACGCCTTATTCTGGCCAGCGATGCTTTACGGTGCCAACTACCGCACCCCAAGCGCGATTTTTGCCCACGGCTTTTTAACCGTCAACGGCGAAAAAATGTCGAAATCACGCGGCACCTTTATCAAAGCCCGCACCTATCTGGAACACTTAAACCCAGAATATTTGCGCTATTACTTTGCCGCCAAACTCAGCGCGGGTGTCGATGATATTGATTTAAGTTTTGACGATTTCACCCAGCGAGTTAACTCGGATTTAGTCGGTAAAGTAGTCAACATCGCCAGCCGTTGTAGCGGCTTTATCACTAAACGTTTTGATGGTTTGTTAGCTGCCGAATGCGCTGAACCGGCTTTATTCCAGCAATTTATCGACGCCAACACCAACATCGCCGAACTCTACGAACATCGCGAATTTGGTAAAGCCATGCGCGAAATCATGGCTTTGGCCGATAAAGCCAATCAGTACATCGACGACAAAAAACCGTGGTTAATCGCCAAAGAAGAAGGCAAAGACGCGGAATTACACGCAGTCTGCTCAATGGGCATCAACTTATTCCGCTTATTGGTCGCTTATTTACGCCCTGTCATTCCGACTTTGGCAACTAACGCCGAAAGCTTCCTCAACATTGAGCCACAAGCTTGGCCTAGCAACGCCACAGCCTTACTCAATCACCGCATCAACAGCTTTACCCCGCTGATGACCCGCGTTGAAGCAGACAAAATTGCCGCGATTGTTGACGCCTCTAAAGAAAACTTGGAAAAAACCCCGCCGGTTGTTAAAGCCAAAGCGGAGAAAAAACCCGCAGAAAACACAGCGACAAGCAACGAAGCGATAGCCGAAGCCATCGACATTGAAGATTTCGCCAAAATTGATTTGCGTATTGCGCGAATTATCAAAGCGCAATCAGTGGAAGGCGCTGAAAAACTGTTGCAGTTAACCGTCGATCTTGGCGGTGAAACTCGCAATATTTTTGCTGGGATTAAATCCGCTTATGCAGCGGAAGATTTAGAAGGCAGATTGACAGTCGTCGTCGCTAATCTTAAACCGCGCAAAATGCGTTTTGGGGTTTCAGAAGGCATGGCGCTTGCTGCTGGGCCGGGTGGGAAGGATATATGGTTATTGTCGCCGGACGAAGGCGCCCAGCCGGGGATGAGAGTTAAGTAATCAACTTAAGCCACTCTCATGTTGATATTGAGAGTGGCTTATCTGCAAGGTCAACTCGCAGTTACATCTTGAAATTGCATCCCATGCAACTTCGCGTAAGCCCCGCCCAAAGCCAACAATTCACTGTGTGAGCCTTTTTCAATAATCTGGCCTTTATCCATCACCAAAATCACATCGGCATTTTCAATGGTTGATAGGCGATGCGCGACGACCAAAGTGGTTCTCCCTTGCATCAAACGGGTTAAAGCCGCTTGAATATAACGCTCTGATTCGGTATCCAGCGCTGATGTCGCTTCATCCAAAATCAAAATCGGCGAATCTTTTAACAGTGCCCTCGCCAAAGCCAAACGCTGACGTTGTCCACCGGATAATTTGACACCGTTCTCACCAATTTCGGTATCCAATCCTTGCGCCATATTGCTAATGAAATTCATCGCATAAGCATCTTCAGCCACTTGCTGAATTTTTTGCCGATCAGCACCTTCCAAAATACCATAAGCAATGTTTTCGGCCACGCTGGCATTGAATAAGGTCACATGCTGAGTAACCAAAGCCATTTGTTTTCTTAATGAGGCCAAGCGATAACTTTTGATATTTACACCATCAATTAAAATCTCACCTTCGGCGTAATCGTAAAAGCGCGGCAACAAATTAATTAAGGTACTTTTACCACCACCTGAAGCACCTACGAGGGCAACAGTTTGGCCGGGTTCAATGGTTAAATTAATTTTGCGTAATGCAGGCGTTTCAGCACCGGAATAGGTAAAACTCAAATTTTTAAATTCAATTCTGCCTTGGCTACGCTCGATTTCGTACTCACCAGTGTCGATTTCGACTGGCTCATCTAACACTTCAAATAAAGATTCAGCAGCGGCAAGGCCACGAAGAATTTCTGAATTGGCATCGCTTAGTTGTCGAATCGGTTTTGGCAGTAAAAAGGCCGCAGTAAAAAAACCAACGAATTCACCGGCTGTTGACGTTTGCATAATCATCAAAGCCAAATACATCATGCCGGCTAAGGCAAACGAAATGATTACCTGCATCACTGGGTTATTAATCGATAACGTCATGATTAATTTGCGGTATTGCTTGCGATTTTCCAGACTGCAATCTCGAAAGCGGCGGCGCTCATACGCTTCGCCACCAAAGCCTTTCACAATCCGATTACCACTAACCATTTCTGAAGTGATATGCGTCAAATCGCCTACTGTATCTTGCATATTGCGGCTTAAGCGTTTTAAGCGACCACCAACATATTTGACCATCAACGCTACAATCGGCGCGATGGCTAAAAATACCAACGATAACTGCCAATTAGTGTGAACTAGATACGCTAATAAACCAATCGCAGTAAAGCCTTCTCTGACCACAGAACGCACTGAATCAGTGGTTGCTCGTGTCACTTCACCAATGTTATTAGTGATTCTGGAAATCATGTAGCCGCTGTTGTTACTGTCGAAATACTCAACTGATAACTTGGTGTAATGATTGAAAATTTCGCAACGCAGCTTATGAATCACATTGCCGGAAATCCGCGCTAGGTAATAGTTTCCCAAAAAGGCACCAACGCCCCGCACAAGAAACAACACCACAAAAAATAGCGGCAGATATTGAATATCGGCTTTTTGTTGCCCACCAAAGCTATCAATGATTTTTTGGATGATCATGACGACGGCAGGTTCAGTGGCAGCGTAAATAGCAAAACCGATAACACTGACTACAAACAATCGCCAATAAGGAAGAACATAGCGCATCAAACGCTTGTATACTTCGCCAGATGTATTTGCCTTTTTTGAATTATGTAAATTGTTCAATACTTTTACCTATAAAATACCGCATCCTGCTTTCAACTTATTAACCACTGCATGAGTGCTTTCCAAGTCACCAATATACAGCCTAAACGAGTTCTGGTCATAACCCAACGCTATTTGGGCGATACACTATTGATTACACCGTTACTCAGTTCACTGAAAAAAGCCTATCCTGATGCGAAAATCGACGTGCTATTACCAGCATCAAATATCGGTGTTTTAGAAGGTAATCCTGATGTTAATCAATGCATTACATTTCCTACCAAACCCGGCATTCTAAGTTTGCTACGATTACTATTGAGTCTATTCCAGCGTTATGACCTAGCAATTTCAGCACAAACCAGCGACCGAACTACATTGTGTGCAATTGTTGCTGGAAAAATAAAACTAGGTTTCGTTGATGAGGAACATCGAAAGTCATGGTGGAAAAAATATCTTCTAACTAATTTTCTAGTTTTTCATCGAAATTGCTCTCATGCAGTATTGGAAAATTTGAAATTTTGTAATTTGCTAAAAATACAACCTCATTACACCGTAACCCCTCCCTCTACTTCACCTATATCTAACCAACTAGATATCAAACGGCCTTATGTAATAATTCATATTATGCCTCAATGGCGCTACAAACAATGGCATAGTAAAGGTTGGCAAGACTTAATAACGTTTATAAATAATAAGAGTTACCAAATTATTCTAACTGGCAGCAATCAACCATCAGAAATAAAAGCACTAAACGAGTTACAGAAAGAACACCCATATCTCATAAACATTGCTGGTAAAACAAGCCTTGCACAGCTTACGGAGTTAATTACCAATGCAAGTTTTTTCGTCGGCCCAGACACCGGCATAACGCATTTAGCTGCGGCAACAGGAACAAAAACATACGCTATATTTGGCCCCACTGATCCAGCAAAATGGGCTCCATGGCCCCAACATTATGCTTGTGAAAAAACACCTTTTGACTCTACGGGTTCTAAAACCATCAATAATGTATGCTTAATCCAAGCTCAATCAAACCAATTATGCGTTCCATGCCAACAAGAAGGGTGTGATCGAAATCGATTTAGCCATAGCAAATGTCTTGATAACCTTGAAAGCCAACATATCATTGATGCCATATCCAACACTTTATAATTATAAATATCAGAAAACTTAAAATCACACCATATAATGAACACACCTAAAATTAGCATTATTTTACCGATTTTTAATGTTGAGTTATACCTTGAAACTACTCTACATGCTTTATTGAACCAAACGGAAAAAGATATTGAAATAATTGCTATCAATGATGGCTCCACCGATCAAAGCGCACAAATTTTAGAATCGATAGCCAAAAAAGACCTTAGAATAAAAACCTTATATCAGCAAAATAAAGGGATATCTGCTACTCGAAACTTAGGAATTCTACATGCAAAAGGTCGCTGGATAGCTTTTATAGATAGTGACGACTGGATAGCTCCAACAGCATTTGAGAGCTGGATTACCCAAGCTGAGAAACAGAATCTAAACATTCTTATAGGAAATGGATTTAGATTTTCAGAAAATCCCAACATAGAATACCTTAATTCAACACCAATACTCAAAAAACAACTTATAGGAAAAATAGTTAAAGGTGAAGATTGGATTATTAATAGCGTTAATAACAATGAGTGGCCGCATTACGTCTGGCTCCAACTTATTGATAGAGAATTTATTAAATCGAATGATATACAATTCATAGAAGGCATAGTACATGAAGATATTGTTTGGACAACAAACTTAGCCCTTAAATCAGAGAGAATAGGCTTTTCGGCCGAACCTTTTTATGGCTATCGATTCAATCCTGAATCCATAACATCCAGTCCTTCACAAAAAGCAATCATATTGAGAGCCAAAAGCTACCTCATTGTAATCCAACATATTATATCTCTGGCCAATAAATGCCAATCATCAAAAGTACGTAAAGCACTGATGCGTCAAGTTAATAGGGAGGGAGGCCATTTCTTAGGCCTTATCCGAAAAAAAATCAACAATAAAAAAACACGACAGGAACTCTCTAAAGAATTCCTTAACTTAAAAATTCTAAATGCAATGCTAAAAGGTTCAAAAAACTTTAACGATGTATGGCGCACAATACGCTGCGCAATTGTTCTATTAAGGACATAAGAAACTAGCAAGCATTTAAAAATCAACTCAATAGATATCTATCATAAAGAATGATACTACCAATCACAAAATCAATCGAAAAAATAATTGCAGTTTTATCTCCATTGCTAATTATTTCTATACACTTTTCAACCTTTGCAACACTAGTAACAAGCATTCTAATAACACTACTTTTTATCGCAACATCAAACTTCAAATATATAGCAACAATCGTTCAAAAAAACATAATAATAGCACTCTCATTATCATTATTCTTAGCACTATTCATTAGCGCCTCATATTCAGCGGCACCTTATCCACAAGCATTCGCAACACTTGCAAAATATAGAGAACTTCTTCTACCCTTAATTCTCTTTACATTTTTTCAGAAAAAAATAATACAAAAATCCGTCGAACAATACTTAATTGCCTCACTAATATTTACATTATTAGTATCATCTATTGGCTATTTGAATTTATTACCTGAAAACATCTCAAGCTCAATCCTCAAAAACCGTATAACTCATAGCTTGTTTATAAGCTTTCTATCCTTCTACTCTCTTCATAAAATTCTGAACAAAAAAAACACATTGATATGGATTTTAATTTTATTGCTTTCGATCATCAATTTACTCTTTATTTGTGACGGAAGGACAGGTCAACTAACATTTTTAATGCTGTGCTCCTTATTTTTTACGCAAACATTCACTCCCAAAAAAGCTTTTATGCTAGGGGCGGGGCTTTTAACCATATTTGCAATCCTCTTATCATTCACCCACCTTGGCTCCAGATTCATAGATGGCCTCCAAGAATCAGTTAATTTTTTAAATAATTCAAAACTCACTGACACATCAATGGGGCTCAGATTATATTTCTGGGAATCCTCTCTTAAAATCATTGCACAATCACCTCTTATAGGTGTTGGTATAGGTGGGTTACCCTTCGCAGCCGAACAAATCCTCCGCAATCAATCACCAATCATAAACCCTCATAACGAGTATTTATTAATTGGTACTCAATTAGGTCTCTTTGGCTTACTATTGTTTTTTGGTTTTTTATTTTCGATTTTCAGAAAATCACTAGAAATACCAAAAGACAGATCAGTTTTATTGCAAGGCGTTTTAGTAAGTTTATGTATAAGCTGTATGTTTAACTCTTCAATCCTTGATCACACCGAAGGCCATTGGTTTATGATATTAATAGCTCTATTTTCCACACCCATCCACAAAGATAAAAACTAAAGCATGAATATTTTCACAAAAACAAAGCTGTTTCGAAAAACATTTATAACAAAAGACCAGCGACCATATTATTCCCAGTTTGGTGAAGATGCTATTCTAAGAGAGCTAATTGGAAAAAAGAAAATGGGGCCTACATAGATATCGACTGCTATCATCCAAAGAAGTTTTCAAGCACATATATGCTACACAAAAACGGGTGGTCTGGAATAAATATTGACTTGGAGACTGAAAAAATATATTGTTTTAACTTAGACCACTCTAAGGATATAAACATTGTTTCAGTAATATCTGATAAACATGAACTTGTAACCATCTACAAAAAACGTTCGTTTTCACTTGAAACTACGATCAACAAAGAAATCGGTGAAAAACTAGACACCCACAATAAAACATAAACACTCAATGAAATAATTACCGCCACACCTTACAAGAACAAAAAGTTTGACTTACTATCTATTGACTGTGAAGGCAATGATTTTTCTGTATTAAAATCAATCGACTTAACAACATACACTCCTAAAATAATAATTATTGAAACACATCTTAGAAACATTGAAAGCATTTACAATAGCAATATTTACATTACCTTACCTGATTACCCATAACCTTCAGCAACTTTTGAGCCTCCCGAGAGTCTAACGGATATATTGAATTAGCAGGAGATTTCGCCATGAAAAAGAACCTGATCCAATTTCAAAAAGGTTTCAGTCTGACCGATTTCATGAAGAGGTACGGA
>CAMCSF010000099.1 GCA_945877625.1 Methylomonas koyamae | reverse complement strand
AAAACAACACGGGGCTAATGCCCCGTGTTTAAGGATGATTTTTAGTGTCTAAAATGACGCATACCGGTTAACACCATCGCAATGTTATGTTCATTGGCGGCATCAATCACTTCTTGGTCACGCATTGATCCACCTGGGTGAATCACTGCAGTTACGCCAGCGGCAGCGGCGGCATCAATGCCATCACGGAAGGGGAAAAACGCATCGGACGCCATCACCGAACCCGGTACTTCCAAACCTTCATCGGCGGCTTTAATGCCAGCAATTTTGGCGGAATAAACACGGCTCATTTGCCCTGCGCCAACACCGATAGTTTGACCATTTTTGACATAGACAATGGCGTTAGATTTAACAAACTTCGCCACTCGCCAAGCAAATAATAAATCCGCCAATTCTTGCTCTGACGGTGCGCGTTGGCTAACGACTTTGACATCTTCAGCTGTGATGCTGCCAATGTCTTTATCTTGAACCAACAAACCACCAGCGACGCGTTTGAAGTCTAAAGCCGCAGGATTAATCGCCTCCCAATAGCCACACTCCAAAACGCGGACGTTTTGTTTTTTCGCTAAAGCCGCTTTTGCGCCTTCACTCACCGCAGGAGCAATAATCACTTCCACAAATTGACGAGCAGCGATTTCAGCGGCGGTTTTTTCGTCCAATTCGCGGTTGAAAGCGATGATGCCGCCAAATGCTGAAGTCGGATCGGTGGCATAAGCTAAATTATAGGCGCCTAAAATATCGTCGCTAATCGCAACGCCGCATGGGTTAGCGTGTTTAACAATCACGCAAGCCGGTTGTTCTGGAAAGGCTTTGACGCATTCCAAAGCCGCATCCGCATCGGCGATATTGTTGTAAGACAATTCTTTGCCTTGCAATTGTTTAGCCGCGGCAATACTGCCAACCGGTGGATTTTTTTCCTGATAAAACGCCGCGTTTTGATGCGGGTTTTCGCCATAACGCATGGTTTGCAGACGGTGGAATTGCAGGTTTAAGGTATCAGGGAAACCGCTGTTGTTGATTTTGCCCAAGTAAGTAGCAATCGCGGTGTCGTAACGAGCGGTGTGTTCAAAGCTTTTAAGCGCCAGATTAAAACGCGTCGCGTGGCTCAAGCTAACCTCGGTTTGCAGTTCAGCCAAAATCGCTGAGTAATCCGCTGGATCAACCACAATCGCTACATCGTCATGATTTTTTGCCGCGGCACGAATCATCGTCGGGCCGCCGATGTCGATGTTTTCAATCGCAGTTTCTAAATCACAATCTGGATTAGCAATGGTTTGCTCGAACGGATAAAGATTCACCACCACCATATCAATCGGCTTGATGCCGCTATCGGCCATCACCGCATCATCAATGCCACGACGACCTAAAATACCGCCATGCACTTTAGGGTGCAGGGTTTTAACCCGACCATCCATCATTTCAGGGAAACCGGTGTAATCAGAGACTTCGGTGACCGGCACATTGTGTTCCGCCAATAATTTAGCGGTGCCGCCAGTGGACAATAATTCGATACCCAACTGGTTCAAGCCGCGACAAAACTCCAAAACGCCAGTTTTATCAGAAACGCTGACCAACGCACGGGCCACTTTTTTGTTCATGCAAACCTCAGAAAGAGACAATAGAAAAATTAACTGATGCCGTATTGCTCAAGCTTTTTACGCAAGGTGCTACGGCTAAGCCCCAAGACTTTGGCGGCTTTGCTTTGATTAAAATCGGCGTGTTTAAGGGCGGTTTCTAGCAGCGGTTTTTCCACTTCTGCCAGCACCAGATTGTATAAACCTGAGAATTCATGTCCATTTAACTGAACAAAATAACCTTCAACACTCTGCCGAACATGATCGGACAATGTGGTGTCACTGCCATTAACTGTATTGATAATTTTCACTTCCATCTATGCTCCATTTAGGCGACGGGTGGAATGATGTGATTAAACGATGCGTTAACCAGCGCCAATTGTTGAGCCGGTTGTTGTGCCTGATTGATAGCGGTTTTTTGACTGACGGGTAAACCGCCAAGGTGATCGAAATACCAACCAATATGCTTGCGGGCGATTTTAACACCACAGTCAGCGCCGTAAAAACTGTATAAATTATCTAAATGCTGATTGATCACAGTTTTGACCTCACTCAAACTCGGCGGCAGATAGCTAACCCCCTGTAATTTGGCGGCCAGTTCAGCAAAAACCCAAGGCCTGCCTTGCGCAGCTCGACCTATCATCACCGCATCTGCGCCAGTGTAATTTAAAACCTGTTGGGCTTTTTCAGCGCTGGTAATGTCACCGTTGGCGATCACCGGAATCGTCACCGCCTGTTTGACTTGTTTAATGGTGTCGTATTCAACATCGCCATTAAATTTACAAGCACGACTGCGGCCATGAATCGCCAAGGCTTGTATGCCCTGCTGTTCAGCAATTTGGGCGATTGTCACGGCATTGCGATTCGCCAAATCCCAGCCAGTGCGAATTTTCAAAGTCACTGGTACATCAACCGCATTCACCACCGCCGACAAAATCCGCGCCACTAAAACTTCGTCTTTCAGCAACGCCGAACCCGCCGCTACCGAACACACTTTTTTCGCCGGACAACCCATGTTGATGTCGATAATCTGCGCACCGCGCTGGCAATTGAGTTTTGCTGCTTCGGCCATTTGCTGCGGATCGGTGCCCAAAATTTGTACCGAACGCAGACCGCTATCGTGACTGTAATCGGTTTTTTTCAGCGTTCGAGGATGATGTTGCAAATCGGTTTTAGAAATTACCATCTCTGACACCGTCAAACCTGCCCCAAACTGGCTACACAACTGCCGAAACGGCCCGTCGGTAATGCCCGCCATTGGTGCAAGAATTAGATTATTGGGGAGTTGGTAAGAACCAATGTGCATGAAGACCACAGCCGGCAAAAAGGCTGGGCATAATACCTGAAAAGCGTGGATTTATCGAGGCATTCAAAGCGCTAAGTTGGCTTGGTTCAAAAATCCCTTTTTGAGCCAAGCCCTTTATAGAATCAGTTATCTAACTTACGTCGAACCGCTAAATGATGGTCAGAATAGCTATGATGATCATCTAAGCCAACAATTTCACAGCGCCCACCGTTGTGGTTGTATTCATCACAATAGTGGTGAATAAATTCCATCACTGTATGGTCAATCAATTCCGCTTCAGTTAAATCAAAAAACACAGTTTTGTGTTCAGGAAAATCGGCTAACAAACTTTTTAAAGTAATAAAGTTTGAAAACACCGCTGCACCGCTGACTTCAAGATGATAAGTATTTTCATCAGTTTGATTAACGTGGTAAGCCATCGTAAAAGCATTGCTCAGTTTTAAGCCACGACTAACGTGAATCAACAATTCCAAGACAATACCAATCGCAACACCAATCAATAAATCGGTCGCTAACACGCCGATGATAGTGATAACAAACACCACAAAGTTATCGACCCCCACCGCTAAAGTTTTGGCAAATTCTTTTGGCGAAGATAAACGAAAACCAGTGAAAACTAATAAAGCCGCCAATGAGCTTAATGGAATTTCGTGAATTAACCTAGGAAACAGCGCCACGAAAATCAGCAAAAACGCCCCATGAAAAAAGTTCGCCCATGCGGTTTTGGCACCGTTATTGATATTGGCCGAGCTACGGACGATTTCAGCAATCATCGGCAAACCACCAATCATGCCAGCGATCATGTTACCGATACCGACAGCCGTTAAGTCGCGGTTCAAGTTTGAGTTTCGACGATAAGGATCAAGCTTATCAACCGCGGAAGCGCTTAATAAACTTTCCAAACTACCGACTAACCAAATCGTCACCACCGAAATCCAAAACTCGTGATCAGCGATTTTTGAAAAATCAGGGAAGTAAAAACCAGCCAGAAAGTTCTCAGGCACCGCTACCAAGAAAGACGGGCCGACGCTAAACTCATGGTGCGGCAAAATTTCGGCATCAGGCAAAAACAGATATTGATGAATATGATCCAAATCGAAATATTGCCCTAAACCCAAGCCCATCAACACTACCAACAATGGCGCAGGAATCATTTTTAAAGTGGGCTGTTTGATTAAGGCCCAAGCGATTAGCAACCCCAAACCACATAAACCAATCAATGCCACTTCAGGGTTCATGTTGATAATCGAATTGGGCACTTCAGCAATCACCCCCAGCAAACTGTTGGCTTCTGGCTTAACCCCAAGCAAGGTGTGAATTTGCTTAGCCATAATAATGATGCCAATCGCCGCCAACATACCGTGCACCACCGACGATGGAAAAAAGGCGCTGAGTTTGCCAGCTTTAAATATCCCTAATAACACCTGTAAAGCACTGGCAATCACAATCGCCGCCAAGGTGTAACGATAACCGGCCATTGCATCGCCCTGCCCTAAGGCTTGCACCGCATCGAAAATCACCACAATTAAACCCGCCGCTGGGCCGTTAATCGTGACAAAAGAGCCGTTAATTCTCGACACCACTAAACCGCCAATAATGGCAGAGATAATGCCACTCATCGGCGGGAAGCCCGACGCCATAGCTATACCAAGACACAACGGCAAAGCAATTAGAAACACCAAAAAACCGGACAGTAAATCGCTGGGCCAGTTTTCGACTAAACCGGGCAAACCCGTTTTAGGCAAAGAAAGAGGAGATGAGTTGGACATGATTTATCTGATTAGACATAGGAAAGGCTAAACTCATGCAGAATACATGCCAAATCTACTAGAGCCGCATTTTTCAAGATAAACATAAATAGTTAAACAAAAGCAAACAGGACGCCAGCCCAGAATCTTGCTTGCCACTTAAGCCGTTCGTGCTGAGCTTGTCGAAGTATGAGCGGCGTGGGTTGGCGACCGACTCCGGCTTTCCCGTTCATCATTCGACAAGCTCAGGACGAACGGGAAAGCCTTAACTTGTTTGCCAAATAATCGAGATTTTAATTCCACAATGACCAATTCACTTTTATTCAAATGCTTATCTAATTATTAGCGCCTTTAAGCTCCGATTGGTTTATAACCACCAACCAGATGGTTGATTTCAACCAATAACCCACTTAAAACTCAAAGTGCACCCTAAGCCCATAGACATCAACCGGCCCATGATCCGCGTTATAAGCGGGATTGATGATGTGTTGATAATCGGCTGTCGCCCAAATGGAGCTAAAAAATTAAATTTATAAAAACATCCACTACTTGCTCGGCTTGATAGCGAATTTTGCCATCACCGATAAAACTATCGACACCACCGCGATCGAGATAATCAACATGCGTATCCCACAACCGGCTACTGGCATAACCAATGCCTAGCGAATCTTTAGCTCGCCCCCAACACTTGCTGGGATAACAATCAGAAGACATACAGCCAGATTGGTTGAAATAAACCAATTCCCCCAACAAATCCACCATCTTTAGCCACTCGACTGAATCTTATCAATAGAATCAAGCCGTTAAAAATAGGCACAAGTTATGCATAGCTAAAAACATCAGGGTGACGTTTGCGATTGTCACCGTCCTGTTTGTTTGCCTGTTGAGGTTAAAAACACCATTATGACCAGCCACTCTCATTCTGCATCCGGTTTTGACTTGGATGCCAGCTTGGAACATTTAGCGCATTGGCTACCCAGCCAAGGGCCGATTAAAGATTTTATTCACCACAATACCTTGCACGCTTTTCAGCATTTGCCATTCCATGATGGTATTTCGGTAGCCAGCAAACTGTTTGGTGCGCGTAGTTATCTGCCGATGGCTGATTATCAAAAACTATTCCATCAAGGCCGGATTACACCCGCGGCATTGGATTGGTCTATCGCTCAGCATAGTGCTGGCGACAATTCAGCCGCCTTACGCGAGAGTTTGTTTATCGAGGATAAACACAGCCACTATCCACCGTTATCGCTGGCCAATCACGGTATTCGTAGTGCATGGATGAACCATCTTGAAACAGACTTGAATGCTTTAGTGCATCCGGTGTTATTCAGATTGTTGTCTAACTTCCTCGACCAAGGCATTAGCCGCTGGGCGCTGCCTAAAAATGGCGAACGGTTTTGGGATTGCGTCTTGCGCTTGGCACAAAACAGTTTATTGCCTTTATATCCGTTTCATATTGCCGCTGTTCGTCCATTGTTAAAACTAACACCCGATCAAGTGATTGCCAGCTGTTTGCAACAAATAGTCGGTGACCAAGCCCTGTATGAACAATATTTATTAGAAGTTTTACTGTCACATCCCGGCTGGTCTGGGATGGTGCGAATTGTCGAAACTCAACCCAATGCTTTATTAGCTCGACGTTTGATTTCGCTGAAAGAAATGTTGGCGGTGGAATTAATTTGTGAACTGGCTTTTGTGCATAAACGTAAAGGCGAGCAATTTTTAAACATCGCCCAGCTACCTAATTTACAACAACTGCCGTTGCTGAATGGCGATGTTTTAACCCCCAAAGTGCCGTTAAAACTGAAAATCTGGCATGAAGCGATGGAATGGGCGCTGCATACTGAATTGTTAGCGGCAATCATCAGCCCAACACCAGCCAAGGCAGAAAAAACCAGTCCCCAAGCTCAAGCCTTATTCTGCATTGACGACCGTGAATGTTCGTTGCGTCGGTATTTAGAAGCCGCCCATCCATCGATTGAAACCTTTGGCGCGGCGGGTTTTTTCGGTATCGATTTTCTCTATCAGGGTTTGGACGATGCCTATCCAGTCGCGCAATGTCCGGCAGTGATTACGCCCAAACATTTGGTTACCGAACGCGACGACCATCCACCGGTCGCCAAGAAACCGCAAACAGAACAGCTCTCAAAATTACACTTCAACGCTCATTCGCTGTGGCGCGGTTGGTTATACACGCAAACTTTAGGCTTGGGCTATGCGGTACGAATGGCGTGGAATGTGTTTAATCCCACTTCGCAAATTCCTGGGGTTAAAACCTTGAGCGAGGTGGAAGCGCACAGCCATTTACATTTATTACGCGAAAGCGACGAACCTACCGCAGACGGCCATTTACTGGGGTTTTCCTTAACCGAAATGGCCGACAAAATTGGCGGTTTATTACGCAACATCGGCTTAACGCAAAACTTTGCCCCCTTAGTGGTAGTGGTCGCTCACGGTTCTAGCAGCGTTAATAATCCACATTTTGCCGCTTACGATTGTGGCGCTTGTTCAGGCAAACCCGGTGCGCCGAATGCCCGCGCTTTTGCTTGGATGGCCAATCATGCTGGGGTTCGGGAGATTTTGCGGGAACGCGGGATTGATATTCCTGATGCCACTCAGTTTGTACCTGCTTTGCATAACACCAGCCGCGATGAAATCAGCTATTTTGACCAGACGGGGGAGGAGTCTTACCAACTCAGCGAGTTTAAAACAGCCATGCAACATGCACTGCAACGCAACGCTCGCGAACGCTGCCGCTGGTTTGAACTGGGGCCACAATCGCATTCCGACCAAGAAGCTCATCAGCATGTTTTAGCCCGTTCATCGTCAATTTTTGAGCCACGGCCTGAGCTAAATCATTCCAACAATTTGTATTGCATCATCGGTCGCCGCGAGTTAACCCGCCATTTATTTATGGATAGACGGGCATTTTTGCATTCTTACCATCCGGACACCGATGCCGACGGCGAGATTTTGTCGAAAATCCTCTCGGCGGTAATTCCGGTTTGCGGCGGCATCAATCTCGAATATCTGTTTTCACGGATCGACAATTCAGTTTACGGCGCTGGCACTAAATTACCGCATAACGTCATCGGTCTACTCGGCGTAGCCAATGGCGTCGAAGGCGATTTGCGTACTGGCTTACCGTCACAAATGATAGAAGCTCACGAACCGGCTCGCTTGCTGATTGTCATCGAACAAAGCCGCGCCTTGATTGACGGCGCAATTAGCAAAATCGGCGGATTAAAAGAATGGCTGGATAACGATTGGATTCGACTAGCCAGCTGTGAGCCGAATCATCAAGGCTTGTTTTTATATCGCAAAACCGGCTGGGAAGTGATTGAGATTCCTAATGATTTATCGGTACCGAGCGACATCCGCTCTGAAGCCATTATTGTTGGTCGCACCACCACGATTCCGGTGCATCAATTGACAGGGAGACACGCATGAATGGGTTATTAATCGCTTGCCAGCTACTGCCTTTACTGGGCTTGTTGCTGATTATGACTAGCGACGGCAGCGAAAACAAAATCACCGCGATCAG
>CAMCSF010000098.1 GCA_945877625.1 Methylomonas koyamae | reverse complement strand
TTCACCGGCAAAATCGGTACCTTCCACGCTCAAGACATGATCAACTACGGTTCTAACGTGGTTGGCGGTATTACCCCGGGCAAAGGCGGCCAAAAACACCTTGATCGCCCAGTGTTTAACACCGTTAAAGAATCGGTTGAACAAGCCGGTGCTGAAGCCAGCATCATTTTCGTGCCACCTGCTTATGCCGCAGATTCGATTATGGAAGCTGCCGAAGCCGGCATTAAATATTGCGTAGCGATTACCGACGGTATTCCTACCCAAGACATGATGAAAGTTAAAATTTTCCTCAGCCGTTTTCCAAAACAACAACGCATGGTGCTAACTGGCCCAAACTGCGCGGGCACTATCAGTCCGGGCAAATCAATGTTGGGCATTATGCCAGGTCATATTTATATGCCAGGTAATGTCGGTATCGTTGGTCGTTCTGGTACTTTAGGTTACGAAGCCGCTGACCAAATGAAAGCCTTGGGCATCGGTGTTTCAACCTCAGTCGGTATCGGCGGCGATCCAATCAACGGCAGCTCACACCGCGATATTCTGGAAAAATTTGAACAAGATCCAGAAACTAAAGTCGTGGTGATGATTGGCGAAATCGGTGGTCCGCAAGAAGTGGAAGCCGGTATCTTTGCCAAAGAACACATGAGCAAACCGGTGGTTGCTTACATCGCAGGTTTAACCGCGCCAAAAGGCCGTCGCATGGGTCATGCTGGTGCGATTATTTCTTCAAGCGGCGAATCAGCGGCAGAAAAAGTTGAACGCTTGCAAGAGTTAGGCGTCACCATCGCACCAACCCCGGCAGCAATGGGTGAAACCGTCGCGAAAGTGTTGGCGAAACTGTAACGCCTAGTTTTATTGATAGACCCAAGCCCGCCTTAGTGCGGGCTTTTTTATTCACGCACTCCTTATTTATTCTGATTCATGCAATCCACTCAACTGGTTAACCATCTATCGAGCTATCAATCTTTAAACGACGAGCAAAAGTCTATCGTTAAGCTGTTTTCACTAGCCTATAGCTATATTTCGCTGACCAGCATCGGCAAAGCTTTAGCGCGCATTGGCATTGATGACGCCGGTAAACCACTAAAGCCCGAATCGCTGAAAGTACGCTTAAAACCGTTATTACAGGCCGAATTGCTAGAAGAAAATGCTAAACAAGGCCAAGTGCGTTGTAGCCGTTGGTTAGCGGAAGTAGTGGCTCGTCAATTAATTACCGATCAAGAGTTTGAAACTTATTTGCAAGCTTTGGAAATAGCAACGCCAATTGGCGCTTATTTTCACCGCTATCTTCATGCCGAAGAATGTGTTCGCGATGCGCGTCTGGCTTTTTATCAAGGTGATTACGACAAAGTCAGTGCTATTTTGGCGATGGGCAAAAACTTTGTCAGCGGATTGCCATTAGAGGCTGATTTGTATTTACAGTGGTTTGCAAATCCGCTGGATGTCGATTGGTTTGAGCGCAATCGTCCGGCTACATTACCACAGATGGCGATGTTTCTTGCTTTGCATCAACAGCTATACCTCTATTCCGCTCCCGAACAAGAACAATTTTATAATCAACAGTTATTAGCCAATAACGGTGGTTTGCAGCCATTGCTAAAACTGAACGTTTTAGAATTACAGTTATTACGCGGCGAATGGGAACTGGTTGAGCAACAATTGTTGAATGAGCTTGATCCAGAGTTACAAGCGCTTGCCGCATCCATCGTGTTTTTAAAAGGCAATTCCCAAACCGCTGTTGAGCAGTTTGAAAAAGCCTTAGCAGGCTTGCGAAAACAAAGTGGTTCACGGACAGCTTATTTTGAAGGGATAGCTGGGGTCTTTTATCCCTTGGCATTGATAAAAATTAACGACAGATCGCAGCAATCTAAGCTCAATACTTTGCTTAATCAAGCTTATAAAGGTAATGGGGATTGGGTTGCTATATTCTCCAAGCTGCAACAATTTCAGGCTTATCTTCAAGGCGACTTGCAGCAACGAACTCATATCCTCAGAGATGACAGCGATTACGTCATCAGCAGTGGATTTAAGCCTAGCGGGGTGCCAAACACGCTACGAGTCGCACCACTGATGCAGCAAGTATTGTCGATGTTGATTAAATTTTGGGTTAAAACCGAGAACGTCAATCAAGTCTTGCCGCTTAGCCAAAAACTCTACACCCATTTACGTGATAACGGTTTTGCTTGGCCGGCTGCCGAATTAGCCAAAATTTTTATTGAGATTGAACCGCGTAAAGCTTTGCAATGGGACGCCAGTTTCTTTAATCAAGACAAGCAAGCCTTGGCCGATTTGTTTGTTAGTCGTGCCGATTGGGAATTAGCGTTAGATGCGTTATCCAATTTACCCAAACAAGATAAAAAAGCCCTTGAAGCACCGGTTAGCGAAAGGCCGACTCGCTTGGTTTGGTGGCTGAGTTACAACGATTACAGTCATACCCTGAGCATAGAGCCACGCGAACAAAAACAACAAGCTAAAGGCAAGTGGACTAAAGGCCGTTTAGTGGCTTTAAAACGCTTGCATAGCGAGCGCGATCAGTTTGATTACCTGAGTGAACACGACCATAAACTCTGCGACCAGATTAAAGAGTTTCGTGATCACAGTTGGTACGCTAGTGGTACTACTTTTGAATTTAGCGTTGGTATGCCTTTGGCTTTGGTCGGCCATCCCACGCTGTTTTGGGCTGATACCCCAGAAGCGCGAGTCGAAGTGGTACAAGGTCAGCCAGAATTGCTAGTCAAAAAATTACCGAACAGCGACAAAATCAAAATCAGCATGGAGCCGATGCCGAGTTTTGAACAAAAAATGTATGTCTGCAAGGAAACCCCAACTCGCTTGAAAGTGGTCGAGTTTACCCCTGAGCATCACAAAATCTGCTCAGTTGTCACCGCAAAAGGTCTGGAAGTGCCGTTGTCAGCCCAAGAGCGGGTGTTACAAACCTTAACCAGTATTTCCGGTTTGCTGACTGTGCATTCCGATATTGGTGGCAGTTCCTCAACCGCTGAACAAGTTAGCGCCGATGCGACACCACGGATTCATTTATTACCGATGGGCGAAGGTTTGCGGGTGGCATTGTTGATTCGGCCATTTTCAACCGAAGGTGCTTATTATCAACCGGGGCGCGGTGGTGAGAGTGTCTTTGCTGAGGTTGACGGTAAACCGGTGCAAGCCAAACGCGATTTAGAACTGGAAAAACAGCGTGCTGAACAACTATTAGACACTTGCACCGAACTACAGCAAGCGCAACGCGATAGTAGTGGCGAATGGTTGCTGGAAGAACCTGAGCAATGTTTGGAATTGCTATTACAAATTCAAAGCTTGCCGGAAGGCGCGGCGATTTTGGAATGGCCGGAAGGGGTTAAGTTTAAGTTGTTAGGTCAGAGTTCTGGCAATGGTTTCAGTATGCAAATCACACGCGACAACGAGTGGTTTGCATTGCAAGGTGAGCTGAAAGTTGGCGAAGAGACGGTGATTGAAATCCAGCAATTATTGAGTTTACTCAATAATCAGCAAGGGCGATTTTTACAGCTAAAAGACGGTCAATTTATCGCTTTAACAGATTCATTCCGGCGCCGATTAGAAGACTTAAAAGCCTATGCCGACATTAGCGGCAAAAAAGTCCGCTTGAATCCATTGGCGGCATTAACCTTGGAAGATTGGCAAGATGAAGCCGGCTTTAGCGCTGATGAGCATTGGCAAGCTCATCTCAAACGCTTGCAGGATGCTCGTGATTATCAGCCAATCGTGCCATCGACCTTTCAAGCCGAGCTACGTGATTATCAACAAGACGGTTATAACTGGTTAGCAAGGCTGGCCGAATGGGGTGTTGGTGCTTGTTTGGCCGATGACATGGGCTTGGGGAAAACCGTGCAAGGCTTGGCGCTGTTAGTGCAACGAGCGCCGAGCGGCCCTAGTCTGATTATCGCCCCGACTTCAGTTTGTATGAACTGGGAAAAAGAAGCCCAGCGGTTTGCGCCGACCTTAAAGCCGCAAATTCTTGGCAGTGGTGACCGTCAAACGGTGATGGACAATCTGGGCAGCTATGATTTATTAATTTGCAGCTATGGCTTGTTGCAACAAGAAAGCGTGGCGGATTTATTAGCCAGCGTTCGCTTCCAGACCGTGATTCTCGACGAAGCGCAGTGGATTAAAAACATCGCTACTCGCCGTTCACAAGGGGCGATGAATTTACAGGCCGAGTTCAAAGTGATTATGACCGGCACGCCGCTGGAAAATCATTTAGGTGAATTATGGAATCTGTTTCGTTTTATCAATCCGGGTTTATTAGGTTCTTTGGAACAGTTTAATCAACGCTTTGCCGGCCCAATTGAACGTGACCGCAATGCTCAAGCCAGACAGCAACTGAAAAAACTGATTCAACCCTTCATCCTGCGCCGTACCAAAACCCAAGTGTTGCAAGAGTTGCCGCCGCGCACTGAAATTCCGGTTTACATTGAACTCAGTAATGAAGAAACCGCGTTTTACGAAGCCTTGCGCCGTGAAAGTTTAATGATGTTAACCGCTAATAATGCGCCGCCGGGTCAAAAGCAGCTGCAAATTTTGGCCGCGATTACCAAATTACGGCGTAGTTGTTGTAACACGAATCTGGTCAATCCTGATTTGGCGTTACCGAGTAGCAAACTGGCGGCGTTTGGTGACATTGTTGATGAATTACTGGCTAATCAACATAAAGCCTTGGTATTCAGTCAATTTGTCGATCATCTGCATTTGCTGGAACAGTATCTGCAACAGCGCGGGATTAGTTATCAATATCTCGATGGCAGCACCCCCGCCAAAGCCCGACAAACGCGGGTTGATGCTTTTCAACGTGGCGAAGGCGAGTTGTTTTTGATTAGCTTAAAAGCCGGTGGCGTCGGTTTAAATCTGACAGCGGCGGATTATGTGATTCACATGGACCCTTGGTGGAATCCTGCGGTGGAAGATCAAGCCAGCGACAGGGCGCATCGGATGGGTCAGCAAAGACCGGTGACGATTTACCGGATGATTGCCAAAAATACCATTGAAGAAAAAATCGTCGCCTTACACGGTCAAAAACGCGATTTGGCGGATAGCTTGTTAGATGGCGCTGATATTAGCGGCAAAATGTCGGCTGATGATTTGTTGAGTTTGATGAAAGGCTAGTTTGAACGATTGTTCTCGCCGTTTTAATGCGGGTGAAAGTAAGCAATCGCTAAGCGATTGCTTACGCCACCGCCAAATTTAAAGTCACACTCGCATGTCCATCAGCGTCATTTTCCAGCTTCAGCTGGCCTTGATGATCTTTGACAAACCGCTGCACCATGCTTAAGCCTAAACCGGTTCCACCGTCTTTTAAACTGACAAACGGACGGATGCCGTGTCTTAAAAAATCGGCATTAAAGCCGGGGCCGGTGTCGCTAACGGTTAATAACAAACGCTGATCTTGGCGATAAGCGACGATGTTGACTGTACCGCTGCCTGCGCCTATCGCTTGAATTGAATTTAGTAATAAATTTAACAACACCTGCCGAAATTCGTTTTCCGGTAAAAACACCTGTAAATCATCAGCGACCTGATAGTGAAAGCTAATTGATTCCTGTGCTTGATATTTCAACAAGCTCAGTAACTCTTCCAGCGCCTGTTTTACTTGAATGGTTTGCGATGACACCGTGCTACTGCGTGCCGACGCCAGCAAATCATTGAGATTGCGGGTTAAGCGTTGTACTTCTTGATAAACCAATTGCAAGCGTTCGGCTAAGTCGCTGTCTTGGCATTCTTGCAGCATGTTTTCTAAAGCTAATTGAATACTTGCCAGCGGATTGCGTAACTCATGGGCGGTGCTGGCCGCCAGTTCGGCTAAGGCGGCAAAACGCTCGGCTTTGGCTAATTGCTGACTTTGTTCCAATAAAGCGTGACTGGTTTGTCTAACCCGCAATTCCAAAGCCGAGGTGTAATTAAGATGTTCTTGTTCCAGTTCAACCAGCCGCGAAACCAAGTGGTTGTAACGGTCGAAGAGGGCGTGTAGCAAAGGGTCGGAAGTTTGCCGCTCAATCGGCTTCATATCGCCTTCCGCTAGGCCCGATAACAAGTCTTTCAGTGAATCCAGAGGCTCGGAAACATTGGTTTTGAAGAAATAACGACTAATCCCGAACAACAGTAAAGGCAAAAGAATCGCGAGTTGCAGCTCCAATCGGCCATCATCCTCGACATTAATCAACAATTTTTCTTCTTCTTGGGCCTGTTTATCCAGTACTTGCCGGATTAGCTCCAACGCTTTGGTCAATTGCTGTTGATCGCCTTCAATCGCTTTGGCAAACACATCCTGCAAATTGCGTAAATCAGCAGCGACTTCAACAGTATGGTTGTTATGGCTTTGTAAGGTTGCAACCAACTGGTTTTCAATCTCGGCAATTTGGCTTTTATCGGCAGCGGTGGTGCCTTTGTGCGCCGAAAGTTTTAATTGCAGATCTAGCAATTCGAAAATAGTTTCTTCCAAATGCCGACCTTGGCCGATGTCGGTTTCGATGGTGTGTAGGCGTTGATTATTCACCCAAGTGATACGGCCAATCGCCACTAATTCGCCGATGACTAATAAGCCAAGCGAAATGGTAACGAAGATTACGGGGCGGAATAATAGCTGGCGTAAGGTGGGTTTGGATTTCATAGTGGGGGTGAGATCAATGCTTAATTTCTTCGTAGGCAATTAAGTGATCCAATGCCAAAGCAAGCAGGCGCTTATCGCGTGTCCACAATTGTGCATCCATTAACTTGCAAGATGCCAGTAAGCAAGCATCGACATAGCCAATGCCACGCCCCATTAATTTCAACTGCTCAATCATATACAGTACTTCGCTGTGCGTTGCTACCTTAGCCGATGGTAAAAGTCCTAGCAAATCGAACACTTGCTGACGATTATTAAAATGACCGCAAGCCAGCTCACCGATAACAAAGGCATGTATCAACACTTGTCCATTCATTAAGTGCTCGGATAAAACCGAATCTCCATGTCGGAAGTGATCAATCCAGATTGAAGTATCGACCAATATCATAGGGTTTGGTCGCTTTGGCGGCGTGGGACTTGCTGTAATTCTGGTTGTGTTCCGCCCAGTTTAGCCAATCGCTTAGCACTTTCCCGTTGAATCAAGGCCAACAAAGCCTCTCGTATCAACTGTGAGCGTTCAGTCAAGCCGCTAATTTGTTGGGCTTGTAACAATAAATCATCATCTAAGGTCAGTGTGGTACGCATTGTTTACCCTTTCTCATCAAAATAAGCATCAAATGATGCGTTATTTTGCATCGCTTAGCAACGGCAAGATTAAACTAATCCTGCAACAGCGTTTTTAAATCTTTAATCAATAAAAACAAGTGCAAAGGGTCGGTAACGCTGGGTTCAAATTCCCAATTCAAATACCAATTACGAATATTGTCATCTTTAGCATGAACCAACAAAGCCCGAATCCCGGCAATATCAGCCGCTTGAGTGGTTCGTAAAAGCGCATCTTTAAGTAACGCCGCACCTAAACCCAAGCCCAAGCCTTGATGTTGAACATCAACAGCTAGTCTTGCCAAAATCATCACTGGTACGGGATGTTTAGGAAGACCTTTGATTAAGCGGTCAGGAGCAGTCGATGCTTCGATACTACCGACGGCTAAACTGTAAAAACCGACAACTTGATCAGCCAAACAGCAAACGTAAGTTTGAGCGCTATTGGCCTTTTGATTGTTTAAAGCAAAACGCTGCAAAAACTGATTCAGCGCTGGCTGTCCACAGTCAAAATTTGCCAAATTATCATTAGCGGTTAGTTTACGGATTGCTTGATAAACCTGATTGTTCAATCGAGTAACCCAGCATTGTTGAGCAAGGCTTTAAGCTTGGGTTTTGCTGATACAGGTCGATCCAGCGCGGTTTGAAAGGCTTCCCAATCGGCTTCGGATAATTCAAAACGTAGACGATCCGCTAAGGCTTGATTAGCGGCATTGATTCCCGCATCCAGCAAAAATTCACTGACATTTTTATGTGAAGCTCGGGCGGCTTCTTGTAGTAGCTGTTTCACTGCTGCGCTGGCGCGAACGTCAATTCGCTCTGATTTTGATTGGACGCTGGTAATCATGTTTGAATCCTTGAAAAGCGATTGGCTTATGATAGCGTCCTGATAATGTCATGACAAGTTGTGCTATATGCTTTTTATAAGCAAGACGGGATATTTATCCC
>CAMCSF010000097.1 GCA_945877625.1 Methylomonas koyamae | reverse complement strand
CACGGCCATCTTGCCTTTCAGCACGTGCCGCAAAACACCGTGTTAGCGCACGGGATTACCACGGTGCGTGATGTTGGCGGGCCATTATTGCCACCAACTGGCGGCAATGGTCAATTACGCTTACTAAGCGCTGGGCCGATTATCACTGTTGCTAATGGCTATCCGTTACCGATTTTTGGCCATGGTCACGCGGATGCACATCATGGCCATCAAAATCACAACCCGATTGCCATCACCGTTGCCAGCGAACAACAAGCCCGACAAACGGTTAAAGACTTAATTGCTGGCGGTGCGGCGGTGATTAAAATTGCCTTAGAGCCGGGTGGGGAAGTGGGGGCGCCGTGGAGTCAACATGCCAGTGAAACGCCAACCCCTTGGCCGATGTTGAGTGTTGATTTAGTCAAAGCCATCAGCGATGAAGCCCATCAACATGGCAAGCTAGTTAGCGCGCATTTGTCAGAAGATATTGGCGTATCGATTGCTTTGGCAGGCGGGGTTGATGAATGGGCGCATATGCCGTGTTTAGCGATTTCCGATCATTTGCTGCAACAAGCTGTCCAGCAAAAGGTCAAAGTGGTTGCGACTTTAGATACGCTATCGCATTGCTCAGGTATTTTTACCAACACCCAAAAGCTGGCGGCTTTAGGGGCGGAAATACTCTATGGCGCAGAATTGGCTCATGCTGATATTCCTTGGGGGATTGATGCTCACGAGTTGCAATTAATCATGCATTTAACCGGAAAAACCGCCGTAGAAACCTTACAAACCGCGACTTCTAAAGCAGGGCAACAGTTAGGTTTAGCACCGCTGGGCACAATAAGCGCTGGCGCTCCCGCTGATTTAATCGCTGTCAAAGGCGATGCCTTACAAAACTTTAAACGCTTGGAATATCCTGATTTGGTGATGTCAGGCGGTAAAGTGGTGCTTAATCAATTTTCAACACGCTGAAATAGTTAAAACCGCAAAACGAATGCTGTCTGGTTTTGCGGTTTACAGTTTCAACTGGCAAACGATTCCACCATCATCTGCTGAGCCAGCTGATTTCCCGCTTCTACCAACGGATGAATCACAAAGCTGGCGCCTTGTCCGGTTAGTAAGCGTTCGTCGTCAACTTGGTAGCAAATCGTGCCGATTACGCCAGCAAAGCCGAGTTTGCGGAGTTGGCCAATCGCATTGATTCGGCTATCAAATGAAGGCAAAGTCAAAATAATGCCTTTAACGCCAACTAGCGATAAATTCGCCCACATACTGCTATCGTCAACGTCGGCGTAGATGACTTTACGGCCAGTGTTAATCAGTTGATCTAACACGGTTGGGTCGGCGTCTAGTCCTAATACTTGCTGGTTTTGATTGCTGAGGGATTGATAGGCAGCGACACCCGTGCGGCCCATACCGATAATTAACCATTCCGCTGCGCCAAATGAATCAGGCAATCGGTCGGAGCTGCCACTATGCCTTTCAAGGCGACTTAATAGCGGTTTGAGCAAGCCAAATAACTGATGAGAAAAGCGATTCAATGGCGCGGCAATCGCCAAAGAGCCGGCCACGGCAAGGCTAATCACCGCTTTCCAGTCGGCGGGTAATAATTGTGCATCGACCACGGCGCTGGTGGTGATCAAGGCAAATTCAGAATAGGTGGTTAAAGCTAAAGAGGAAATAAAGGCGGTGCGGGCGCGCAGGCCGGACACCATGAACAAACCAAAAAATAACACCCCTTGGGTGGGTAACAAGGCTAACAGCCACAAAGCTTGATAAATCTGTTCGCGGTTGGGTAAATCGCTGAGGCCGATTTGCAGAAAAAACGCCACTAAAAACAGTTCTTTCAAACTCCACAATTTGCTACTTAATTCATCAATTTTTGGATGATTGGCCAGCATAATGCCGGTTAATAACGCGCCAATATCGGCAGCAATGCCAACAGATTCAGCCAATACACCACCGGCTAGTGCCAGTGAAACGCCAAGTAAAAGTTTTAGTTCGGCGGTTTGGCTAACCGATAACACGCGATGGGCAATCGGCCGTAGCAATGGCAATAACAACAAACATAAGGCCCAAGGCGTTGGTTGTTTGCCTTCGGCATAGGCTAGTAATGCAACGGCGATGATGTCTTGCAAAATTAAGATACTCATCACATCACGGCCATGTAAAGACGATAACTCGCCATTATCTTCCAGCACTTTTAGCGCTAATACGGTGCTAGAAAAGGCCAAACTAATGCCCAGCACCAAGCCACCCGTCGCATGTTGGTCTAGCCAGAGAAAATACAAGGCAGCACCAACCGCCATCAGCAATAAATGCAAACCGCCAACGCTTAAGACTTCGCGACGAATCAGCGAGCTGGGTTTTAGCTTTAAACCGACTGAAAACAGCAGCAGCTCAATACCAATGTCGGCTAAATGATTAAGGTTTTGTAAGGGGGTAATCTGTAAGCTGTGCATGGCATAACCCGCTGCCAGATAGCCGACCAGTGGCGGCAAATACAAGCGGTTGGCAATCAGTCCACTGAAAAATGCCGCGCTAATCCAAATTAATTCCATCATGTTGGTCTGTACAATCAAAATAAAGTAAATCGAAACCTGTTTTAACCGATTCGCCGCTTTATTGCATCAAATTTACGGTTTGGTCGAGCGAGTTTGACTAGCGCTTAAATCACGGTAACTTTTCAATCTGGTGGTACTGGTGAAATTGAGTCTAGGTCGGGAGATAGCTAGAAGCAACTCATTGGTACCGCTTCTTTATTTGGGGGAGAAAAAGCTTGGCGGGATTGCTCCCGCCAAAAAAGACACATCCCTGTCGGTAACTTGAGGCTACCTATTCCGAATCAGTAGGCGTCATGCTCAATGAACATGGCTGCATTCTAGCAAGTCGATTATTTTCAATAAAACGATATTAATCGATTTTTATATCTTATTTTTAGTTTTCAAAAGACTGAATAAGTTAGAAAAATCATCGGTCCAAATCACGGTTTTATTCGGTAATTCAGTGTTGTCCAGTGCTTGGCTAATCACCGGATGCTGTAAAAAAGCCTGATTGCGGGTTAGATAAGCCCAGTCTGTTTTATACAAACCAAAATCATCCTCTCGGCTTGGGGTATGAACCACTTTAAATTGGTAGTTCTCCCTTTGCGCTAGGCCATGCAGTAAAGGCCGTAAATCCAAATGGCGATTAGCAATATGAATCACCAAAACCCCATCGGGCTGTAAATGCCGAAAATACTGTTGCATGGCTTCTACAGTCAACAAGTGCATTGGAATCGCATCACCGCTAAACGCATCTAACACCAAAATATCAAATTGTTGCGATGGCTCACGATCTAAAGCCAACCGCGCGTCAGCAATGACAATATCGTGTTGGGCTGGGGTGTTTTTAATAAAGCTAAACTGATTTTCTGCCAGCTCGACTACGGTTGGATTAATGTCATAAATCCGAAAATAATCGTCAGCTTTGCCGTAAGACAACAAAGTGCCAACCCCAAGCCCGACAATACCAATCCGACGCTGTGGTTTAGGAAAATGCTGTAAAGCCAAGCCGACACCGGTTTCTGGGCGGTAATAGGCGGTGGGTTTGTGTTGTTTATCAGCGGCTAAAAATTGAAAACCGTGATCAATCGCACCGTGGCGCAATACTCGACGGGCTTGATCGGGTTGCTCAATATCTCTATCAACCAATCTTAAAACGCCATAGAAATTGCGGCTGACCATTGATTGTGCGGCGCTGGCTTCATGAGCGTGTGCCATTAAATGGCCGCCTAACAGCAATAAAATCACTGAGCCGAGGCTGACTATTAATGGTTTGGGTTTTTCAACCACTAACACCGCGAATACCAACGCAAAGCAGACGAATAAACCAATGTGAAATTCAAAATACAAAGGAAAAATTAACGGTGATAACAAGGCAACAAACAAACCGCCCATCGCACCACCCACCGAAATCGCCAAGTAATAAGCGGTTAATTGGCTAGGTTGAGGTCGCAAGCGAAATAATTCACCGTGACAAATCATGCAGCAAAAAAACAGCCCCAAGCTGTAAATGCTAATTTGCCATTCCAAACCAATTCTCGAACCTTGATAAAGGGCTATCACCAAACCCAAGCCGCCTAATAAAGCAGCGGGGATGAAAATCGAACGTCGATACCATTTGAATTCGGCGAAGCACAGCACAAAGCTGATTAAATAAAACGCCAGTGGCAAAATCCATAAAAACGGCACACTAGCAACGTCTTGGCAGAGTTGATTGGTCACCGCCAACAACAGGGTGGAGGTAATCGCGGGTAAGCCCAACCAAAACAGCCAGCGCGTCATCGGTGATAAATTTTCAACCAAGCGAACTTCATTATCCAAGCTGATTGGGGTTTCGCTAATGGCATGATTTTGTGCCAAGTGTTTGAAATACAGCCCTAAGCTGCCACATAACAAGACAAATAAACCAAAGCCTAGCGACCAGCCCAATGTTTGTTGGCCCAATTTAAAGTAAGGCTCAAACACAAACGGATAGCTGAGCAAGGCTAATAGGGAACCTAAATTAGATAAAGCATAAAGAGGATAGGGCGAGCGAGTCGGGCAGGCTCTGGCAAACCAAGCTTGTAATAAAGGACTGGTGGCCGCTAATACGAAAAACGGTAATCCCACGCTGCGCAATAACAAAACCAAAATCGCCCAAGTCGGTTGAGCGCCATCAACCGGTTTCCAGTCTGCGGAAGGTGTAATCGGTAAGGCACTTAATGCCAATAACAACAGGCCAATATGCAACCATGATTGTTGTTTGGGTTTGAGTTTATTCAAACTCAGATGGGCATAGGCATAACCGCCTAGCAAGAGAATCTGGAAGAACAACATGCAAGTGGTCCACACCGCCGGACTGCCGCCGAACCAAGGCAAAATAAATTTGCCAATTAAAGGCTCAATTTGAAACAACAGATAAGCGCCCCAGAAAACGCTGATGGCAAATAAGCCGCGACAGATTAGGTCTTGGCTGGGCTTTTGCCCGAGCAAATTAAAATCGGTAGCCACAAATACTCCCCCAAGTAATCGATAGATGATGATTTTTTATTATTTAAGCCAATTTGCTATCAAGCAAAATTGGGCTGGGGGCATTTTATTGCAACTTTGCTAAGGGATAAATCAGCAAAATGACATTAATTTTTTTGGCTGTAGACACAAAAAATGCCCCGTCACTCGAGCAAGTGACGGGGCAATAGAGTAGGCAGTACTATGAAACCTGCTTTAACACGAGGAGGTACAACAAAAAACTAGGCGTCAACTGAATCAGAAAAATCCAAGTTGCTGAGTAAAGAGGCTGCGCCAAACAAAGTGGTCGACACGATAAATGCACCAGAAACAAAGCCGAAAATGCCAGTAACAAAAAACAGGCCGGTTGCAATATCTTTAAATTTGTTTGATTCGTTCATCTCTTTTCCCCTAATTCATCTTAAATTCTTGAAGTTGGGTACAGTTTAGAGTTTTGTTGATTTGTTGACAATAGGTCTATTGGTTGATGAATTGTTTCCAAAATGGAAATAAAGACAGGTTAACGAGTGTGATTTTTTTCAAGCCAAACTGGAATGTCGATTGTTTCCTGAGTTGCGAGGGCAATTTCCCGTAAAAAACACAACAGACCGCAAACCAAAGAAAACATCGTCAAGATAAACAACGATGACACCATCATCGAAAAATCGACACCAAATTCCACAGCCACAAAAAACGATGCGACGGTTAAACAAATGCACAAAATAGAAAACGTGCACAAACCCACCGCGCGCCTAATCCAGCGAATGCGCTGAATGATGGTTTTCATCTCGCGAACCGAGGCATCAGACATTGCTTCCGGTTTTAATTCATTCAATTTTCGATAACGATCAACCGCCCGACCTAAGCGATTAGTTAACACGCCCAGAATAGAGCCAACCCCCGTGATTAAAAACACCGGTGCAACCGCATCGCGAATCGCTTGGGAAACGGTTGGAATATCAGCAATAGCGACCATAAAGATGTGTTTCAAGTAGATAAAACCGTCAATGGTACAAAAATGTGTCGATTGGGTATAGAAAATATCGCCAGATTTACTTTTTAAAATTTGCAGAAAATATTAATTTTATCGGTTTTAGTATCGCGATATAGTGCTATTTTTAAGCGATAAAAAATATGCCGATGTTTAGTAAATCATTAATCGCCTTGGTTTTATGCTTGTTTAGTCTAAATGTGTTTTCTAATGATGCTAAGCAAGCGCAACAAATTGTCGAAGATACAGCTAGTCAAATTAAATCGAGAATGCGTGATGAAGTCTTTCGCAAAGACTTCAAAAAAGTCACAGTTTATGTTGATAGTTTAATCGAAACCCATACCGATTTTGAATTAATAGCCAATTTGGTATTAGGAAAGCTGTGGAAAGAGGCGTCGGATAATCAAAAGCAGCAGTTTAAAACCGAGTTTAGAAAATTATTAGTCAGAACCTATTCAAGAGCTTTTATGGAGATTAATAACTGGACGATTAATTATCTGCCAATCATTACTCAGAGCGATGAAACAAGGCTAATCATAAAAACTCAAGTCATACAATCAGGCCAAAAACCGATCAGCATTGATTACAAGATGTATAGCGAAGGTGAACAATGGAAGATTTATGACCTGATAATCGAAGGTGTTAGTTTAGTCACCAACTACAGAACCATTTTCAAAAACGATAATGAAAAATCAAAATCCTTAGATAGCATTATCGACGAGTTAAAAGTAAAAAATACCAACGCTTTAAAATAAGCTAAGCAGAGACTATTTTTAAAATCCGCTGATAGGTTTTTTCTAGCTCTTTAGCAATGTGTTTCGTTTTATCGATAAATTCTTCAGAATTTTGTTTTGAATCATCGGCAATTTCATTAAACTTATTTTTAATCTCCTGCCATTGTTTTTCTGCCGCTTCAAACTCATCACGCACATCCATAGAAGCAAGATGCAACTTTAAACTCAACTCCTCGCGGGTATTATCTAAATTAGTTAATAAAGTTTCCAATTCTGTATTTAATGACATATAAACCTCGAGCAGTTAATTAAAAAACAATGGATTACCAGTCCTATCATTGGTTGAACTGTATCAGTATGTTTTTTAATTAGCTAAAGATTAAGACCACATTTGTGCTTAAAACCAAGCGATAGCCGCCGTCGTTAGCAATCTTCCGCTGTGTGAAAATTTGCGTTAAGATTCCCGCACAACCCTGCCATATCATCCCCAAGCCGGTGTAGCTCAGTCGGTAGAGCAGCGCACTCGTAACGCGAAGGTCGTAGGTTCGATTCCTATCTCCGGCACCAATAAAATCAATCAGTTATTAATTGAAAATATTTGTCTTAGTTAGATGGTAGCGATAGATTTACCAATAATCTGGTTTGATAGCTGGTTTCTTTTTGGTTGGGACTCTTTCGGGCATTTGAAACTTAGCTAACTCGTCATCAAGGATGTATTGCCGCGTCCAATCTGCCAAGTTAGATAAACTGGCATTCGCGGGTCTGCTTTTTTGACCTTGAGGAAATTTCAAGGAGGTTTCAAGGTCTGAGTCGCTGGACACTAGAACAGATTGCTCACAGCTTTTAATCATGGCGTCACGGTAAAGGTGTAACGCAATGTTGACATCGGTCTGTTTTTCTTCCAGCTTCCAGACCTCGACGCGATCTTGCTTATCAACACTAAGCCGACTACATCTAACCATTTGTATGGTGTATTTCGTAGCACGCCAAAATAGAAGTTAAAGCCGTCGATATAGACGATTGTTCGCATTTTCCTTGTCCTAGAAATGAAAAAACCGCCCGAAGGCGGTCTTTCCGTCTTACAGTGAAGTCAATTTAATGACAGCCCCATAAGATGAGTTGTGGGACGATTCTATTGTCATAGTCTGCCAATTGCAATGATTTATTACGACATAGCAAGTTAATCAAGTGGAAGCCAGTCTGGAAAAAATCGAAGCGGCAAAGTGATTTCGATAAAGTTGTCAATTTAAGCGTTGACTCTAATTGATTAGAAAACCACAACAATCTCAGCGCTCCCCTTTGAGCCGCGATAAAATTCCCCTCTAATCGGCATACGCCGTCTTTATCTCAAAATTACCATGCTCAATTTTAAAAATATCGCCATTCGTCGTGGCAGTCGTTTGTTGTTTAGTGAAGCCAGTTTTACCATTCATAAAGGCCAAAAAATCGGTTTGACCGGTGCTAATGGCGCGGGGAAATCCAGTTT
>CAMCSF010000096.1 GCA_945877625.1 Methylomonas koyamae | reverse complement strand
CCACGTTTTGAAGCATTAACATCAATACGAAGCGCCATTTGATCTTTCAATTCGCTTACATGAGAAATAATGCCTATCGTCCGCCCTGTGGCTTGAAGATCAATCAAAGTTCTAATCGCCAACTCCAACGATTCTGGATCAAGGCTGCCGAAACCTTCATCGATAAACAACGTTTCAAGCCGAATCCCGCCTGCATAAGACTGCACCACATCCGACAAACCCAGCGCTAACGCCAATGCCGCCATAAAAGACTCACCGCCAGATAAGGTTGCAACGGGGCGATTTCTGCCGGTGAAACTATCTTCAACTTCAAGCTCAAGTCCCGCTAATTGTCTAGCACCCGCCGCACCATTGCTACGATACAACTGGTAACGACCTCGACTCATCATTGATAAACGCTGCGATGCCTGTATCAACACATCGTCCAGTAATACGCTCAGCACAAAACGCTGGAGATTGATACGACCACCGGTTCGACCTGAAGCGACATCGCTCAACGTGCCATACACAGCATACTCAGCATCCAAAGCGGCATTGTCGATTTTCTGCTGTTCAAGATTTTTTAATAAATTGACCAATACCTCTAAGCGACTTTTTAAATCACTCAGCACTTTGTTTTTATCCGCTAAATCAGTTTTAGCAACCTCAACTTCCGCCTGAATCACGGCCATTTCAGGCAACGATTTATCCTTCAATTCGGCTTCTAATAATTCAATCTGTGCATTGATAGTGGTTACCGATTGACGGTAAGTTGTCACGGTTGCCTCAAGCACGGCAATAGCTGAAATATTCGCTGATGCCAAAACAAACGCATCTAAATCCTCAAAAACACTTTGCGCCAACGCACTTGACCAAGCCGCCGATGCCAAAGCTAGATTCGCTGTTGATTCAGTTAAACGTTCATGCAAGATTGAAATTTGTGTTTTTAAGTTACTGAAATCGGTATTAGCTTGATTCGATGCGTCAGTAGCCGTTTTAAACTCAGTATTAATGATTTCAATCCGTTGTTGGGTATCCGTCAACACAGTCTGAAGTACGTCAATATTTTGATATTCAACCGGTATCTGTTGCTGAATCAACTGCGTTTGTCCACTAAACTTGACCAGTTCAGCGTTGGCATCAGATAACGCTGTCGCAAGTTGATTGGCTTTTTCCTGTGACTGATCAAGAAACTGATTGATAAGCGTTATATCGTTATTCAACTTAGCTAATAAGCCTCTTTTTTGTTCAATTTGCTGAATCTCGGTTTTAAGTGTTTCTACTGCATCTTTAAGCTCATCCAAAGCCATCGCCGCATAATTAGCACCGATAGCCGCCTCCTGCTCAGCAATCAACTGCTGTTGATGCTGTACTGATTGATTAGCTTGACGATGCTTATCTCTCACTTTTTGGAAAGCCTTTTCTTCCTGCTCGACTTGCAATCGAACCTGATTGACATTGTCTTGCGTGACCGGCTCCTCACCGTCATGACTAATGGCTGGATTTGGATGATCGGCGCTACCACAGACCGGACAAGCGTCGCCTTTATTCAATGACTTTGCCAATAACGCTGCTTGTCCACTATGCCAGCGATATTCAATTTCAGTCAGCGCCTGCTGTTTTTGTTTAAACAGTTTTTCAGCCTGCTGCATGGCGGCTAAATCCAGATTCTCCTGAGCAATCAATTTCTTTAACAAGCCTCTCGCGGCTTCAAGCTGTGTTCTAGCCGTTAAAAGCTGTGTTTTTTGCGCTAAAAGCACCGGTTTATCAATATTTTGATTCAGATAAACCGTGATTTCTTGTGTCTGAATTGTCAGATTAGCCTGCTCAGTTTTCTTAGCATTCAACTGATCTTGAAAACCATCCACCGCTGCTTGCTTTGATTGAACTTCACCCGTCGCTTTCTGGATTTGCTTAAGCAATAGGTTTAATTGTTGATGCTGTTCGCGATAGCCTGTCAATTGCGATTCAGCCGTTATCAAGGTGGGCAATGTTGCGTGGGCAATCGTTGCCTTATTAAGAACTTGATCTGCCTGCTGTTTAACCTGCTCTACTGTTTCAAGATTACTGTTAGCCGTCGCAAGATCGGCTTCAATCCGCTCCAGCGTCTTGGTCTGCTGGATCAATTGAGCATATTCACTGGAAATAGCTTGGGCACTGCGCGCATGATTAAGCTTCACGGCTTGAGCCTCTATCGCTGATTTTTTCTCATCAAGCTCCGCCAACTGTTGCTTACAAGCGGCCAGTTTTGCAAACGCATCAATCAATTGCTGAGCTTGCGCCTGCACCGCTTCTTGTGCAGAAACACGCAGTTGCGCTGTTTGCATATCATCAGCAGCAGCCAAAACCAAAGGCTCTAACGTTAGCTTTTCCTGATTAGCATCCTGCTCAGACTCAACCTGCGCCTGAATTAACATCCCTGATAATTGATTATCAGCCGCTTGTCTGGCTTGGGTAATCGCTCTGGCCTTATTTTTTAGGATGTCTTCAATTTTGCTGTAAATATGGGTTTGGAATAACTGGCCAAAAATCTGTTCACGTTCGCCCGATTTTGCTAACAAAATTTCACGAAACTTACCTTGAGGCAACACCATCACTTGGCGAAATTGTTCCACTTCAAGCCCAATCAAACCTTTAATAATGGCTGTGACAGTCGTGACTTTTTGCGCTTCCAGTAACTCATCTGCATTGCCATCGCCACCAAGGCGATAAAGCGAAGCTTGTGGACTCTGGGTAACCATGCCACTGCCACGATTAGCTGGTCGTTCTTGCTTGGGCAAGCGTTTGACCCGATAACAATGACTGCCCAGACTAAATTCCAGCTCGACTTCGGTTAATAACGTTGTGTCGGCCAAATCCGAACGCATATCAGCCGCCTCACGATCACCGCCAGTCGTTTCGCCATATAGTGCAAAACAGATTGCATCCAAAATGGTACTTTTACCCGCCCCAGTCTGCCCATTAATCAGAAACAACGGCGTTTCACCCAGCGCGGTGAAATCAATGGTTTCAGTACCGGCGAATGGGCCAAAAGCTTGTATGGTCAATTTTGCTAATTTCATTACACAGCCTCGCTTCTAGCTTCTTCAATAGTGGCTTTGATGGCGTTTAACTGAGCTTGGCTTAATGGCTCTCCTTGAACCTGCTCAAAGAAATCACTGAACATCTCCAACTCACCTTGCTTGAGTTTTTCGGGCCCATTAATCACCGCCCCTTCCAAATTGATCAAGCCCGGCTTTTCAAGATGCAAAATATTGGGAAACACCGCTCTTAATTTACCCATCGCATCTAAAATGGCATGACGATCGGTTAAACGCACCAACAAGTAATCTTCTCGGTAACTGGCCACTTTTCCAGTTTCGATGACTTCACTAATTTCGCCTTCGATAACCCGCATCTCTCGCAATGGTTTCAAATCCAAATGTTGGGCAGTCATCGCACCATCATCGGCTAATTCCACCAAGGTAACGCCTTTTCTCTGCGTCACTTCCGAGAAACTGTATTTGAGCAGCGAACCGGAATAACGAATCCGATCACTACCTCTCGATTGCGGGCTATGCAAATGACCCAGCGCCACATAATCAAAACCTTGTACCGATTCAACACTCACCTGCTCCGCGCCACCAATCGACAATGGCCGCTCTGATTCAGACGCTTCGCCACCGGCAAGATAACAATGACTAATCAAGACATTGCGCTGATCCGCTGATTTAACCTGATGAATTTGATCCACCAAAAAGGCATGTGCTTGGTCATAGCCTGCAACGTCTGTATCAAAGCTATGTCTAACTGTTTCAGGGTCGTTGTAGGGAATCCCGTAAAAACACACCGAGCCAATCGTCACAGGCGTGGTCATTTGTTTTAGATCACTAATAATGTGCAAACCAGCCTGACTTAAATGTCTGGAAGCAAAGCCCAAGCGCTCAGCGCCATCATGATTACCAGGAATCATAATCACCGGCGTATTGAGTTCATTACAGATTTTATGCAACACCTCGTCCAATAATTGCACCGCTGCCGCTGGCGGTACAGAGCGATCATAAATATCGCCAGCAATCACCAACGCATCAACCTGATGTTCAGCAATTAAGGCAATCAATTGTGTCAACACATAGCGTTGATCTTCGAGCAAAGACACATTATGAAACTGGCGTCCTAAATGCCAGTCAGAGGTATGGATAAAACGCATTTAATAAACTTCCTTCGACAATGGCCGATTAAAAGTGGAACGGTTGTTTTATGAAAAACCTAGGATTTTGATGATAACTCGCCGAAATTGAACGCCTAAAGGCACTACTGGCAAAACACAACCTTGACGCCTAGTCCAGCTAAGTATTTAGCTTATAGTAACCGTGGTTCCCGCGAAAATGGGAACCACGCACGACTCAAACCCTAGCCACATCAAAAACACCCGCTACGCTTAAAGTCTTTACCATACCAAGGACTTTAACCCATGAAACACTCGATCGACCCCAAAATTGATTGCGTCTTTAAAGCCATACTCGGCGCTGAAAATAACCGCAACCTATTGCTGCATTTTCTCAATGCGATACTCGATAACGAGTTACCCACTCCCATCACGCAGGTTGAGATTCTTAATCCCTACAACGACAAAGAATTTCTCAACAACAAACTGAGCATTGTCGATATCAAAGCCCGCGACAGTGAAGGTCATATTTATCAGATTGAAATACAGTTATCGAGTTACGCCCATTTGCCCGCACGAATTTTGTACACTTGGGCTGATATTTACAGTAAACAACTGCAAGATGGCCAAAAATTTCATCTACTACGTCGGACTTATTCGATTTGGCTGTTGACCGGGAATCTGATCAAGGATGATAGTGACTATATTCACACCTTTAAAATCAGGGATAATAAAGGTCGCTGTTTAAGCCAACATTGCGGCATCTGGCTGTTAGAGCTGGAAAAATTCAACGCCCAGCAAATTGAAAATGAACAACAACGTTGGTTAAACTTTTTTAAAACCGGCAATCAATTAAACGATGATAAATTGCCGGACTGGATGACCACTACCGAAATGAGGCAAGCCATGAGCACACTCAGCCAGTTTTCAGAAAAAGAACGTGATTATCATGCCTATCAAGCACGACAAAACTACCTGCGCCAACAGGGGACCATATTGTATGAATTGGATGAAGAGAGGAAAGCTAAAGAAGAAGCTTTGAAAACCGCCGAAGAAGCATTGCAGGCAACAGAAGAAGCCTTACAAGCCAAAAACGATGCCCTCGCCGAAATTGAACGACTAAAGGCGTTGCTGGCAAAAAACAACCTAGATTCCTAGCCTTCAAAATAACGAGAGATGTTAGCCAGCTCAATAAGCTGGTCAGACCTAGCCCCGAATAAGCGCAGCGTTTTGGGGAGAAGGCTTAAAAACTGCTAAAGCCTTTGGCTGTAAACGCTAAGCTTATTACGGCCTACAAGCTGCGCTGTTGCTCAGCCAATTGCCCTATCAAAAATAACAACTACGCTTAAAGTCTTTACCATTCCAAGGACCTCAAGCTATGAAACACTCGATAGACCCAAAAATTGATTGCGTCTTTAAAGCCATACTCGGCGCTGAAAATAACCGTAACCTGTTACTGCATTTTCTCAATGCGATACTGGGTAGCGAGTTACCGGCCCCCATCACCCAAGTTGAAATTCTTAACCCCTACAACGACAAAGAATTTCTCAACAACAAACTCAGCATTGTCGATGTCAAAGCCCGCGACAGCGACGATCATCTGTACCAAATTGAAATCCAATTATTGAGTTACGCCCATTTACCGGCGCGGATTTTGTACACTTGGGCCGATATTTACACAAAACAACTGCAACAAGGCATCGATTACCGGCAACTTCGACCAACTTACTCGATTTGGTTATTAGCGGAAAATCTGATTAAAGCCGATAGCGACTATATCCACAGCTTTAAAATCAGGGATAATAAAGGCCGCTGTTTGAGCCAGCATTGCGGGATTTGGCTGTTGGAGCTGGAAAAATTCAACGCCCAGCAAATTGAAAATGAACAACAACGCTGGTTAAACTTTTTTAAAACCGGTGAACAATTAAATGACCAAGGATTACCGGATTGGATGTCCACCACCGAAATGAGGCAAGCGATGAGCACACTACGCCAGTTTTCAGAAAAAGAACGTGATTACGATGCTTATCAAGCGCGGCAAAATTACCTGCGCCAGCAGCGTACTATCCAATTTGAACGCGATGAGCTTGAGCAAGAATTGAATGAAGAACGAAGAGCAAAGGAAGAAGCCCTTGCCGAAATTGAACGACTAAAAGCTTTGCTAGCAAAAAACAACTTGGATGCCTAGTCTTAACATGATGAAAGATTACCGGATTGGATGTCCACCAACGAAATGAAGCAAGCGATGAGCACACTACGCCAGTTTTCAGAAAAAGAACGTGATTACGATGCTTATCAAGCGCGGCAAAATTATCTACGCCAGCAGCGTACTATCCAATTTGAACGGGATGAGCTTGAGCAAGAATTGAATGAAGAACGGAAGGCCAAAGAGTTTGAACGCCGCGCTAAGGAAGAAGCCCTCGCCGAAATTGAACACTTAAAAGCACTACTGGCAGAAAAAAACAAAACCAATTAAATCCATATCCGAATCCGAATAAAACGGGATATTTGTCCCGTTTGTCTGGTTTTGAAATCCCCAACGAAATGAGGCAAGCGATGAGCACACTACGCCAGTTTTCAGAAAAAGAACGTGATTACCATGCTTATCAAGCGCGGCAAAATTATCTACGCCAGCAGCGTACTATCCAATTTGAACGCGATGAGCTTGAGCAAGAATTGAATCAAGAACGGAAGGCCAAAGAATTTGAGCGCCTCACTAAAGAAGAAGCCTTACAAGCCAAAAACGATGCCCTCGCCGAAAATGAACGCCTAAAGGCGCTACTGGCAAAACACAACCTTGACGCCTAGTCCAGCTAAGCATTCCCAGTAACTGTGGTTGCCAGGAAAATGGGAACCACTTAAATCCATCTAAATCCGAATAAAACGGGATATTTCTCCCGTTTGTCAGAACTATAATGCTGCCCATCGCTCGCCAGTGATACGCCACGCTAACTAAAATGAGGTCAATGCATTGTCTATTATTAAAAATCCCAGCAAATTAGATATTGCATTAGTCGTCATTGCCCGCAATGAATCGCGTTGTATCGCGCGTTGCTTGATGAGTGCAAAAAATTTTGTTCAACGTATGATTGTTTTAGATACAGGTTCGACTGATGAAACAATTGCAATCGCTCAATCATGTGGCGCTGAGGTTTATCGGTTTACTTGGAACGATGATTTTGCAGCCGCTAGAAATGCCGCACTAAGCTATGCTAATGCCGATTGGCATTTAATCATGGATGCCGATGAATGGCTTGAATCTGGAGATGAAGCACTCCATCTTGCCGCGCAAGGCTTACCTCAAATTGGAATTGTGCAAATAATCAATGACTATGAAATTGATGGCGTTAGCAGTCAAGACAACGCTTGGCTTCCTAGATTGCTACCCAAAGGCGTGATTTATAAAGGGCGAATCCATGAACAACCCGTTTCAAACTTAAATCGCAATCGGTTAGCTATCCGCATTAAACATGATGGTTATGACAAACCGCAACTAGAAAAAAAACGTCATCGCAATCACTCTTTGCTGTTAAAAGAATTAGAGATTGCACCCGAAGACCCTTACATTCTCTATCAATTGGGTAAAAACTATGAAGTTTATAAAGACTTCACCCAAGCCGCACACTACTATTCAAAATCAATCGAATTAGCGCCTAAAAATGCCGCTTACTTACATCCATTATCAATCAGGTTATTATTCTGCTTAAGTAAAGCAAATCAATTAGAACAAGCCATTAAGTAGTCGAACCAAAGTAATCAGGTATTAGCCGAACAAGGGTTCAATTAATTCAATGGCTTACAAGTTTTTTATGCCTGAATACTTATAGCTACCTACTTATGCAAGCCCAAACCATGATGGATCAATGGTCAGAATCCCCTGACTTTTTCTTTACAGTAGGTAATTTAATGTTGGACTGGGCAATCCTAAACCCCGAAACGGCCTATAGCCAATGGCTACCAATGTAAGCGCCCATTTAACCACGTCTGTCATCGATCACTAAAAGAGTAGAAGATGGTGTCCACCTTCAATTAAGTGGACACCTACATGATAGAGACAAAGAGTGCGTTATCTAGGCCGTTAGTCATCGGTCACGGCCGTGATGGCCGATG
>CAMCSF010000095.1 GCA_945877625.1 Methylomonas koyamae | reverse complement strand
CTGATTACAAAAGTAAAAGATCAAAAAGGCCATACGGTTGAAATTGGTTCTCGTGGACGCTGGGATAATTTGCTCACCGAATGGGATGCGGCTTTCTACCATACTTGGATTGATAACGAAATGCTCAGCTTGAATGATCCACTGGGCTTACCTTTGGGAACTATTAGTGCTGATAAAACCATTCATCAAGGTATTGAGTTGGGCTTAACCCATCGGTTTTTCGATGAACATTTGGTGTTAAGACAAAACTATATGTGGAACAACTTCCATTTTGATGGTGATCGCACCTATGGCAATAAAATGTTGGCGGGTGTGCCAGAACATTTTTATCGTGCTGATTTGGTTTATCGCTGGGATGAAGGTTTTTATCTAGGCCCTAATGTCGAATGGACGCCATCAGACTATGCCGTCGATCATGCCAATACATTGAATGCCAAGGGTTACGCTTTGCTGGGAAGCAAAGTTGGTTACGCCAATAAAAAACAAGGCTGGGATGTGTTTTTGGAAGGTCGTAATTTAACTGACCAAACTTATACCGCTACCACCGGTGTGATTGCTGATGCAAAAGGTAGGGATCAAGCTCAGTTTATGCCGGGTGATGGCATAACCGTGTATGGTGGTTTTAAGTGGAGTATGTAGTCCCTTAGAGTCATAAGGCGTGCTTCGCTCCCCGCGAAGCACGCCACACCGAATTAGCGAACCCCTTGCAATCCTCCCGTATGCAAAACCACCAGCTTTTGCCCTTTGGCAAAATAGCCTTGCCGCATCAAATCAACAATCGCGAACAATAATTTGCCAGTATAGATAGGCTCTAAGGCTATGCCATGTTGTTGCTGAAATTGCTCAATAAACGCCAGTAATTCTGGGCTGGTTTTGGCAAAGCCGCCGTGATGGTAATCCAAGAGTAATTGCCAGTTATCAGTAGGGCGGTTGCTTAATTGCTGGATTTCATCAATCAAATAGCTGCCGTTTTTAATCGCCGCAACCCCTAATAATTGACTGTTTGCTGGCGCTTGATTGATTAAACCCGCCAATGTGGTGCCGGTGCCGCAAGCAGTGGCTAGATAATCAAAATCCAGAGCAATTTCATCAAAAATTTCACCAACGCCTTGTAAAGCCAATTCACTAGCACCGCCTTCTGGCAGCCAATATTGACCGGCTTGTAAATCTGGCAAGCTGTCATATTGCTTGTATTGCCGTAATTGTCGATAAGCTTCCCGCGACACAAACCGCAATTCCATTCCCCAATCCTGCAAATCGCGCAAAGTCGAATTGAAAACTGCTGGTTGTTCGCCGCGAATATACGCCATGGTTTTTAGCCCCAAGGCTTTGCCTGCAAACGCTAGTGCGTGGCAATGATTGGAATAAGCACCGCCCATGCTGATGATGCAATCTGCGTTGAGCGATAGGGCATGGTTTAGACCATATTTAAGCTTGCGCCATTTGTTGCCGGAGATGATGGGATGCAGTAAATCATCGCGTTTGATCCACAGCTCCAAGCCGTGGCTGGCAAATTCGGCGTCAAAGATTGGCTGCAGCGGCGAGGGCGATAATTGCTGTGCTAAGCTTTGCAGGCGCGGGTGTAACTTCAAACTTGTGCCTGTTTAATCGCCCAAGCCACATCTGCCGCTTGGCGATTGGCTTTAACATCATGTACCCGAAACATCGTCACTCCCGCCATTACGCCTAAAGCGGTGGTGACAGCGGTTGCGGTGACTAACTCGCTGGGTTCACTGACATTACAAATACTGCCCATAAATCGCTTACGACTGGTGCCGAGCAACACCGGATAACCGAGGGCGACTAATTGATCCAAATTAGCCAATAAATCCAGATTGTCCTGTTTACGCTTGCCAAAACCAATCCCCGGATCAATCGCAATCAGCTCAGGCTTCAAACCTGCGTCTAAAGCGGCTGCTACTTGTTGCTGTAACAAGCTTTTCACTTCAGCAACCACATCGTTATAAAACGGTTGGTCTTGCATCGTTTTTGGCGTGCCTTGCGCGTGCATCAAAATAATCGGCATTTGATTAGCAGCGGCAAAATGCAGCATATTGGCATCGGCCAGACCGCCTGAAACATCATTAATTAAATTGGCGCCGGCTTGCAAAGCCGCTTCAGCGACAGTGCTTAAAGTGGTGTCGATACTGATGATAATCTCGGTATTAAGCTGGCGAATGGCTTTAATTGCTGGCACCACGCGGCGAATTTGTTCATCAGCTGAAACTGGATCAGAACCGGGTCTAGTCGATTCTCCACCGACATCAATCATATCCGCGCCTTCTGCGAGCATGGTTTCTGCTTGCTGAATCGCGGCATCAAGGCCAGTAAATTTGCCGCCGTCAGAAAAGCTGTCAGGCGTGACATTTAAAATGCCCATGATTTGCGGAGAGGTGGTTTTGAACATGATTTTTAATGAGGGAAATAATTAAACGCCATTAATTAGAATAGCTTGAATAGCACCAATCACTTCGTCATGTTTGGTTTTGTTAAGACAAGCTACTTTTTTCTTAATTAAGGTCGTGTGGGCAGTAAAAATTTTGTGAGGTCTGATGTAACTCAATTTGCTTAAAAAGCCTGCTTCAAAGTCGGTTTCATACAAAGCAATTGCCTGATTATCTTCATAATTTTGGCTGGTGATTTGGCACAAAATCCAGTCGTTCCGTTTAGCATTTGCTAACACCAAAGCAGGTCTTAATTTTGATTGGCTTAAATCAGAAAAAGGAAATGTGACAAAAACAATATCATTTACTGAAATGCTTTCCATGCATCCTCCTCTTCAGGTCTATCCCAATCTTTGGCCAGCGCTTGTTCACTTAACAGCGCTGTTTCATTCAATAAAATCTGTTGTTTACGACTTATAAATTCAACAAAATCTAAAACCTCTTGTTGTAGGTTTTCTGGCAATACCGCTGTTTTTTCAGTAATTTCTTCAATTAAACAATGCATATAAACCTCATTTGAATGGTTGGGTTTTACTGCCCACAACACCGCTTAAACTTCTTGCCGCTACCACAAGCACACGGCGCATTCTTACCGGTATTGGTCTCAACACCGACTTTATTCACTGCTTTCACCACGCCGTCCAAATACTGCCAGCGTTGGCCGTTTTTCACAAAGCGGCTGATTTCGTGCATGAAATAGTCAACACCGTCTTGCTGGTAAAAAGCTTTAAATTCCACCACGCCTTTGCTGTCACTGGCGCCGCCTTTTTTAGTGCTGATAATACTTAAACTTTGCCACTCGGCGGTTTCTTTAGAAAAATCAATATTGGCAGGGCGTTTGCTACTGTCCCAGCTGGCGATTAAATACTCCGCATTACGCAAGGCATAAGCCGTAAACCGCGAACGCATCAAATCGGCAGCGGTTTTGGGAAATTGTTCACCGCCGTGATAAACACCGCAGCAAGCTTGATAAGTTAAGCCAGAACCACACAGGCAGGCTTGGGATGAGTTGATTAATGTTGTCATAGCGGCGATTTTACCCAAATTCGGTATCATGCCGCAGTTTCAATTTAACATCAGGCAAGGAGGAAGGGATGCGAGTCAGTTTAAATAGCCAAATTTTTTTAGGAGCACTAATCGGCGTGGGATTGGGTTTGTTATTCGCGCAAATCGGCGTTGAAACCCCAGCGGTTAAGCAGGCGATTTATGGCTTTAGTTTGCTCGGCACGCTGTTTATTGATTTATTGAAAATGGTGTTAGTGCCATTGGTGTTTACCTCGATTGCGGTTGGGGTGGCGAATTTGCGCTTACACAGCCAATTGCATCGGGTTTGGCTGTTTACCTTGGGCTTTTTCGTGTTGTCGATGGCGTTGGCGATTGCTTTGGGATTAAGCGCCGCCAATCTGTTTGAACCCGGCAAAGGCTTGAGTTTGGATTTATTCCACAACGCCAGCCAACACTTTGCCGCTAAACAAATGAGCTTTGCCGAATTTGGCGCCAGCTTTTTACACGGCTTATTCGTCAATCCGTTCAAAGCTTTAGCCGAAGCCAATGTGTTGGCGATTGTGGTGTTCGCCTTGTTTTTGGGCGTGGCTTTAGTCGTCGGTGGCGAGCGTTACCGAAACATTTTGCAATTGATGCAAGAAGGCTTGGAGTTGATGCTGCGCTTGGTGGGCTGGATTATGCATTTAGCACCGCTGGGGATTATGGCCTTGTTAGCGCAATTACTCGCCACCCAAAATCCAGAACTGCTGTCCAGCTTAGCCAAATTTGTCGCCGTGGTCATTGTCACTACCTTATTACACGGTTTCGTGGTGTTGCCGTTGTTATTGTTCGCCGTCACCGGTATTTCACCGCAACGCTTTTTCGGTGGCAGCCGCGAAGCCTTATTAACCGCCTTCGCCACCAGCTCCAGCTCAGCCACATTGCCTGTGACTTTGCGCTGTGTCGAACAGCATTTGCATGTTAAACCCAGCATCGCCGGCTTTGTCGTGCCTTTAGGCGCCACCGTCAACATGGACGGCACCGCCCTTTACGAAGCCGCCGCTGCTTTGTTTGTCGCCAATCTGGCTGGCATAGAACTGGATTTCGCCCAGCAACTGATTGTTTGCTTCACCACCATGATCGCCGCCATCGGTGCGCCCGGGATACCTAGTGCGGGCATGGTGACAATGGTGATGGTCTTGCAATCGGTCGGCTTGCCAGCCGAAGCGGTGGCGATTTTGTTGCCGATTGATCGCTTGTTGGATACGGTGCGGACGATGGTCAATGTTGAAGGGGATATGGTCGGGAGTTTGGTGGTGCAGGAGATGGTGGGGGATTGAGTGGGAAATTGTTAGATTTAGTGATAAAGCCTCTTGTGTATCATGTTGAGTCAAGGTTGCGCTATTTTGGTGCAAAATTAACGCCTTGTAGCCAAGTCAAATGGGTTAAGGTTTCTGTGAAATACAGGTTAAAGTGGTTTAATGAATTAATGGCATGATTATTGCATTTTTTTGGTTAATTAACTGGTCGGAATTTGCAATGGAACAATCAATAGCTACTCAACAGTCAAAAAGTTTATCTTATCTTTCACGCTTCATGAGTAGTCTCCATGAAGACCAATCAAGATTACGAGAAATTCAAAGTGTTTATGATAATTTGACTTTATTGGGTCAGCTGCTTTGTGCAGGCACCGATATTACCAGTATGCGCAAAGATTTTAATGAGCTTGCCGATACATTACTAAATCAATTGGCGCTTGAATTGCGTAAAAAAACCGTACTTAGTCTCAGTTCCAACGCCCGTGTCGCTATTAATATTCTGATTCGTAATTTGTTCGAGCGTACGGCCGATATTGGATTTCTTTGTACCGATATTGATATACGTGCTTTTGCAGAATCGGTTGCCTTTCAAAATTCTTACGAATCTGAAACCAATATTAAATTAATTATTAACAGGTTTGACGAGTATGTTAGAAAATATTCTGTTTACAATAATATTATTTTACTTTCTCCCGATGGCGAGGTACTTGCGCAACTTGATAAAAATAATTCAGTAAAGGTATCAACCGATCCTCTGATTTTACAAACATTGAATACCGATCAAGCCTATGTAGAAACCTTTCGAGCCACCGATTTGCTTCCAGATCAAAAATCTTCGCTTATTTATTCTTACAGGGTCATGTCACAAGATAATGAGCAAGTCGTTGGAATACTCTGTCTTTGCTTTAAATTTCAGGATGAATGTAATCGAATATTTAGTAATCTGATTGCAGATGACGACTGGACAGTCATAACTATTCTCGATTCAAATGGCTATATCATTGCTAGTAGTGATGAATATCAATTTCCTATTGGCGCTAAACTTGAAACAGTAGTGGATGATGAGTGCAAAATTGTACGTTTCGCAGGACGCGAATATTTAGCTACTACTAAAATATCTTCTGGCTATCAAGGTTATTTTGGACCGGGTTGGTCAGGTCATGCATTATCACCGCTTAATCATGCTTTTGAAATGGCAGCCGCCCATGAATTAGAGGGGATAACAGAAAGTCTTTTAAAATGCGTATTGGAAACATCTACTCTGTTTAGTGAAGAATTACGTTATATTCCTGTTAAAGCGACAACGATTCAGCATGAATTAAATAGAGCGGTTTGGAATGGTAATTTAGGTCTATCCCGTAATAGTTATGAAGTCAATGCAACGTTTGCCAAGGTATTGTTATGGGAAATTAGAAGCACCGGTGTTCGGACACGAAACGTATTTAGAGATTCAACTAATAATCTCTATCAAACAGTTATCTCTTCGGTGTTATATGACTGTGGCACACAGGCAGCTTTGGCGATTGATATAATGGATAGAAATCTTTATGAGCGAGCTAATGACTGTCGTTGGTGGGCATTAAACAGTGTATTCAGAACTGAATTAGCTAATGGATCTGCAAACAATAATCGACAAAAATTAACCGATATTCTTCGAACCATCAATGGTTTATATACGGTTTATAGTAATTTGTTGATATTTGATAATCATGGTCAAGTACTGGCTGTTTCAAATCCAGCTTATACCGATTTGGTGGGTGAAAAACTGCAAGGTGATTGGGTTCGTCAAACATTAGGTTTGGCGGATACACAAAATTATTGTGTATCTTCATTCACAGTGTCAAAACTATACGATGACCAGCCTTCTTATATTTATTCAGCGGCTATTCGGCAACCAAGAAATAATGATCCTATCGGAGGGATTGCGATTGTTTTTGACTCGCGACCTCAATTTCAGGCGATGCTAGATGCGGCACTACCCCGTCGAGAAGATGGGACATTGGTCGATGGTGCTTTTGCTGTTTATACCGAACATAATGGAAAGATTATTGCTAGCACTAATATTGACTACCCGATAGGACAGTTTTTAAATGTTGGACGGGAGTTTTTTGAATTAGAGCGTGCCGAGAAATATACCAATATCGTCAGTTTGGATGGACGCTATTATGCCGTAGGTTCTTGTATGTCGGCTGGTTACAGGGAATATAAAGGTGTCAATGATTTATACCGTAACGATATTGTCGCACTTGTATTTTCACCATTATCCGATACTGTTATTGATTATGAGCAGCTTAATGTCATCGACAACAAAATTTCAGATAGTTACCATCAGCGACAACTCGGCGAAAATACAGTAGAAATTGCAACCTTTTATGTGGGTAAGTCTTGGTACGGTATTCGTTCAAGTCTTATTCTGGAAAGTATCGATATTGATAATATAGCCAAGATACCTGGGGTACCTGAATTTGTTCGAGGATGCCTGATTTTTGGCGATCAAAGCATAACAATATTTGACTTAAACGGTTTGTTGCATGGCGAATATACCCCTAGTACATCAAAACAAGCGATTATTGTTACCGTACCCAATTCGGAAATTCGTTATGGTATTTTGATTGATGAACTGGGTGAAATTCCAGAAATAGCGACCTCTCGAATTGAGCCAATAACGGCTTTAATCAGTAGTCTTTCAATAGCAGAAGGATTGGTTAAACCGATAACCGAATCTTCGGATGAGGCTATTTTGGTTATCCTCTCAACAGAGCGGTTACTGCAAAGTCTTCCCGGCATGTAACTAACGACTATATAGTTTATGAACGGCATTAATCGCGAGTGATGCGGTTCGCAAATTTCCAGCAGTATGGTCTTTGCGTGTGTGATTAGTTGGTAGTTTTGTAGTCTTCGATTGTTGGGTTACGCTTTATCGAGCGAACCCAACCTTTTAGTGTCAAGCAAACCATCAATACCCCTTCGGTAACCGCTCCACCAACTCATCCCAACTAATCACAATCTCCGGCAAAATCCCTACCGTGGTTTGACCTTCTAAACTCGACAACGCTGGTTTGCCATATTCGCCGTTTTCTAAGCGGTAAATGGTTAAAACCCGATCAACCGGATGCACTAGCCAATATTCACCTACCCCGTGGCGTTCGTAAAGATTGCGTTTGGTGATTTGGTCGCGGCTGGCGGTTGAAGGGGAAAGCACTTCGACAATCCAATCCGGCGCACCGCGAACCCCGCGTTTATCAAGCTTGTTGCTGTTACAAACCACAAACAAATCGGGTTGCACTACGCTGTCGATTTGCTCATCGGCTTCGTTGTGTTTGGGAAGGCGGACATCAACAGGTGCCATGAATGCGCGGTAAGGTTTGCCTTGTAATGCTTGGCGAACTTGGAAATAAATTTCTCCAGCCACCTCTTGATGAGCCAAATCTGGCGCGGGTGACATCATAAAAGCCTCACCATCAATCAGTTCGTATTGAACATCATCAGACCAAGTTAAATAATC
>CAMCSF010000094.1 GCA_945877625.1 Methylomonas koyamae | reverse complement strand
TTTGTTGGGACACCGTTTTGAGTGATTGATGGTTTCTCATCCAGCTTTTTAACGTGTATTTGTTGATGTTTAATTGCTCTGCCACTTCAGCAATGGTTTGGTCGCCTCGGTTGTATACTTTTTGTAAGGCGCTTTCCATGAAAGCGGGGCTGTAGTTTTTTGTCGTTTTCATCGGGTTTCAAATTTTAATGGATTAAAAATTTGACGCGACAACTATTCTGACGCAGGGGGGTTATGAACCGTTACGCGTTCGCTGCCGCGCAGGCAGCTTAGAAAAACTTCAATCTGATAATCATACGCGCCCAAATGTTCGCTGCCGCGCAGGCAGCTTAGAAAATAGAGAAGTATTAGAAGCTTTACTGTCTGGCGTTCGCTGCCGCGCAGGCAGCTTAGAAACAGATAATATTTATTTTAGCCAGCGTTCGGTCGTTCGCTGCCGCGCAGGCAGCTTAGAAAAATCATCTCATTCCCCTGTACTTGATTCGAGCGTTCGCTGCCGCGCAGGCAGCTTAGAAATAGAAGACTTACATTTTCTTCATTCCATGAAAGTTCGCTGCCGCGCAGGCAGCTTAGAAAGTGTCTTGATGTTTTCGCGGACGCGAAAATAGGTTCGCTGCCGCGCAGGCAGCTTAGAAAGACAAGGCCAGTGGGTCAAAATTTGACCGAAAGTTCGCTGCCGCGCAGGCAGCTTAGAAAATCCAAACTGGCCGACGGTGGGCTTCATCATCGTTCGCTGCCGCGCAGGCAGCTTAGAAAACACTGTGCAAGCGGTTGGATCGCCTGATGATGTTCGCTGCCGCGCAGGCAGCTTAGAAAGCTATACCTTGACCTTTGGCACCTTTACGCCTGTTCGCTGCCGCGCAGGCAGCTTAGAAAAAAGCAGAACCAACGGCGCAGCGATTAAAAGCTGTTCGCTGCCGCGCAGGCAGCTTAGAAAGGTTACTCTAATCGGCGGTTGTTTCCACCTAAGTTCGCTGCCGCGCAGGCAGCTTAGAAATGCGGGTGCTAATGCTGCGGGCGGTATTGTTTGTTCGCTGCCGCGCAGGCAGCTTAGAAAAGTAGACATAATCAACTGGGCTTGTTTCTGTCTGTTCGCTGCCGCGCAGGCAGCTTAGTGTCGTAATATGCCTGATCCGCTGCCAATTTTATTGCTTGGTCGGTTGGCGGTAGATAAGCGTTACCATCATCGCGGTATCGGAAGGGCTTTGTTGCGTGATGGGATGATCAGGGCGGTGAATGTGGCTAGTAATGCGGGTGTGTTTGCGATATTGGTTCATGCGCTTTCCGAATCAGCTAAACAGTTTTATTTGTCATGTGGTTTTGTTGAATCGCCTTTGCAGCCTATGACTTTGATGATGACCTTAGAAACGCTCAAATCAATATTGGCCGAGGATGATTAAAAATTACAAGATTTGTAAATCCCTTTACATGGACAATTCGCTTTGATACAGAGTAATATCCAAACCACTTGAAGATTGCTGGTGTCATTTCTTCAGTGGGTCAATCAATGGGATGTTCAATAATGCCGGATGCAATTCAAAAACCTTGTGCTGTCAGTTTTAAGACCAATCCAAATTCGCTAGAAATCCGTTTTAGTGGTGACTGGGTTATCGGGGCGAACTTTCCTGAGTTAACCGATGTTTTAGCCGCGATCAAACAAGCCCCTCCATCAATCTCTATTGGTTTTTTTCTGGATGATTTAGGTCGTTGGGATAGTTTGTTGCTCACCGATTTGATCAAAATCCTCAATACTGCCCAGAAACATACTATCAGTGTCGATAAAACCAGCTTACCCGAGTCTATTCAGGATTTACTGGCCTTGGTTTATGCGGTTCCTGAACAACATGAGGTTCGCATTAGAACACCTAGAAAATGGTCAACCATTCTGCAAGCTAATCTTAATCGTTGGCAAAAAGAGCTGGTCGATGTTGTCGAGTTTATCGGCGAAACGGCGCTGAGTGCTTATGACACTTTTCGTGGTCGTAGCCATTTTCGTTCGGTGGATTTGTGGCTGCATATTCAAGAATGTGGTCCTTCGGCTTTGCCTATCGTGACTTTAATTAGTTTATTGGTCGGTTTGATTTTGGCGTTTGTCGGTGCGGTGCAGTTGTCGTTGTTTGGCGCGCAAATCTACATTGCTAATTTGGTTAGCTTAGGCATGACTCGGGAAATGGGCGGTTTGATGACGGCAATTATCATGTCCGGTCGAACCGGTGCTGCCTATGCTGCGCAACTCGGGACGATGCGGGTTAATGAGGAAATTGATGCGCTAAAAACCATGAACTTACAGCCAATGGCGTTTTTAGTGTTGCCGCGAATGCTGGCTTTGATTGTGATTATGCCGCTGCTGTGTCTGTATGCTGATTTGATGGGCATTATTGGCGGGGCTTTAGTGTCGATTAATATCTTTGATGTATCGGTGGCTGAATATGTCGATAGAACCATTCATGCCGTGAAAATGAAGGATTTTGTGATTGGCTTTGTTAAATGCGCGGTATTTGGGGTGTTGATTGCCTTGTCGGGTTGTATGCGCGGGATGCAATGTGGGCGGAGTGCTTCGGCGGTCGGTGATGCGGCCACTTCTGCAGTGGTGACCAGTATCGTCTTTATCGTGGTGGCGGATTCGATTATGACCATCATTTGTAATCGGCTGGGGATTTAACCATGACTCAGGCTTGTTTAAGCGTCAAAAATTTGACTATGGCTTATGGCGATAATCTGATTCAGCGTGATTTGAATTTTACGGTCAATCGCGGTGATATTTTTATCATTATGGGTGGCAGTGGTTGTGGCAAAAGCACTTTGTTACGGCATCTGATTGGTTTGCAGGCACCGGCGCAGGGTGATATTTACTACGGTGAGCAGAATTTTGGTCTAGCCTCTGAAAGCGAGCGAAGACAGTTGTTGCAGGGCACTGGGGTGTTATTTCAAAGTGGGGCTTTGTTGAGTTCGATGACTTTGGCTGAAAATGTCGCTTTGCCGTTAACTGAATCCACGCCATTATCCAAATCGAAAATTCGCGAAATCGTTGCCTATAAATTGGCCTTGGTCGGTTTGGCGGGTTTTGAAAATTATTATCCGGCGCAGATTAGTGGCGGGATGCAAAAACGCGCTGGCTTGGCGAGGGCGATGGCGCTTGATCCGGCGATTTTGTTTTTTGATGAACCCTCGGCAGGTTTAGATCCGATTACTTCAAAACGCTTGGATGATTTGATTTTACGTTTGCGAGATAGTTTGTCGGCGACGGTGGTGATTGTTACCCACGAATTAGCCAGCATTTTTGCGATTGGCAATAATGCGGTATTTCTCGATCCAGAAACCAAAACCATGATCGCCAGCGGCCCACCTCAACAATTATTAGCCGAATCCAACGACCCGAAAGTGATTAATTTTTTAACGCGCGGCAGGACACCGCAACAGCAACCCGGAGTAGGGTATGAGTAAACCGATTAAACCCTTTGCTATCGGCGCGTTTTTGGTCGGGGCGTTAGTGTTATTAGCCAGCGGCATCATGCTGTTTGGCGGCAACGATTTTTTTAAAGACAAAAAACGCTTTGTAATTTTTTTTGATTCAGCTTTGAACGGCTTGAATATCGGCGCACCGGTTAAATTACAGGGCGTACAAATTGGCAACGTCAAAGAAATTTCGCTGCAAATTGATACCGTTTCAGGGCGTATTTTTAAGCCGGTCGTGATTGAAATTGATCCGGAATTATTGCGTTATTTTTCCGGTAGCCAAGCTCATGCACATACCGAGAAACAACGCTTACAAGATACCAAACAGTTAATTGATGCGGGATTAAAAGCCCGTCTTGAAACCCAAAGTTTGTTGACTGGATTGCTGTATGTGGACTTGAATTTTTATTATGAAAAACCGGGTAATGTCACCAGTTTGAATTATAAAAACTTGCCAGAATTGCCCAGTGTGCCGACTACGGTCGATGAAATCAGAAATACCGCCGAGGCTTTAATTAGCAAAGTTCGACAATTGCCTTTAGAGCAGATGGTCAAAGATTTATCGGAAACTTTGCGCGAAACCCGTGATTTATTGAAATCGGATGATGTCAAAAAATCGCTGGCAGCTTTGTCAAAATCACTACAAGAAACCCAGCAGCTGATGTTAACCATGAACCAGCAAATCGGGCCGTTATTGAATAATGCGAATGGCGCTGTGACCGATACTCGCGCCAATATGCAGCAAATGTTGCCGGTATTAAAAGCCACTGAGCAAAGCTTGGTGACGGCAACCAAACTTTTACAAGAGTCGCATCACGCGGTCAATGCGGTGGAAACTTTAGCAACGCCGGATTCGCCGCTAGGCCAAGCGTTGTTTGGTATCCGTGATGCCTCTCGATCTTTGAAAGATTTAACCGAATCCTTGGAGCGCCAACCGAATGCGATTATTTATGGCAAATAAACAGTGTGGATTAGCGATTAGCTTGGCGTTGCTACTGAGTGGTTGCGGCGGTAATTCGCCAATGCATTTTTATATGTTGGAAGCGCCATTAGCTAAAGTTGGTCAACAGGCGCTGTTGGATAAAAATACCGTGATTGGGCTTGGGCCAATTCATTTACCGGAGTATTTGGATAGGCCACAAATGGTGGTGGCGATAGGCGAAAACCAGTATCAGTTTGATGAGAAAAATCGCTGGGCAGAGCGCTTGGATCAAAATTTGAGTCGCGTGTTGGCACAGCAATTGGCCGCTGATTTAGGGGTTGAACAAGTGGTTCGCCACCCTTGGGCGCCACGACAAACAATTGATTATCAAATCACGCTTGATCTACTGACTTTCCATCAAACCGCCAGCGGTGACAATCGTTTATCAGCGCAATGGCAGATTAAACAGCAAGAACAGACTGTGTTAACTAAGCGTTTTGAATGCGCTATTCATGCCGATGCTAGTCAGACGGCGGCAATGGTGAAAGCGCAAAGTCAGTGCGTTGGGCGATTGGGGGAGGCGATGGTGAGTGGGGTTCAGGGGCTTGGTAATCGGCGCTGATTATTTAGATGGGTTCTGAAAAACAAGGCGATAATAGAAAACACAAATACTTTGGAAAACTGATTTATCAATTGAGATCTTACTATGCAACAAACAGTGACCATTCATTGTCCGCCAGAAATCCTATTAGGACTTCATCTTAATGCCGAGGGTTTTGCTGATTATTTAAAAAAACAAGCAGCGATTAGTCTTTTCAAGGAAGGTAAATTGTCATCGGGTACAGCGGCAAGTTGGTTGGGTATTGAGCGAGTGGCTTTTTTGCAGATGGCTTTTGAAGCAGGGGCTAGTTTGTTAGAAGATACGGCTGATGATTTTGCTAGAGAAACCGCTTTGTTATGATTGTTTTCTCCAATACCACGCCGATTATCGCTCTTAGCAGTATTCAAAGCTTAGAGCTGATGCCACAATTATTAGGCGAAATTCATCTCGTAACTGAAGTCATTGAAGAATGTGCTGCTGGCGGCTCAATTTATGTTCCTAATCTCTATGAGTTGGATTGGATTAAGCCTTTGCAATCAACACCAATCCAGCATTCCAGCGTATTGCTAGAGCTGGATAAAGGCGAAAAGCATACCTTGGATATGGCCTGCCGATTGGGTTATTATCGACGAAAGGATTGGTCGAAATATGGCCGAATATCTTGGTTTAAAGGTAACAGGCACACTAGGCATTTTGCTAAAAGCAAAGCAACAAAGATTAATTCCATCGTTTAATGATTCCGTCAAAGCGATGCAAGCCCAAGGTATTTATTTTCATCCCACATTGATTTCCAAATTAGCTCAAACAGTCGGTGAAGGATAGGTTTGAGCTAGTACACTTGATTGACGACAACGCCCACTTTTTAGAACTACAACTTCTGCAAATACTGATTAATCTGCTGTAAATCCAGTTCACTTAAACTGCCAGCCGCTTCTTTAAGTTTGATGCCATTAATCAAATAATCGTAACGGCTTCGTGCATAGTCGCTTTTGGCTTTATACAAATTGCGCTCTTCAGTTAATACATCAACCATGGTCCGAGTGCCGACTTCAAAACCCGCTTCAGCCGCTTCGACGGCTTTTTCAGCCGATTGCACGGTTGCGTCTAAAGCTTTGACGCGGCTAATGCTGGACACGACGCCACGGAAGGCATCTTTAACGCCACGGGTTGCGCTACGTTTAACTTTTAACAGGTCTTGCTTGGCAGCTTCGTAGTCGTATTGGGCTTGGCGGGTGCGGGATGATGTGCCGCCGCCCTCGTAAAGTGGAATATTTAATTGCAAAGCAATATTTTCGTTGTTACCCCTTAAACCATAGCGGTTACCGGTATCTTGATCACCGTATTGAGCAACGATGTCTAGTGTTGGTAAATGCTTGGATTGTTGAATATCAATGGTTTTACGAATGTATTCGGCTTGATTAAATTGGGCCACAATCGAAAAATTATTATTTTCAGCACTATCCGACCAAGCTGATAAATCTTCTGGAGCAGGTGGGCTTAAAGGAATCTGGTTGTGCAAACTGTTTAGGTTGGCACTGTTGTCACCGAGAATTTCTCGTAAAGCTTCTTTTGTATTGTCGAGTTGATTTTGCGCTTCAATTTCACTGGCTAAGGCGCGGTCATAGCCGGCTTGAGCTTCGTAAACATCAGTAATAGCGATAATCCCAACTTCAAAGCGTTGTTTAGCCTGTTCTAACTGTTTTGCGATAGATTTTTTCTCAGCGCTGGCAAATTCCAGATTATCTTCGGCGGCCAGAATGTTGAAATAAGCTTCAGTTGTGCGTCTGATTAAGCTTTGGTGTTTGGCTTGAAATTGAGCCTCAGCTTGAGCAATTTTGTTATCAGCCTGATCTAGTTGAATCCAATGATCCCAGTGGAAAACCGGTTGTTTAAGACTAAATCCTAATTTGTGATCCCAAAAATGTTGTAGCGTTGTGCCCAAAAAACTAGAGCTTTCTAGGCGGTTTCTGCTGCTGTTGGCGTTGAATCCAATATTCGGCAACATCTGAGCAATACTTTGTGACTTTATTTCTGCGACTGACAGTTTGTTAATATCTGAGGCTTTGTAGTCAGGGTCATTTTGCAGGGCTAGTTGATAGGTTTCTAGCAAGTCCTGTGCAAAACCTGAATTTAAAGGCATCAACAACACTAAAAGCGCGTATGACCATTTTTTCATGCTATGTTTTTGGGTAAGGGTTGAAAATAAAATCGGATTATCCACTAAAATACCTGCGTTTTTGTAGCTAATTTAAGCCACAGATAAGCTATGACAGCGATTATTGACCACAACAACACTAATAACTACAACGAGAAACAGTCATTATGAGCAAAAAAATCACAAAAGCCGTTTTCCCAGTCGCCGGTCTTGGCACTCGCTCTTTACCGGCTACTAAGGCCGTTGCCAAAGAAATGTTGCCGATTGTTGATAAGCCATTAATCCAATATGCGGTTGAAGAAGCGATTGCTGCCGGTATTGATACGATGATTTTTGTGACCGGCCGTAACAAAAACTCGATTCCAGATCATTTCGATAAATCTTACGAATTAGAAAAAGAACTGGAAAAAAGCGGTAAAACCGAATTATTAAAAATGCTGCGCGAATTGTTGCCGCCGCATGTGACTTGCGTGTTTGTCCGTCAAGCCGAAGCTTTGGGTTTAGGTCATGCGGTGCATTGTGCCAAAGCGGTGGTTGGCGATGAGCCATTTGCGGTGATTTTGCCAGATGATTTAATCGAAGATGGTTCTCGCGGTTGCATTAAGCAAATGGTGGAATTGTTTAATCAGGAACAAAGCAGTATTTTGGGGGTTGAGCGTGTTGATCCGAAAGAAACCCATAAATACGGTATTGTCGAACATACAGAAACTGCGCCAAAAGTAGGGCGCTTGTCATCGATCGTCGAAAAACCAAAACCAGAAGTCGCGCCTTCTAATATTGCGGTGGTCGGTCGTTACATTTTAACCCCAGCGATTTTTGAAAAAATCGAAAACACCGGTCGTGGCGCGGGTGGCGAAATTCAATTAACCGATGCGATTGCGGCGTTAATGAAAGACGAGCCAGTGTTGTCTTATGAATTTGAAGGCAACCGTTACGATTGTGGTTCTAAATTTGGCTTTTTGTTAGCCAACGTCGAATACGGCTTGTTGCATAACGAAATCAATCAAGAATTTGCTGATTATTTAAAACAGCGCGTCGCTAAAATTTAAGCGTTGCCTTGCTTCTACAAGGTGGCATGATTCGATGCCACCTTCTCCAAACCGCCAGGGCAAACGCATTAAAAATCAAATAAAGAACAAAGTATTAAGATAAGTTTTTCATATTACAGAAGAAGAGCGCCGTTGCCATGAGTTTGATCGAACACTTTGCAGAGCTTGACGATCCGCGTATTGATCGTAAAAAACGCCACGA
>CAMCSF010000093.1 GCA_945877625.1 Methylomonas koyamae | reverse complement strand
CATGACGAGTTTCCCTTTAACCTTGTGGCATTAAGCCGCAGGATTGATTGGCCGGTAAGGCTTGGTCGATGAACTTGGGATAGGTCAACTGTAGGTTTTGCATCGTGGCAATAAATTCCTCGCGGCTGGCGTTGTTGCCTAAACGGCTGTTTTTGGCGATTTCTTGTTTAATCGTGGAAACGGTGTTGCCGTGGTAATCGTGGCCGGGGTAAACCAAGCTGTCGGCAGGTAGGCTAAATAATTTTTTAGTGATGCTGTCGTAAAGCTGGCCGGCATCGCCTTGTTGGAAATCGGTGCGGCCGCTGCCATTGATTAACAGCGCATCGCCAGTAAATACGCGGTCGTGCATCACATAACTGACGCAACCGTTGGTGTGGCCTGGGGTGTGGCGAACTTCAAATTCTAAATCCCCGATTTGTAATAACACGCCGTCGGTGACTAATAAATCAGCGCACATGGCACCGGCATCGCGATGCACCACACTCTTAGAGCCCAATTTTTGTCTGAGTAAACCGGCGCCAGTGATGTGGTCGGCATGGACGTGGGTTTCGAAGGTGTAGAGTAAGTTCAGGTTTAGGCTGTGTAACAGATCAATATAGGTATCAACTTCCGAGGCAACCGAGTCGATTAAACAGGCGCGGCGAGTGCGTTCGCAGCCGAGCAAATAGCTGTATGTAGACGTTTCCGCTTCGAAAAGTTGTCTAAAAATCATAAGACTAGCCTGTTACGAGTAAATATAAGGATTTGTTTATATTCTGTTCCAAATTCCCTCACTTGTCTAGGTGTTTGTGAATCAACAGCGTGTTTATCTTAAATGCAGATAAAGTTATGAGAATTTTTCATTAAAAATACAGGCTTTCAGCTGTTATATTCTTTTAAAAGATATGTTCTATAAAAAGGTGATAACAAATGAACTTGATGTATTCGCTTTCTGGATTTGCAGTCGGCTTGTTGGTAGGGATAACCGGCGTTGGTGGTGGCTCGTTGATGACGCCGCTATTGGTGTTTTTGTTTGGCTTTAAGCCTGCGGTGGCTGTGGGTACTGATTTACTGTATGCCTCGATTACTAAAACCGCTGGGGTGTTTGTTCATCATGGTAAACATGGCTCTGTCGATTGGCGGATTGTGAAGTTGATGGCGTTAGGTAGTTTGCCGGCGGCGGGTGTGACGCTGTATGTGTTAAAAAATCTAATGTCGGTTGGTAAAGAAATTACTGGCGCGATTACTTTTACCTTGGGCGTGGCGTTGTTGTTGACCGCTTTGGCTTTGTTGGTGCGTAGTTTGCTATTGCGTAATAAAGGTAAAGAGCAGCTGATTAGTGACGATAACAGCTCGCCTGATAATGCGGGGCGTTTTTCACCGCGTTGGGAAAAAGTGGCGACGATATTGACCGGTATTGTGCTCGGTGTGTTGGTGACTTTGTCGTCTGTTGGGGCAGGCGCTTTAGGAACAGTGGCTTTGCTGTTTTTGTATCCACGCATGTCGACTTTGAAAATCGTCGGTACTGATTTGGCTCATGCGATTCCATTAACAGCTGTGGCTGGTTTGGGGCATCTGAGCTTAGGCAATTTTGATTTAGATTTGCTATTGAGTTTGTTGATTGGTTCTGTGCCGGGAATTTGGGTGGGTAGTCACTTGAGTGCCAAAATTCCTGAAGCTTTTTTACGGCCTGTGCTGGCGACTTTGTTGTTGGTGATTGGCCTTAAATTTGTCTTGCAATAAGGTTTGCGCTTTAAGTATTCGCATTTCTGAAATCTGGCTTTAGTAAACAAAGCTTGAAATGTTTCAATAGCGTGGTAACTTTATTACTTTAGACATAATAATAATTACCTTTTAAGAGGAGACGTCCCATGAGTACTGAAGAAAACATCAACGAAACAGAAGAATCAACCGTTACTGAAGCTGCGGCACCTGAAGTAGCTGAGCCAGTGGTTGCTGAACCTGCTGAAAATGAAGTTGGCAATATTGTTGCCAGTGTTTTAGCGTTGAGAGAGTCTAATCCTAAAGTTTTTTACGGTGGCTTAGGTGGCATCGTCTTGTTATTGGTATTGTTACTGAGCGGCGGCTCAGACAGCAAATTGGTAGCTCATCAATCAAAACCGATTGTGGTTGGTCAAAACTACGTCTTGAAAGGTGCTAATGCCTATGATCCAAATGCGACTATTCGTTTAGTCAGCGTACCTGGCTCAATGGCTGCTTATGATGATACCGAAGAGGCTGATCGTGATGGTTCATGCAAACACATTGCAGAAGGTACACCGGTTAAATTGATCCAATCTCAAGATGCTTATGGCAAAAAAGATGTGTTTGCTGAAGTTGAAATGACGACTGGTGAGTGCGAAGGCAAAAGAGGTTGGGCGCTTTCAGTAAATTTACAATAAAAAATGTTGACAGAATATTTTTAGTCGCTATAATAGACGAATATTCAGTTACGCGGGAATAGCTCAGTGGTAGAGCACAACCTTGCCAAGGTTGGGGTCGCGAGTTCGAGCCTCGTTTCCCGCTCCAATTTAAAAAAGCCGCGATATTCGCGGCTTTTTTATTTAACAAAGGTTTTGGCTGCGTAGCAAAATGGTTATGCAGCGGCCTGCAAAGCCGTATACGCCGGTTCGATTCCGGCCGCAGCCTCCACAGTTAAATATAAAAGTTCAATGAACATCAAAAACCCGCAAGCTGCAAGGCTTAGCGGGTTTTTTATTGCTTAACGATACTCATTAGTTTTGTAACACTTCCTAATCGGTATTAAAACCCCACCTTATATTTGAATTAAGCAACAAAACGACTGTTGCTCTTGGATATAAAACCCACTTAAAGGTTGATAATGCACCTTTATCATCCATTGTAATTGCATCATGGTGCTGCACAATAAAAAAGCAAGCAAGCAAGCAAGCAAGCAAGCAAGCAAGCAAGCAAGCAAGCAAGCAAGCCAAAGCTAAAATCGTTCCACATTTTCGCCCTATCTAATACTGTTTCTCGCCTATTTAGAGGCAAGCTATGATTAAAGAAACCTCTCAGGCATTAAGACAAGCCTTACAACAATGTGCTGCCGAACCGATTCATCAACTGGGTAATGTTCAGCCACACGGTGTTGCACTGGTTTTAAGTCAAAACTCAGTGCATACCCTTATTCAAGTCAGTGAAAACCTCGCCCAGTTGCTGGATATTTCACCTGAACAAGCCTTAGGTCAGCCCCTGCGAGCGGTTCTCGGTGAAGCCGCCGCTATTCAGGTTGAACAATTAATCGCCAATGCTCATCAGTCAACCGCCAAAACCGCTATTGGTTGCATTGACATTAACCAAAATCAGCTAGATGCCCATCTTTATCTATCGGCTAATTCGCCGGTTTTAGAACTATCGAATGATTGCGGTTTAGCCAAAAAAGAAGGCTTGACCGATCTGCTGTTAAAAACCCAGCATTTACTGCTCGATTGTGATGAAGAAAAATCCCTCATTGAATATCTACAGCAAAAAGCCGATTTAGTCCGATCGGTGACTGCTTATGACAATGTCATGATTTATCGCTTTGATGAGAACTGGGATGGGCAAGTCATTGCGCAAAGTCGGGTTGATGCAGCCCCTGATTATCGAGGTATTTATTTTCCTGCCAGCGATATTCCGCCACAAGCCAGAGCGCTTTACACACAAAATTTAGTGCGGGTAGTGACCGATGTTGATGCACAACCGGTTGCATTAGTCCCGCAACTCAATCCTCACACCGAATTGCCGCTAGACATGACTTTGTCCTCCTTGCGTAGTGTGTCACCGATACACTTGCAATATTTGCGTAATATGGGCGTGGCGGCAACCATGACCATTTCATTACTGCAAAATGGCAAGCTGTGGGGCCTCATCGCCTGTCATCACCTAACGCCTAAACGAATTTCAGTGGCGATGCGCGAAATCGGCCATCTATTCAGTCGCCAAATTGCCTCAAAACTCGCCACCTTGGAATTGTACGAACAGCAGCGTTTGATGCACAAAACCTTGGATTTGAATATTCAAATCATGGCCTCGTTTAGCCAAAAAGCCAGCAAATTGCCCAATGAATTATTGCCAAAGTTGATGAATATTGTCGACGCAACCGGGGTTATTGTCTTGGTTAATGGTGAGCGTTTTGTCGATGGCATCACACCGAGTCACGGTGAAATAACGCTGTTATTAGATTGGCTTAGTCACAAGATTGGCACGCTACCTTATGCCTGTAGCCAGCTTTCAAGCCAATTTGCCGACGCCCAACCGTATCAACATAAAGCAGCCGGCCTGCTGGCGATTCGGCTTTCAACCGATATGCAAAACTGTATTATCTGGTTACGCCAAGAAAAGCCTCGCACCATTAAATGGGCGGGTGTTTATGCCAATGGTTTAACTCAAAATAGTAACGGTGATTACCTGCTAACGCCGCGTAAGTCGTTTGAACTATGGAATGAAACTTCGCAAGGTCGCAGTCTTGCTTGGACAGTGAATGAATTAGCGCTTAGCCAATTAATTGGTCAGGCTTTATCGCAAGCATTGTCAAACAAACACCTCGACAAACAACTGACAGAAACCGCGCATACCCGCAGTGTGTTATTAGATTTAATGCCTAACGGTATTTTAATTGCCGATACTAATCGACGCATTACTTATGTGAATGCCGATTTCGAAAAACTGACTGGCTATAGCCGAGAGGAAATGCTCGACAAATCGTGCTCAATCTTGCAGGGGGCAGACTCAGACCCACAACAAATCCAAGCAATCAAAGCGGCATTGAATGCAGAGCAACCTTTTTTCGGTGAAATTCTTAACTATCGCAAAGATGGCTCAACATTTTGGAACGATTTAAGCATTAGCCCTATTTTTGATAGCGAACAAAATTTAACCCAATTTGTTGGCATTCAACGAAATGTGACCGAGCGCAAGCAGTTAGAAGCCAATCTGATGAGCTCAGAAAAGCGTTTTCGGCAGTTGGCTGACGCCGCGCCGGTATTAATTTGGCAAGCCGACATTGATAAAAACCGTTTTTGGTTTAACAAGCATTGGCTCGACTTTACTGGTCGGAGTTTGCAACATCAACAGGGGCAAGGCTGGGCGGATGGGCTTCACCCAGACGATTATGAATTCTGTCTCAACAGCTATAACGAGAATTTTGACCGTCGCCAAGCCTACCGTATCGAATATCGCTTACGTCGTGCCGATGGCGAATATCGTTGGATTGATGCGCATGGTGTGCCGCGTTATTCTGAAGACGGTGAATTTGAAGGCTATATCGGCACCTGTATTGATATTACCAACGTTCGAAATTCCAAAGCGGCGACTGATTTTTTCAACGTCTCGCATGAAATGATTTATACCACCGATCTCGACGGTATTATTTTGGACTGTAATCAGCGTTTTACGGAGATTAGCGGTTACTCACGAGAATATGCGATTGGTAAAGATGTCAGAATCCTCAAATCCGGTTATCACGATAGTGATTTTTATACCGAAATGTGGCAAAAGATTAATACCGAGGGTGTTTGGCGAGGCGAATTGATTAATCGCCATCAAAATGGGTCCTTGGTCACACTAATCACCACTATTTCCATTGTTTATAACAGTCAGGGCAAGCCACATCGTTATTTGGCGGTGGCTAGTGATATTTCTGGGATTAGCCATCGGCGCCAACAATTAGAGCATCTGGCTTATTACGATAATTTGACTGGCTTGCCTAATCGCTTGCTGTTAATCGATCGATTAAACCAGTCGATGACTCGGGTTAGGCGACGTGGTGGCTTTTTGGCGGTGTTATTTATTGATCTCGATGGCTTTAAAACCATTAATGATCACTATGGTCATGAAGTGGGCGATGAGTTTTTGTTGGCAATCGGCCAAAAGATGAAAGCTGCGATTCGCGAAAGCGATACTTTGGCGCGACTCGGTGGTGATGAGTTTGTGGTGATTTTGGATGATTTGGACAGTGAAACCAGTGTTGAACTGCCGATTCTTAATCTATTACAAAGCTGTAGTACCAAGATTGCATTAAGCGGTTTGAGTTTAAAAGTCTCGGCCAGTATCGGTGTCGCGCTCTATCCTAGCGAGCAACTCAATTTTGATACCGATAGCGATACGATTTTGCGTAGTGCCGACCAAGCAATGTATATCGCCAAACAACAAGGCAAGAATCGTCACCATTATTTTGATGGCAATATTGATCAATCAATTGTCACCCGTAACAACGCGATTCAATCGATACAAACCGGTTTATATGATGGCGACTTTGAGTTGTATTACCAGCCCAAAGTTAATATGCGTAGCGGTGAAATTTTGGGGTTTGAGGGTTTGATTCGCTGGAATCATCTAGCATCAGAGCTATTGTCGCCATCAGCATTTTTGCCGATTATCCAAAATCATCCTGTTGGTATTGAGTTAGGTTATTGGGTAATTAATCAAGCCTTAAAGCAAATTAGCCGATGGCAAGCAAAAGGCATTTATTTGCCTATCAGTATCAATATCGATGCCAGACAATTACATCAACCTGATTTTGTCGAAAATTTAACCTCAGCAATCGCGAATCATCCCAACTACCAAGCCGGACTTTTAGAGTTTGAAATTTTAGAAACCATTGCCCTAACCGACCGATTTGAAGCCAATCTTGTCATTGATAGTTGTCGTAAATTGGGGATTGAGTTTGCTTTAGATGACTTTGGTACCGGTTATTCATCGATAACTTATTTGCGACAGTTGCCGATTAAAACCGTCAAATTGGATCGTAGCTTTATCTCCAATATCACCAATTCTCATCAAGATTTAAAAGTGGTGGCGCATATCATGGCTATGGCGACCGATATGGGTAAGCAACTGATTGTCGAAGGGGTTGAAACCATTGAGCAAGGCGAAATGCTACTGGCGATGGGCTGCGAATTAGCGCAAGGCTATGCGATTGCTAAACCCATGCCGGCTTCTAAAGTGATTAACTGGTTAAGGAGTTGGGAACCTGAGTCGGAATGGACGGTTGGTTAACCCTGATCTGAAATTAATTTAAAACATCTCTGGACGGGATAAATAAATATCCCGTCCAGAGATGGCGGATCCATCGCGAACGATGCGCTTCACGTTGTTCAGCACACCCTTCGCCTGAGATAGTGATAGATTGTTTAAGCCCCAATCAACTTCAACTCAGCCTCGCGATATTTCGCGCTGCATTGCTGACTCACTTCATCCGGTAATTTCGGACCCGGTGCGGTTTTATTCCAGTCCAAGGTTTCCAGATAATCACGCAGATATTGTTTATCAAAGCTCGGTGGACTGATGCCAACTTGGTATTGTTCAACCGGCCAGAATCTTGATGAATCAGGGGTTAGCGCTTCATCAATCAGATACAAAGTCCCCGCATCATCCAAACCAAATTCAAATTTCGTATCAGCAATGATAATGCCGCGTTCACGGGCATATTCAGCGGCGGTTGTGTAAAGCTGGATACTGACATCACGCACTTTCGCGGCGATTTCTTCGCCCATTAATGCCACGGTATCAGCATAAGTGATGTTTTCGTCATGGGTGCCGACTTCGGCTTTGCTAGACGGTGTGTAAATCGCTTGGGGCAATTGTTGGGCTTGTTGCAAGCCGCTCGGTAGTTCAATGCCGCAGACTTTGCCGGTGTTTTGATAATCTTTCCAGCCAGAGCCGATTAAATAGCCACGAACGATGGCTTCTACCGGCAATGGCTTTAAGCGTTTAACAATAATCGCGCGGCCTTCAACTTGCTGGCGCAAGCTTTCGTCAGGAATCACATCAGCCAAGCTTAAATCGTTGCTCAAATGATTCGGAATCACGTCTTGCATTTTGTTAAACCAAAAATTGGAAACGCGGGTTAACACTTGGCCTTTGCCGGGAATCGGGTCGGGCATAATCACATCAAATGCCGACATTCTGTCGCTAGTGACAATCAGCAAATGTTGGTCGTCAATCTCGTACATATCGCGAACTTTGCCGCGTCCGAGTAGTTTTAAATGGGGGAGGGATGATTCGTAAAGCGCGGCAGGAGCTGTCATTGTTACGTTGATTGATGAGTGAAAGATAAGGAATTTTATCATTAGCACGGGTTTAGATGGCATAAACCGTGCTGGCAAGGATTTTGAGAATTAAAAAAATCCCTCCACATCGATAGTGGAGGGTAAAAAAGCTACTTAAAAAGTTAGCTTAACAACGAGGAGATACAACATAAATCGGTTTAAGTACACAGGCTTAACTGTTTAAAAAGTCTGCTAACCAGTAGGGTACGCACCGCGTACCAATTGAAGGCTTTTGTGCTAGGCAATGCTTTAAAGGTATGCGATGCAAACCCTACAGTTTTTTAAAGTAGTTAAGCTTTAAACGAGTCATTAAAATCAAGATTGCTAGAAACAGTGGCTGCACCGAATAGCAAAGTGGAGATAATGAATTCACCAGACATAAAACCAAATAGGCCGATAGTAAAAGATAAGCCTGTGA
>CAMCSF010000092.1 GCA_945877625.1 Methylomonas koyamae | reverse complement strand
CGAGTAGGGCAGGTATTGCAAATTCCACGAAATAGTTAGTTTTACAATCTCTAAAATATGTCAAAAACCAGTAAGGCAGGTTGTTGTGGTCATTGAATCAGATAACCTGTTTGTTATTGCTGAATCTTGTTTGTTCAGTAGTGATGTTGAACCAAAACTCACGCTAACCTATCATGCCAAACAGTTGCTTGATACTAATCGGTTGGATTTTCAGGCTAATTTAGCTGTAAAACCGATTCAGCAAACTTGTTTCCCCGAGAAACCTCAGTTAATGCTTCCTCGTGATATGCCTCGGCGTCGAATGGATAGTGTCGAGGGTAAGGCGGCTTTTTTTCATGCTTTAGCACATATTGAATTTGTTGCAATCTATCTAGCTTGGGACATTATTTATCGGTTTCGCGATTTGCCTGAGCCGTTTTATGCTGATTGGCTGAAAATTGCCGACGAAGAAGCGCTACATTTTGCAATGATACGCCAGCATTTGCAGCAATTTGGCATCGATTACGGTGACTTACCGGCTCACAGTGGTTTGTGGTGGCACGCTGAAGCAACGGCTGATGATATTTTGGCGAGATTGGCGGTAGTGCCAAGATGTATGGAGGCAAGAGGGTTGGATGTGACGCCAGGTATGATTGCTAAGTTTAAGCAATTAGGCGATGAGGCTAGCGTTGCTTTATTAACCCGAATTTTTAATGATGAAATTGGTCATGTTGAGCGTGGTTCTTATTGGTTTAATTTTCTGGCCAAACAGCGTCAACTCGATCCAGAACAAGCTTATAAAGAATTAATTGTTGCTTGTTATAACGGTAAACCTAAAGGTCCATTCAATCGAGATGTGCGTATAATCGCCGGCTTTACAAATAACGAAATCGATTGGTTAGAGGAACGATTAAATGAATAACAAGCCTGTTTTTGAATATCCACTGTTTGCAATGGGCTTTAGGGTGTTTTTTGCTTTGGCGGGTTTGTCGGCGTTAGCCTTGATTGCAGTGTGGAATAGAATTTCCAATGGTGCTTTACATATCGATAATTATTTTCCGGTTGCGCTTTGGCATGCCCACGAGATGTTGTTGGGTTTTGGTTCGGCTGTTTTAGCTGGGATTTTATTAACAGCGCTGAAAAACGCTAGTAAATCAGCGGTGATTAATTCTGATCAATTGGCGGCATTAAGTTTCGTTTGGATTTATGGGCGCGTAGTGCCTTTTTATTCTGATTTATTGCCTGATGTTTTAATTGCCGGTATTGATTTTGCTTTTTTACCTTTGTTGGTATTTTGGTTGATTAAACCGATATTAAATACAGATAGTTATAAGTATTTTGCTTATTTATTGTTGGTTTTGTTGATGGCGGTGGGTAATGCTTTAATTCATGCTCAAGTGCTTGGTTTTGCAGTGTTATCGGCTGATTTAGGGGTTAATCTTGAGATTGCCTTGATTGTGGTTGGTTTGTTGTTTAGTGCTGGTTGGGTGTTGCCTTCGGTAATTGAGCGCAGTTTGTCGGGGGTGATTTATATTCAAAATCCCTTGCTAGATGTTTTGGCGGTTGTATCAAGTATTGTTGCTTTCGTATTTTTAATATTTGATGTCTCCAGTTTTTTATTAGCGTCAACTGCCTTGATTGCATTAGTGGTTAATGCGGTTCGATTAGCCACTTGGTTTGATCGACGAATTTTATTTGTGCCGTTGCTTTGGGTTTTATATCTTGGATATGCGTGGCTAATTTTAGGCTTCGGTTTATTGGCTTTAGCTGCTTATGATGTGGTTGCGGTTTCTTTGGCTTTGCATGCTTTTGCAGTGGGCGGTATTGCGGCGCTTAGTCTGGGGTTGATGTCAAGATTGGCTATAGGGCAAGTGGGGCGGGCGTTGCGGGCGTCGAATGTGATGGCGATTGCATTTATCTTGATTAATATTGCAGCGTTGTTTTTAGTATTACTGCCTGCGGTTTTGCCGGATTGGTATAGTGGTTTTGTGGTGATTGCTACTTATAGCTGGTTAGCGGCGTTTTCTTTATTTGTATTTTATTACGCGCCGAGTTTGATTGAATCTGAGCATTAAAAAATTGCCAGCATAAAACAGGCGGCTTACTAGCCGCCTTTTTTGTATCTGATGGTTGTGCTTAGTTCGCGCTGTAATGTGATTCGATATAGCGTTCAACTAAGGCGTGGAATTCAGCGGCAATGTTGTCACCTTTTAAGGTAACGGTTTTAATGCCATCTTCAAATACCGGTGCGACAGGGGTTTCACCGGTGCCAGGTAAGCTGATACCGATGTTGGCGTTTTTGCTTTCACCTGGACCGTTCACTACGCAACCCATTACCGCCACTTCCATATTTTCAACGCCTTTATATTTGTCTTTCCAAACTGGCATTTGGTCGCGGAGATAAGTTTGAATGTCTTGTGCTAAACGTTGGAAATAATCGCTAGTGGTGCGACCGCAGCCTGGGCAAGCGATAACCATTGGTGTAAATGAACGGAAGCCCATGGTTTGCAAAATTTCTTGGCCGACAATCACTTCTTTGGTGCGAGCCGCGCCAGGTTCGGGTGTTAATGAAATACGAATCGTGTCGCCGATGCCTTGTTGCATCAAAACCCCTAAAGCGGCAGAGGAGGCGACAATGCCTTTTGAGCCCATGCCGGCTTCAGTTAAGCCTAAGTGGAGTGCGTAATCGCAACGGTTGGCTAAGTCTTCGTAAATGCTAATCAATTCTTGGACATTGCTGATTTTGCAAGACAGAATGATTTTGTCCTTACCTAAACCTAATTCTTGAGCTTTGGCCGCGCTTTCTAATGCAGATAAGACAATTGCTTCGCGGGTAATGGCGGGTAATGGTTTTGGAGTGTCAAGTTGTCTATTTTCATCAAGTAAACGCGTTAAAACCGCTTGATCAAGACTGCCGCCATTAACACCGATACGCACTGGCTTGTTATAACGAATAGCAAATTCAATCATTTGCTGGAATTGTGGGTCGCGCGCTTTGCCTTTGCCGACGTTACCGGGATTGATTCGGTATTTTGATAAGGCCTCGGCACATTCGGGATATTTTTCTAGTAATTTGTGACCGTTAAAGTGGAAATCACCAACAATCGGCACGTTGTAGCCTTGTTGAATCAGTTGATTGACGATTTCAGGAACGGCTTTGGCAGCTTCTTCTGTGTTAACGGTAACGCGGACTAATTCAGAGCCAGCATTGGATAATTCAATGATTTGTTTAACGCTACCGGCAATATCGGCTGTATCGGTATTGGTCATCGATTGCACGACAATCGGTGCGCCACCTCCCACTTTAACGTTACCGACTAAAACTTGTTGGGTGTGTTTTCTGGGGCGAATCGACATAGAATTATTTTCCGCAAAAATCTTAAAGTTAATTGGAATTTCAAGCAGATGCTTAAGTTGCGGCGATTATACCTGTATCAAATCGCTGAGAAACAACAAATTGTGTAAATAAAGCCATTTTCTATGCAATCAAAAACATTTAAAAGATTAGGGAGAAGGCAAATTATGCCGCTATTTCCCTGATTGAATCGGCTGTGAAACAGTGATTTTGAATTGAGAAAGCTGGTGAGTTGTGATGTAATGACAGGGTTTTATGTCTTGAAGTGTCCGGTGAATTTTAATGTTCACACAGGACTTTTTGCAGCAATTTTGTCTGGGGAGCAGGTTTATCAACTATGCAATTTACTATAAAAAAAGGTTTGGATTTGCCTATAACGGGCGGGCCTGAACAATCGATAAGCGATGGTAACGCCATTCAATCAGTCGCGCTTTTGGGTGCTGATTTTGTTGGTTTGAAGCCGAAAGTTGTTGTCGCTGAAGGTGACAACGTTAAATTAGGTCAAGCGCTATTTTTTGATAAAAAAAATCCTGGCGTTAGCTTCACCTCACCAGGTGCTGGTGTGGTTAAAGCAATCAATCGTGGCGACAAACGTGCGTTATTGTCAGTTGTGATTGAATTGCAAGGTAACAAACAGGAAACGTTTGCCAAGTACTCTGAAAACGAGCTAACCAATTTGTCAGTAGAGCAAGTTAAAGAAAACTTGTTGAACTCTGGCCTTTGGACCTCGTTTTTAACACGTCCTTACGGCAAAGTGCCTAGTGTTGATAGCGTTCCAAGTTCAATTTTTGTAACAGCGATTGATACACGTCCTTTAGCGGCCGATCCGTCGGTTATCATCAAAGAACGTGCCAATGATTTTGCTAATGGCTTAACCGTCATTTCAAAATTGACTGCTGGCAAAACTTATTTGTGCAAAGCGACTGGTGCTGATGTGGCTAGCAATGGCGCTGCTCAAGTTGCAGAATTCTCAGGTCCACATCCTGCCGGTTTACCAAGCACACACATTCATTTAATCGATCCAGTTAATATCAGCAAATTCGTTTGGCATATTGATTATCAAGCGGTTATTGCGATTGGCGCGTTGTTTACGTCTGGACAGCTGAATGTTGAACGTGTGGTTTCATTGGCTGGTCCTACCGTTAACAATCCAAGATTGGTTCGTACCCGCGTTGGTGCAAACTTGGCTGATTTGACGGTTGGTGAATTGCAAGAAAACGAAGAAAGCCGTGTGATTTCTGGTTCTGTTTTATACGGACATGAAGCGGCTGGTGTAGTTGGCTTTTTAGGCGCTTACGACTTACAAGTTTCAGCATTAAAAGAAGGCCGCGCTCGTGAATTGTTTGGCTGGATTGTTGCTGGTAAAAATAAATATTCAGCAATGAATGTGTATGTATCAAGCAAAGATCGTAAAGACAATCGCTTATTCCCATTAACCACTGACAAAAATGGTAGTAATCGTGCCATCGTTCCAGTCGGTGTTTATGAATCAGTGATGCCTTTAGATATTTTGGCAACACCATTGTTGAAAGCAATTGTGGTTGGTGACACCGATGTTGCTCAATCATTGGGTTGTTTAGAATTGAATGAAGAAGATGTTTCTTTATTTACATTCGTTGATCCAGGTAAGCATGATTTCGCACCAGTACTCAGAGCTAACTTAAATAAAATTGAGAAGGAAGGATAAATGTCGGCTAGAGATTTATTAGATAGCATAGAGCCGCATTTTACAAAGGGTGGTAAGCTTGAAAAGTATTACGGTCTCTATGAGATGGTTGATACTTTCATCTATACGCCATCCGATGTAACACGCGGTAAAACGCACGTTCGTGACGGTAACGACCTAAAACGGACGATGACTTTTGTAGTTATTGCCACTGCATTTTGTATCTTGATGGCTTGGTATAACACCGGCTACCAAGCGAATCTTGCAATGCAATCTATGGGTGTTGATTCCATCGAAGGATGGCGCAGAATCCCAATGGTGCTGTTTGGCTATAATCCCTACAACCCTTTATCTTGCTTAGTGCACGGTATGTTGTATTTCTTTCCGGTTTACATCACCACTTTAGCAGTGGGTGGCGTATGGGAAGTTTTATTCGCAACCGTTCGTAAACACGAAGTAAACGAAGGTTTCTTAGTTTCATCAATGCTTTACACCTTAATCTTGCCGCCTGATATGCCTTTATGGCAAGTGGCATTAGGTATCTCTTTTGGTATCGTTTTAGGTAAAGAGGTATTTGGTGGTACCGGTAAAAACTTCTTGAATCCAGCTTTAACAGGCCGTGCGTTCTTGTTCTTTGCTTATCCAGCATCTATTTCAGGCGACGCAGTTTGGGTTGCTGTTGATGGTTACAGTGGCGCGACTGCGTTATCTTTAGCGTCAATGGGCGGTTTGGAAGCGATTCAAAACAGCTTCAGCTGGTTCCAAGCGTTCTTCGGTTTTATCCCTGGTTCTATGGGTGAAACTTCAACTTTAGCTTGCTTGCTAGGCGCATCATTCCTACTTTATACCCGCGTTGCGTCTTATCGCATTATGGGCGGCGTATTCTTAGGTATGGTTGCCATGTCAACTTTGTTAAACGTTGTTGGTAGCACAACCAATCCAATGTTTGCGATTCCTTGGTACTGGCACATGGTATTAGGCGGCTTCGCTTTCGGTACTGTGTTTATGGCTACTGACCCTGTTTCAGCAGCGGTTACCGATACAGGTCGCTGGATCTACGGCGCGTTGATTGGTGTGATGATTATCATCATTCGAGTTATCAATCCCGCTTTCCCAGAAGGTGTGATGCTTGCAATTCTTTTCTCAAACATGTTTGCACCATTGATTGATTACTTTGTTGTTCAAGCAAATATCAGAAGAAGGATTAAACGCCATGCTTAATGCCGAGAAAAAAACAAGCAATTACAACGAGCAGCTCTGCAAATATTACGAACAGTTTAAAGTTTACCGCGACAAAGTCTTGGTATTAAGCAACGACAGCTTGGAGAAAACCATCGCTGTTGCTTTAGCCTTGTGCCTAGTTTGTGCGGTATTGGTATCACTTGCCACTGTTGCGTTAAGACCATTGCAAAGCTACAACAAAGCCTTAGACATGAAGAAAAACATTCTTGATGTTGCTGGCTTGTTACAAGACAACACCGATATCGACCAAGCTTTTAAAGAAAGAATTGAAAGCAAAATTGTCGATTTAAAAACTGGTGAATACATCGATAGCATCAATGCGGATGAGTATGATCAACGCAAAGCGGCTAAAGACCCTGCTCAAAATGAACTGATTCCAGTTGATAAAGATATTGCGAGCATTCGTATGAAAGCCAAATACACCAAAATCTATTTGGTGAAAAAAGGCGATCAGTTGCAATCAATTATCTTGCCAGTCAATGGCTATGGATTATGGTCAACTATGTACGGCTTCATGGCTTTAGAGCCAGATGCACAAACCGTACAAAGTATTAACTTGTATGACCAAGCGGAAACACCGGGCCTCGGTGGTGAAGTTGTAAATCCAATTTGGCGCGCTTTGTGGAAAGGCAAAAAAGTCTATTCTGACAAAGGCGACGTAGCATTGACCTTGGTTAAAGGTGGTGTTGATGAAAGCAGAGCCGATGCAGTGTACAAAGTTGACGGCTTAGCCGGTGCTACTTTGACCAGTCGCGGTGTCAGCAACTTAGTCCAATATTGGATGGGTGCTGAAGGCTTCGCTACCTATCTAAACAAAATTAGAACAAAAGGCTAGGTCTCAAGATGGATAAAGAAACTAAAAAAGTATTATTTGAACCCTTGGTCGATAACAACCCAATCACCTTACAGGTGCTTGGGGTGTGTTCTGCTTTAGCGGTTACCTCACAAATGTCGACTTCATTAATCATGGCGTTGGCATTAACTTCAGTAACAGCGTGTTCAAGTGCGGCGATTAGTGCGGTACGTCAACACACACCTAGCAGCATTCGGATTATCGTACAGATGATCATTATTGCTTCGTTAGTAATCGTGGTTGATCAGTTGTTAAAAGCCTTTGCTTTCGATGTCAGCAAAAAACTATCGGTATTCGTTGGTTTGATTATTACTAACTGTATCGTTATGGGCCGTGCTGAAGCATATGCGATGAAAAACCCACCGTTAAAAAGCTTCTTAGATGGTATTGGTAACGGCATGGGCTACAGCTTGATTTTGATCATGGTTGCAGCTTTCAGAGAAACATTGGGTTCAGGCAAATTATTAGGTTTTGAAGTATTACCATTAGTTAAAGACGGTGGTTGGTACATTCCTAATGGTTTAATGCTGTTGCCACCTAGCGCGTTCTTTATTATCGGCTTGATTATCTGGGGCTTCCGTACTTTGAAACCCAATCAAGTTGAACGTAATGAATTCAAAATCATGTCGATTTCTCATGGTGAAGGAGGGCACCACTAATGGAAGCCTATATCAGTTTATTTGTTAAAGCGATTTTCATTGAAAACTTAGCGTTATCGTTTTTCTTGGGAATGTGTACTTTCTTGGCGGTGTCCAAGAAAATTTCCACAGCGATGGGCTTAGGCATTGCGGTAATGGTTGTTCAAACCTTAACCGTTCCAGCTAATAACTTCATCTATCAAACATTATTGAAAGAAGATGCTTTAGCTTGGCTTGGCGTTACTGGCGTAGATTTAAGCTTTTTAAGCTTGCTAAGCTGTATCGGTATGATCGCGGCTATCGTGCAAATCTTGGAAATGACTTTAGATAAATTCTTTCCTGCTTTGTACAACGCTTTAGGTATTTTCTTACCTTTAATTACAGTTAACTGCGCGATTTTAGCGGGTAGTTTGTTCATGATTGAACGTGACTACAATTTCAGCGAAAGCGTAGTGTATGGCGTAGGTAGTGGTTTTGGTTGGGCATTGGCGATTACCGTCATGGCCGGCGTCCGCGAAAAATTAAAATACAGTGATATTCCAACCGCCCTTCAAGGCCTAGGTATTACATTTATTACAGCTGGCTTGATGTCTTTAGGCTTCATGGCTTTCTCTGGAATTCAATTATAAGGGTATCGTAATGCTAGAAATTGCATTAGGAGTTATTTTCTTCACGGCTATCGTGATTGCACTGGTGTTTTTAATCATCGGTGCTAAGAACAAATTAGT
>CAMCSF010000091.1 GCA_945877625.1 Methylomonas koyamae | reverse complement strand
GCCCCGGGAAACGGCAATGGCGGACGCTCTATTTGCTTCATTCCCAAAATATCACGGTAAAACCGCAAGGATCTTTCGGCATCGGAAACGATTAAGCTGGCGTGGTGAATAGTAAAATTATGTTTGGACATGGTTTTATTATAAGAAGGGATTGCGCTGATTATACCGCGAGGCTTTTCATCCACGCCAAACTCTCGATAGTGGTGGTGCTAGGCCGGTACTCTGCCCCAACCCAACCTGGGTAATGATTAGCATCTAATAAATCAAATAAGCTCACAAAATCAATTGCTCCCGTTCCCGGTTGATTGCGGCCAGGACAATCGGCAAATTGAATATGAGCAATTTTCGCCAAATGTTGTTGGAAAAATGCCGCGCAATCTTCACCGATTCGGGTCAGGTGATAAATATCGTATTGCAAACGTAAATTGGGATGATTAACCGCCGCTAAAACTGCCAGCATTTTTTCACTGTTATCAACGATAAAACCCGGCATATCAATGCTGTTAACCGCTTCAAACACCGTGGTAATGCCTTGTTCGGCAAACACTTGACTCGCGTAACGCAGGTTTTCCAGCAAAGTTGCCTGATATTCTGATAATCGGGTTAAATCCAAACAACGACCGGGCAAAACATTAATCGCCTCTGGTTTCAAAATCGCTGCATATTCTGCCGCTTGAGCAACTGCCGCTTTAAACTGCGCCTGTTTTTCTGGCACCGCTGCTAACCCTTCACCGCCTTGCAATAAGGTATCGGCATCAACATTAAACAACACCAAACGCAGATCATTTTCTAACAGCGCCGCTTGAATGTGCTCGGCTGGCAAAACATAAGGAAATTGAATTTCTACCGCTGAGAAACCGTGTTGCTTAGCCAGCGCAAACCGCTCCAGCAAAGGTACTTCGGTAAATAACAAACTGAGATTAGCTGTAAAACGAGGCATTAGTCGTGGCTATAAAGCTTGATTAAGGTTGAAGGGTCTTGCTCCAGAAAACCCGCGCTGCCATGCAATTGCATCAACTGGGCGGCTAAACCGGAAATCGGCACCGCACTGCCCTGTTTACGCGCTAATTCCGCTGCCATGTTTAAATCTTTTAACAAGGTTTTCACCCGCCATTTCACCGGCTCAAAACATTGATTAGCCATTTCTGGCCCGACAATTTGCAACGGCTTGGAATCGGCAAAACCGCCCGCCAACGCTTCGGGAATTTTCACGGTATCGACACCCGCAGCTTTTGCCAATGCCATCATTTCGGCAATCACCAACACATTGCAACTCACTATCATCTGATTACAGATTTTGGTGATTTGACCGCTGCCGACTGCGCCCATGTGAGTCAATCGACTGTATAAGGGTTTCAACACCTCACGCGCCACGGCAATATCCGCCTCAGCGCCACCGGCCATAATCGCCAAACTCCCTTGTTCAGCGCCAGCAGTACCGCCAGATACCGGCGCATCAACCCACGCCATGCCGCATTGATTGTCTAATTCGGTGGCTAATTGGCGAGTCACTTCTGGGTCGATACTGGATAAATCAATCACTAATTTACCGGCACTGCCGTTCGGCAAAATCTGTTGTTTCACCACCGTTTCAACCACAGCGGTATCGGCTAAACAGAGAATAATCACATCGGATTGCCTGACTAATTCAGCCACCGTATCGCAAACCACCGCCCCTGCTTGACTGACTGCTGTCAATTTATCGGCACTGCGATTCCAGACATTGACTCGATAACCCGCCGCTAACAAACGTAGCGTTAGCGGCTTACCCATTAAACCAATCCCCACAAAACCCAAAGTTTTTGCCATTCAATCTACCCTTATTCGTATAAATTCGCGCTTAAATCCGGTGCTGGCGGCAAGGTTTCTCGCTCAAAACGCTGGGCATAATCATTGCCTGTTGATGCAACCGCATTAGCGATTAAATTGTGATGCACCACCGCCAACGCGCCATCGAAATCAGCATTAAGAAACCGACTGGCAAGCTGTTCGCAAAGTCGATACAAGGCTGAATAATCAACGCTTTCCCCCGAACTGCAACGGTTGATTTTGTCAGACAGAGCTTTGACGACCGACAACACCGAACCATCCTGCCGCCAACTAACCGCAGTCGACAACACATCATCACCGCGACAAGCAATCGCAGCCAAAGCGTTGTAAGCCAAATCAACAAAGCCAGCTAAAATTTTAGCGGTATCGCCAATCGCAATCGCCTGAAAAGTCTCTTGCCCACATTGAAACAACAAAGCCTGACGCATCACTATATCCATATCCGATAAATGCGCGGTGTCAGGATATTCAGGTTGAGCAATGCCAAATTGCTGATGAAAATCTCTAACTAACTGTAAGTTTTTATTCATGATTTTTATCCTTCAAATAATTTGAGCGGCGTAAACCATCAAGCCTTAACAAGCTCCAACGCATCAACTTTCTGAAAGCCGCGAGGCAGAGCCGTGCCGCGATTAGCTCGGTTACCAGTGTATTGCTGAATATCCATCGCTTTCAGCGTTAAGTGCCGCTTACCGGATAAAATTTTCAACTCGTCTGTGGCCGCAAGCGCTACCACCGCAACCACTTTATCCTTACCGGAAACCAAATCACCGCTTGGAATTTGGATCAATTTATTACCCTTGCCTTTAGCCAATTCAGGCAACTCTTGGGCAGGGAAAATTAACAATCGCCCCTGCAAGGTTGCAACTGCCAACAAATCATCAGCATCCGCAATCGGGGTAGGCGCTAACACTTCACCGGCTTGCGGCAAGCTCAATACCGCTTTGCCGGCTTTATTCTTGCTGTGCAATTCTTTCAACTGCACGCGAAACCCATAACCCGCACTGCTTAACATCAACAACCAATCATCGCCTTGCCCGGTAAACACATCGGCAAACACGCTACCCGCTGGTGGATTTAAGCGTCCGGTTAATGGCTCACCTTGGCTACGCGCTGACGGCAAATCGTGAGTGGTAATGCTATAAACACGACCAGTCGAATCGAGAATATAAGTTGGCTGCGTGGTTCGACCTTTAGCAGCGGCCAGATAGCCGTCACCGGCACGATAACTCAAGCTTTCCGCTTCAATGTCATAACCTTTAGCAGCACGAATCCAGCCTTTTTGCGACAAAATTACCGTCACAGGTTCATTGGCGATTAATTCGCTGGCATCCAAAGCTTGCGAAGCACCACGCGCCACAATCGGTGAACGACGCTCATCACCGTATTTTTCGGCATCACGCTGAATTTCGTCACGAATCAAACGATTTAACAAATGTTCAGAAGCCAAGATTTTTTCCAATTCTTGACGCTCTTGTTCCAACTCATCTTGTTCGCCGCGAATTTTCATCTCCTCTAACTTAGCCAAATGGCGTAATTTGAGGTCTAAAATCGCTTCAGCCTGTATATCGCTTAACGCAAAACGCGCCATCAAAACCGGCTTGGGATGATCTTCGTTGCGGATAATCGCAATCACTTCATCGATATTCAGATAGGCAATTAATAAGCCATCCAAAATATGTAAACGCGCCAAGACTTTATCTAAACGATATTGCAAACGGCGACGCACGGTTTCGGTTCTGAAACTCAGCCATTCGCTCAAAATCTGTCTTAGATTTTTGACCTGCGGCTTGCCGTTCAAGCCAATCATATTCAGATTGACCCGATAGTTTTTCTCTAAATCGGTAGTCGCAAACAAATGCGACATCACAGCATCGACATCAATCCGCTTGGTTTTAGGAATAATCAATAAACGGGTAGGATTTTCGTGATCAGACTCGTCGCGCAAGTCTTCTATCATCGGCAATTTTTTCGCCAACATTTGCGCAGCGATTTGTTCCAGCAATTTGGCACCGGAAACTTGATGCGGCAACGCGGTAATCACAATGTTGCCATCTTCCAACTCGTATTTGGCGCGCATTTTTACCGAGCCATTGCCGGTTTGATAAAGCTTTTGAATATCAGCGGCGGCGGTGACAATCTCGGCATCGGTCGGATAATCAGGGCCTTTGATATGAGTGAGCAGTTGTTCTAACGGGGTTTCAGGATCATCTAATAACTGCAAACAAGCACTGGCTACTTCACGCAGATTGTGCGGCGGAATATCAGTCGCCATCCCCACTGCAATCCCCATCGTGCCGTTTAACAACACATTCGGCAAACGCGCAGGCAACAAAGTCGGTTCTTTTAAAGTGCCGTCGAAATTATCCGTCCAATCAACCGTGCCTTGGCCTAATTCATTTAATAAGGTTTGCGCATAAGCAGTCAGACGCGATTCGGTGTAACGCATCGCCGCAAACGATTTTGGATCGTCAGGCGAACCCCAGTTACCTTGGCCGTCAATTAAGGGATAGCGATAGGAGAAATTTTGTGCCATCAACACCATCGCTTCGTAACAGGCAGAATCGCCATGAGGATGGTATTTACCCAACACGTCACCGACAGTACGCGCGGATTTTTTGTACTTGGCTAATGCCGTTAACCCCAGCTCCGACATCGCATAAACAATCCGCCGTTGCACCGGTTTTAAGCCATCGCCGATATGCGGCAAAGCCCGATCCAAAATCACATACATGGAATAATCCAAGTAAGCTTTTTCGGTAAATTCTTTTAAAGGTAACTGTTCAAAGTTTTCCTGTACACCCATTGTTGCCTGTCATCCTGTGTTGTAAATCGCCAAACTGCGACGCCATTAAGAGCCGCTAAAATACCACAACACTAGACTCTCGGCTGGATTGGATGGCTTAGATTAATGCTTATTGAGCAACATGAGCAGAAACCAAACCACCCGCATCAGCAACCGAATTAGTCCGTAGGGTAAACACCGCGTACCTTTAAGCTATCAGGTTGCCAATAGCCTATTAGTAAAAGGTTTTGTAGCGATTAGCCATAGGAGCTAGCAATTTAGGGTCAACTTCGGTACAAACAGACTTATCGCTATCGGCCGAATTAGCCGCCATTTCGAAGTCCGCAGCCGCTTTTCCGCAACTGCCCATGCCTCGACCTTTCTTAGTTTGAAACACAATTTTTTCATCAACCGGAGACACTTTATCGGGTGTTTCGAACACTGGATTAACCGGCACCGGATTAATGATTTGTGCAGGATCAGATATCACCTTCGCTAAAATATCGGCCTTAGGCATGGTGAACTGCAGGCTGTAATTCGACACCAACCCACCATTCAAACCATCAGCCAATTGATAATCCATCTTGACTGGCTTGCCATTACCCGGCTCTGCTGTCAAAAATTGCCCAGTACCTGTCAATAACAAGCTTTCATTACCGACTAAACCCTCCAGAGTACCGAGTTGACTCATATTGGCACTGGTAGTGCCATCGTAGTATTTGCTGGTAATCACCGTGCCATTCACCATCAATGCCTTTGGCAAAATGCTTAAAGCGCCATCGACAAAACTCAGGTTGTAGTTACTATCCATGCCACTGACGGTGATTGCGTAGCTACCCACATTTTTACCAGCCCCACCAATGGTGCTAACACCCGTCAGCACACTGGCGGTTTCGCCACTGACTAAACCGTTGCTAGTAAAGCCTGTTACGGTTTGAATTTGGCCGTTATAGATAACGTTACGACTATTAGCGGTAACAATCGCTTCGGCCTTGTTGATATTGGCGATTGCTTGAACCTGATCAGTGATGGCGTAGTTAGCAAAATCAATACCACTGTATTGAGTATCACTTAACGTCACCGTCTTGCCAATACCAGCATTTTTGTCACCAAAGTTTCCTGTTGTAGCGGTGATCTTAAGATCGTCACCTAGCACCATACCGGCAAACTTTGCATTGGCAATATTAACTGTCGCAGACTTGTTACCATCATAAACTTTGCTATTAGCTGTAATCTCTGAAACTGTGACAGCCTTTGGCAAAATGCTCGCCGTGGTACTCAACTGATCGGTAATCGTATAGTTATTTAAATCTGCCCCTGCAAAGCTGTGGCTCAAATTGACTAGCTTGCCAGTGCCTACGTTCTTATCGATGAATAGACCGCTGCTGGATGTGACTTGCAAATCATCGCCGACTATCATGCCGTTGAAGATTGCACCGCTGGTCGAGACGCTGGCGGCTTTGCTGCCATCGTACACTTTATCGGCGGCAGTAATTCCGCTCAACGTGACACGCTTTGGTGTAATTGAACCGACACCCTGAACACTAGAAACAGCCAGTGCGTAGTTATCTTTATCCACACCTTGCAAATTGATATTGCCGAAGGTCACAGCATCGTTGCTGATGACATTTTGGGTGCTATAGCTACCGCTACCCGACACAGCTGTCACGGCATCGTTGTACAAGGCCTGAGCAATAATCAAAGACACACCAGCTGCCGAGGCAGTACCATCGTAGACTTTGCTGACCGGATTAGCCGTGGGTGTGATTGCCAAACGATTGATGGCTAGATTGCCGCTATCGACAACGTAGCGATTGAACTGACCGAGGGTACTACTGCTCAGATTGGCAACATCCCAAGCGTAGTTACCCACTTTCAAATAACCACCTTGTGACAAATGCGTTGCGCTATTCACTGTCGTATCGAACTGGATTGTCGTATTGGTGTTATCGATACCACGCCAGTGCAATTGATCTGCTGAGCTTAGGTTAAAGCTATAGAGATTGCTGCCCATGCAGTTACCCGCAACAAGACAGTATTGACCGGTCACTAGGTCGGCTTGGCCAGCGTTGTTAGCGCCACGTTGACCATAGGTTTCGGTCTGTGAAGCAATATGGATTAACAATTGATCAGCGGGAATCACCCTCAAATTGCCGTTTTGTACCGTGATGTTGTAGTTACTGTGCTGCGCGGTTGGCGTGTAACCTAAACCGTAAACCTCGGTGTAAGTGCCTACCACCGGATAAGTCGCTCCGCTATAGGTACGATCGCCAGCCACAGGCGCTTGGACCAATGCGCTGGCAACGCTATCCGTACCTTGCAAGCCGCTGTAACTATAACCATTGTTGACTGCGGTATTGGCATCTTGGGTAACAAATGCGGTGGCATTATTAACTTTAACGGTTAATGCGGCGGGCGTAATGCGGCCAACATAACCATTGGCTGCAGTCGGCAACACATAGTTACTTAGCAAAGTCCCGCTATTAGCGCTGAAATCGCTCGACAACAAATCAGTAAACAGATTGCCATTACCTGTATTGGCATCGACATTAGGGCTGGCATAATTGCCGACAGTCTGGGTAACACTCGCCCCTTCGCCGCTAACAAAACCGTTTAGATCAAAATTGCTCGGCGCCAACGTGGCGTTGATGTTGCTATCGTAAACTTTGCTCACCGTTCCGCGTAAAGCCGCAGTTATCGTAGCGGGGGTGATATGACTTTGAACATTACTGACTGTGGTTGGGATGTTGTAATTATTCAAATCAGTATCAGTATTGGCCGTGAACTGATTCGCGGCTAAAACCGCGGTGACACTGGTCGCGCTGTTAACGTCTTTGCTGTTATAACTGGCAACCGTTTGATTGGCGCGCCCCCCTTCGCTGACGCCATTTACGGTAACACCGGTCGCAGTAATCGCTCCTGCAGCCAGATTGGCAGTAGTCGTGCCATCATAAACTTTACTTTGATTAGCCAGCTCAAGTTGTAAAGCCGCCCGCGTAATCTGACCAAGGCCTATCACCGAGCTCGGAACAATATAGTTGCTCAGCAAGGTACCGCTATTAAGGCTGAAATCATTAGCCGTTAATCCCGATAACGAAACAGTAGTTGCAGTAGCAACGTCTTTATAATTGTAGGCAGCGGTCAAAGCGTTGCTGGTCATACCTTCACCACTAATAACAAATCCGCTTACCTGAACATCACCGGCCTTAATCGCCGCTGTCAACTTACCATCGTAGACCTTGCTTTGATTGACTAAATTAAAACTTAAAGTTTTCTGCACTACCGTCAATTGGCCTTTAGCAACAGCATTGCCGGTACTGTTAAACAGATTGTAATTAGCAACCGTCGGTGTCAGCGTGTAATCATAGGTATTCACATCCCGATAAGCGCGACTAGATGTTGATAAACTAGCAAGCCAATCATTATTGATGGCAGTGAGCGCCGATAGTTTCAACACCGCGGCTTGATTGCTGGCACTTAAGCCAGTGGTCAAAACAGTAGTGGCATTAGTCAGTTTCAGCGCATCAATTACGGTATGGTTGCTTGGATCAGCATCACCGTAAGTAATCTGCAAATGCGCTTGGTTCAAATCTTTGGTGTCAAACGCCAGTTTTTCACGGAACATCACTTGGCTATTGCTACCACCGTTAGCAACGGGGCCCGCCGCAAAATTGGTATAGCTGGTGGCGTTGGCAGTGCCACCCGCATTGGCGTCCAAATACAAGGTCGCAAAGCTACTGTCGATATTGCTCAACAAACCAGTATTCTGCGCCGAGCCGCTGTAAACATAGGTTTTGCCAGTGCCGGTTTCGGTAACGCCATGACCAGCCAGGGTTTTCACTTGACCACCACCGCCATTGCC
>CAMCSF010000090.1 GCA_945877625.1 Methylomonas koyamae | reverse complement strand
GGAGCTTAGAGTAAATCTTTATAAAGTCCGTCGAGCAGGCTTTTGTTGTTCGCAAAACCTTTGACGGCGTTTTTTTCAAATAATGAACGCGACATCCGTCGCACAAACCGTAAATACGGCGTCATCCCTGTGTAGTGTTTTAAATTGGTATGGGCTTTGTAAATACTGCTAATTCGTTCTGCATTGCCAGCAATTGTCCAATCTGCTTGAACATCAGGCAAATTAGCAGCCTTTTTGAAAAACAGCGTCACATTGCCGCCGTCTTCAGAGAATAAATGTCGCTCTTCGATCAAACCGGCTTTTTCACCTAATTTTCGCAAAGTAGCCAAATTGAAATTGTATAAATGCGCTTCGTGGAAAGTGCTGATTGGTGATTGGCAGGTGGCTTCCATATTCGGCACTTCGACTACCAAAATACCTTCAGGTTTTAGCAAACTACGCAGTTTGTTGACCACAAAGAATGGATCTTCGGTGTGTTCCAATACATGCCAAATGGTAATCAAATCAAAGCTTTCCAGCTCAAACTCACCGTCTTGAATAAAGCCGTGTTGCAGTTGCAAGCCATATTCAGCGGCAGAATATTCGCCATAACCTTTGTTGGGCTCAATGCCTTGAATATTGTGACCCAAGGATTTAAGCAAATAAGCAAATTCACCGCCGCCTGTGCCGACATCTAGCATGGTTTGCGGATTAACCAATAGATGCTTGATTTTTTGATGTCGAGTTAAAGCGACTTTTCCAGCCCGTAAAACATGCTTGGCTTTGGGCTCATAAGTTTTTTTGTAATTTAAGCGATATTCTTCTTCATAAAACTGTCTGGCATTGTGTGGAAACGGATCGCTCCACACTAAGCCACAATCGCTACAAATGACTGTTCTTAATTCGCCGCCATTTCTACTGCGGTTTGATAATACTGAAACATGTTCACCGCCACAAAGATGACAAGGCGAGCTAACAATTGAGGCTTCCGCAGTTTGAGCTTGCATATATTGGGTCCAGAAAAGCAATCACTTGCTATTAATTCATGTGGTAGTTAGGCGCTTCTTTGGTAATAGTCACATCGTGAACATGACTTTCCCGCATGCCAGCACTGGTGACTCGAACAAATTGGGCGTTATCGTGTAAAGCATCAATAGTTGGATTGCCGGTGTAGCCCATGCTAGAACGGATACCACCTAATAACTGATGAATAATCGCCAATACACTGCCTTTGTAAGGAACGCGGCCTTCAATGCCTTCTGGCACCAGTTTTTCGACCAAATCGGTTGCTTCTTGGAAGTAACGGTCGCTAGAGCCTTGTTGTTGTGACATAGCACCCAAAGACCCCATGCCGCGATAAGACTTATAAGAACGGCCTTGGAATAATTCCACTTCGCCCGGTGCTTCTTCCGTGCCAGCAAATAAACCGCCTAGCATCACCGCATGAGCACCCGCAGCCAAAGCTTTTGCCACATCACCTGAATAACGAACACCGCCATCAGCAATTAAAGGAACGCCAGTGCCTTTTAATGCCGCAGCGACATTGCTGACTGCTGTTATTTGCGGTACGCCGACGCCAGCAACGATACGAGTAGTGCAAATTGAGCCAGGGCCAATACCGACTTTAACGCCATCAGCGCCGGCTTCCACTAAAGCTTTAGCGGCTGCAGCAGTGGCAATATTGCCACCGATGACTTGCAGTTTTGGGAAGTTTTGTTTGACCCAACGCACGCGGTCTAATACACCTTGTGAATGGCCGTGAGCGGTATCAACGATAATCACATCAACACCGGCTTCGACTAAAGCTCTAACTCTTTCTTCAGTTTCTGCGCCAGTTCCCACCGCCGCGCCAACGCGTAAGCGCTCTTGTTCGTCTTTGCAAGCGTGAGGGTTATCTTTGGCTTTTTGAATATCTTTGACAGTAATCATGCCGCGCAAATGAAAATCACCATTTACAACTAGCACTTTTTCAATCCGGTGTTTGTGTAGCAGAGCAATCGCTTCTTTATAGCTGGCTGATTCGTTAACGGTGACCAATCGCTCTTTAGGGGTCATGATCGAGGTAATCGATTCATCGAGGCGAGTTTCAAAACGTAAATCGCGACTGGTGACAATACCGACTAAAGCTTCACCATCAACGACGGGTACGCCAGAAATGTTTTTGGCGCGAGTTAACTCCATCACTTCACGAACAGTCGCTTGAGGCGATACGGTAATCGGGTCTTTAATCACACCGCTTTCGTATTTTTTAACCCGTAATACTTCACGAGCTTGTTGCTCGATGGTCATGTTTTTGTGAATGATGCCGATGCCGCCTTCTTGGGCAATGGCAATCGCAAGACGTGCTTCAGTCACCGTGTCCATGGCGGCTGACACCAAAGGAATGTTTAGGGTGATGTTGCGGGTTAATTGCGTTGTTAACTGAACATCGCGAGGTAAAACAGTGGAATGCGCAGGGATTAATAAAACGTCGTCAAACGTCAGCGCTTCTTGAATGATTTGCATGATCACACCTAGCTAATCGTAAATAAGCCGCTTATTGTACAACTTTACCGCCACTCCTAAAAAGCATCACAGCAAAATCACTTGATTTTTATTGATTTTTGGCGCTAAGAGCCTCGTCAATTGCTTCTAATTCGTGAACTTTAGGGCGATGTAGAAACAATCCTAAAGCCCCTAAAACCGAAAAAATATACAAGGTGTTGAAATCGTCGCCCAAAATAAACATCACAAAACCGAAAACCGCCACCGTTTCAATCAGTAACAAGGCAACCGTTGTGGTAAAAAAATATCGCTGTTTGGCGGATTTATCACCGGGCATGGTTTGGTTGAGCCTTACCAAGATAAAGCGCAGTAAATTGGTTAACGGAAACAAGATAATCGCCAGCGCATAAAAAACGCTGCGGCATATTTCTCGCTGAGCTTCATCGAGATTAATCCTTAATGCCGCCCCCCAAACATGACAAACAACGTTGTAAGCAATTAACAGTATTAATAGAAAACCAAGTACCAGCCAATGAGCGCGTAATTGTGATTGGGTTGATAAATTTTGATCAGTCATTAGTCACCTTAATCTCTTTTCGGGTATTACTCACAATAGCAAGAAAAGCCACGAAATCGTAAAGCGCATGAATCACCATCGGTGTCAGCAAGTTGCGTTGATCGCCATAATCCAGCGACATTCCTAAATAAAGACTCATTAAAAAAGCCAGCACTGTGTACAAAGGCGTTACGGCATGTGCCAAAGCAAAAACCAAACCACTCGCAATCAAACCAAGATTAGCGCCCCACGCTTCCTCAAAGCCAGTCTGCATTAAACCGCGAAACAACGCTTCTTCGCCGAAACCCGCCAAACAAGCGAGAACCAATAAGTCGGTCCAATGTGCGTTGAGTAACGATTGACCTAAGGATTCTTGAAGCAACTTTTGGATATTTTTAAACCCCTGAAACGGTAATTGCTGCATACCAAAGTACAGTATCAGCAAAGGCAAGGTCGCAACTATCCCGTTAATCAAGGCGATTTCCGAAAAATACAAGTCAGCAAAAGGATTGACATCAAACAACCAGCCAACTAAAAAAGCCACAGCCGCTAAGCCGGCTTCAAAATAGCATGCGATTTTTAAAAATTGGTTTTGCATTCCACATTAAAAAAGATGAGTTGAATTTTGGCCTAAAAATTCTAAACAAAAACCGCTAGAATTGGCAGGATTGGAATTAATGAGTGGTAATTATGCAATGCTATATCTATAAAAGCCTGAAAAAAGACGAACTTTATCTTTACCTCGATAAAAAAGATGATTTTAGCGCCATCCCCGATAGCTTGATGCAAAGCTTTGGTCGATTAAGCTTTGTGATGGCGTTGGAGTTAAGTCCTGAACGCAAGTTAGCCAGAGAAAATAGCGAAAAAGTCATTGAAAGCCTAAAAAACCAAGGTTTTTTCGTCCAAATGCCGCCAACATTTATCCCTTTGGCACCTTCGGCAAGCAATCGTTATCTGCACTGAAAACGAGCCTTAAGCACAATCCATGCTAACATTGACCTACTCGCCCGAGTCGAGTTTTTAATTCTCACCAGGACACGTAATACATGGCAGAAAATTCATACGCTTTTGAAGACTCAAAGTCAAAAGGCATTCTCTGGGGATTCGGTACACTAATCGGCATCGTTTTAATTGTTATGCTGGTATTAGGCGAATGGTGGAGCCAAGAACCTGAACAGTTTAGCGTCCAAGACGAAGCTGTTGAGCGAATGGAAGTCACAAATACCGATCAAATGCCAATCGGCTATGTCTATGCCAACACCTTGGCACATATTGCTGATGTGATTTTATTCAAATCAGGCGGCTATCTTTCCAATGACGTCGCACCTCCCGGCTTATTTTGCGACAACATTCAAAGTTTTGAATACGGTGCCTTGGTGATGTTGCGCGACGGCACTACCGCCTTGCGTAACCATTTTGCTCGCGACCAATCACAATCTGCGGAAGATCCGGATTTAGCAAAAGCAGAACCTTATTTTTACTACGAACGTAATTCATGGGCTTTACCATCGACAGAAGCTGAATACGTCAAAGGGGTTGAGGCTTTGCATGAGTATATGGCTCGCTTACAAAACCCATCAACAACCTCAAAACCAGCACAGTTTCACTCGCGCGCTGACAATTTATGGCAATACACCGAGGTTGTTATTAAACGTTTAGGTGGCTTATCAACACGCCTAGCCGCCAGTACCGACAAATTCTCAGGCGCGGCACACGGTGATCCATCAAACCCAATCGACATTAATATGCCAACCATTGGTCAAACACCTTGGATGGAAATTGATAACGTATTCTACGAAGCGCGTGGTGCTAGTTGGGCTTTAGTCCATATTCTTAAAGCAATTAAGCACGATTTCTCTGACATCTTGTTAGATAAACGTGCGATGAACACGCTGGACATTATGATTCAATCGCTTGAAAACGCTTTAACCCCCACATTAAGCCCAGTGGTGTTAAACGGTGATGGTTTTGGCTTATTTGCTAACTACTCGTTAGCCATGGCCAACTATATTGCTCGTGCAAACGCGGCTGCTCTTGATTTACGGGACGTAATGAACAGAGGTTAAACTTTATGCAACAAGATCAAATCAGCGAAAATTTTAAAAAAATTGAAACTTGGCGACGCATCATTTTCATGCTGATTTATGCATTCATCGACAGCATGGTGAAATTGTTACTGTGGATTGTGATCTTGTTGCAAATGGCATCGGTGTTAATCAGTGGCAAAACCAATAGCAATTTATTGGTTTTTGGGCACAGTCTTTCCAGTTATCACTATCATATCTTGTTGTTCCTGACCTTTAGCACCGACCAATTGGCTTTTCCATTCGCCGAATGGGCCGTGTCAACCGATGTTGAGTTTCTGAAAAAAACTACCCATCAGCGCACCTATAATTGAGTGGATTCGCCTTAATCATAATGCACTAACTCATAAGCCAAACTCGGCTCTCGACCTTCTAACAGCGCCGTTAAAAACGCCCAAAACACATCGGCGGAAGGTGGACAGCCGGGCAAGAAATAATCAACTTTTACCACTTCATGAATCGGTCGCACCTTATCCAACAATAACGGCAGCTCTGGATCATTGGGAATTTGTGGATTCTCAACCCCGATACCATCACGATAAGCTTCTAATAAACACGCTTCTAAGGGAATGTGGTTACGCAGTGCCGGTAATCCGCCGTTAATCGCACAAGCACCGACAGCCACCAAGATTTTGCAGTTTTTACGAAACTCGCGCAGAACATGGACGTTTTCGGAATTACAAACACCGCCTTCAATTAAGCCAATATCACAAGGGTGGCAGTGTTCAATATCGGTTAATGGCGAGCGATCAAACTCGGCAACTTCAATCAATGCCAATAAACGCTCATCCAAATCCAAAAATGACATATGACAACCAAAGCATCCGGCCAATGAGGTCGTCGCTACTTTTAATTTATTTGCCATGTTCTTGCTCCAAAGCCACTTCGCCAATGCTGTGATGATCATAAATCCGCTGGCCAATCGGGGCTTGATAGGCGCTATGTTTAATCAAAATCGCACCAGTGGGGCAGATATGCGCAGCACTGTCGTTAACATCAATCTCGCTATCTTTCAGTTGACCAGTAGCGGAATTGATAATTAAGCGTTTATTAATCCCGCGCCCGCTGATGCCAAATACATTTTTACCGTCTTTTTCCCGACTGGCTCGCACACATAAATTGCAGAAAATACAGCGATTGTGATCAATCAAAATCTCGGGATGTGAAGCATCAACGGCTCGGTGCGGGTAAAAATGCGGGAAATGGTTGTCGAGCATATTTAACTGATAGCCAACCGCTTGTAATTGGCAATTGCCGCTTTTTTCGCAAGAAGGGCATAAATGATTGCCTTCTACAAACAGCATCTGGGTAATCTTGCGGCGGTCTTGTTTAAGTTGCTCGGTATTATTTAAAACCGTTTGCCCTTCTGCCGCCGGAAAGGTGCAAGCTGAACAATTGCGACCGTTGACATTCACCGTACACAATTTACAGCTGCCATGTGGGGTATAGCCGGGTTTGTGACATAAATGGGGGATATAAACGCCAGCTGCGGTGGCGGCTTCGATAATGGTTTGGCCTTCGCTAAATTCAATGCGTTGACCATCAATGGTTAAACTCGCCATTATTCCTCCACTTGCTGTAAATGTGCCGCGGCATCGTTGCGATGAGCCAGCTGTCGAGCGGTTTCTAAAGCAGCATCCAAATCAAATCCCGGCTCGTAGCTAATGTTCTTGAGTTGCTGTTGATACAGTTCGGGGTAACGCTGCAAAGTCGTCAAAACCGGATTGGCTGCGGTTTGACCTAGGCCGCAATGACTATAGTTTTTCAGCAATTGCGAAATCGCATCCAATTCCACTACATCACCCGCCGAACCATGACCATTAGCGATTTTATCCAGTTGTTTTTTTAATAAGGCAGTACCAACTCGACATGGGGTACAAAAGCCGCAGCTTTCATGGGCAAAAAAGTCGGTGAAATTTTGGACGATGTCGAGAATCTTGCGTTGCTGATTAAAAACAATAAAAGAACCACCAGTCGCTAGGTCTTCAAAGGCTATTTGGCGATCAAATTCCTGATTAGAAATAAAACAACCCGACGGGCCACCAATCTGGACGCCCAACACATTTTTAGCACCGCAATCGTTGAGTATCTGAGCAATCGTTGTACCAAAAGGATATTCATAAATTCCCGGCTGTTCACAATCGCCACTAATACTGAGGATTTTGCTACCGGCTGATTTTCCGGTGCCGACATTAGCAAACCATGCACCACCGTTAACCACAATCGCTGCCGCCGCTAAAAAGGTCTCGACATTATTGACTACAGTGGGTTGATTCAAATAGCCGTGACTGACTGGATAAGGCGGTCGATTACGAGGAATACCCGGTTTACCTTCTAACGATTCAATCAAGGCTGACTCTTCGCCACAAATATAAGCGCCAGCGCCTAAGCGAATTTCAATATCAAACGCCAATCCTTGATTAACAATATTGTCACCTAACAAGCCTTCTTCACGACGTTGCTGCAAAACCGCGTTGAGTTGCTCGTAAAGATACAGATATTCACCACGCAAGTATAAAAAGCCTTGTTGAGCGCCAATAATCGCCGCACAAATGGTCATGCCTTCAAATACTTGGTCGGCATAACCATGCAATAAAACTCGGTCTTTAAAAGTACCCGGCTCGCCTTCGTCAGCATTACAAACCACATAACGTTGCTGACTGGTTTCTGCTGCGCAAAACTGCCATTTTTGGGCGGTTTTAAATCCCGCGCCGCCTCGACCGCGTAAACCGGATAAATCAATTTCTGCCAAACTGGCGGTTAAGCCTTTGGCGAACATTGCTTTTAAGCCAGTCGATTTTTCAATTGGTGCGTTGAGTAATAAATCCACTTTGCGAATTTGATCGGCAACGCTAAATAATTCTGATGGCCATTCGCTGATAGGTTTTTGCGCTTCGATGAGAGCAGCAATAGCATCAATGCTGGCATAACTAAGATTTGGCAAGGCATAACCATTGATTAAAGCCGCAGGGCCTTGATCACAAAGCCCAGTACAAGAGGTGTTATTTAAGCTGACTAAGCCATCTGCTCGAACTTGGCCTAACTTGATTTGCAGTTTTTGTTCTAAATAAGTGGTTAAATCGGCCTTAGCCAACATGCGATCAGTAATCGAGTCGCTGAGTAGTATCTGATAACGACCTTGTGGTGTTAAATGAAAAAAACTGTAGAATTCGATGACGGAGAGTATTTGTGTTCTAGCTAATCCTAATTGATCGGCCAAATCATCAATCGCTTGAGAAGGTATATGCTGGTACTGGTTTTGTATTCTTCGTAATATTTCCAACAGCCGTTCGGGTTGAAAGGCTAAGGCTTTGAGCTCTGCTTGAATAAAATTTTTCATCGCATCATGACCTGTTTTAGGTTGATTTTTCTTTTATGACTCACGCAAAAAAATCGGTTT
>CAMCSF010000089.1 GCA_945877625.1 Methylomonas koyamae | reverse complement strand
GCCAAAGTCGCCATCAAGGTTTTACCCTCACCGGTTTTCATTTCAGCAATTTTGCCGTCATGCAAAACCATACCGCCAATCAACTGCACATCAAAATGACGCATACCAAACACGCGCGTCGAGGCTTCACGCACTGCGGCAAACGCTTCGGGTAACAAATGATCTAGGGTTTCGCCTTGAGCAAGACGATCACGAAATTCTTGGGTTTTGGCTTGTAGTGCCTGATCTGACAGCTTTTCATAATCTGCTGCTAGTACGTTGACCTTTTTGACCAGCTTGCGTTTTTTCTTAATCAGCCTGTCATTACGGCTGCCGACAACTAATTTAACCAGCTTACCCAGCATGATATTTCCAGTATAAAAGTGAATACAAAGTTTGCGATTATAAACGCTATGGGGCTATCGTGACCAGAAAACAAGCCCATGCTAGTGATACAACACCAAGCGAACGCGGGTTTATCATAGACAAGACTGGGCATCAGCGTATAATCCGCGGCCTTTATACTTGGCAAACAGCGGTCATTTTAGGGCCCCTTACCTCTCCAGAGTGTTATGAAAATAGTGATTCTTGGTGCCGGTATTACCGGTTCTTCTGTTGCTGGCGCTTTAGCTAGTGAAGAAAACGACATTGTGGTAATCGATAAAAAGCCACAACTGCTCACCGCTTTGAAAGCACGCTTAGACATTGCCACCGTCGAAGGCAATGCTGCTCATCCAAGCGTCCTCCAGCAAGCTGGCATCGAACATGCCGACATGGTGATTGCGGTGACTGATCGCGATGAAACCAATATGCTGGCCTGCCAAGTCATCAACACCCTCTACAGCAAACCGAAAACCATCGCCCGAGTTCGCGCGATTGATTTTCTTAACCACCCCCAACTTTTCCAACCCGGCGGGATTGATATTGTTATCAGCCCCGAGCAAGTGGTCACCGAGTCGATTCATAATCTAATTAAATACCCCGGTGCGCTGCATGTTTCCGAGTTTGCCGATGGTTTAATCCGTTTATTTTCAATTCGCGTTGTATCTACCGGCTTTTTAACCGGCAAAAGAATCCATGTGGTTAAAGAAAAATTAGCCGATGGCATGATTCGAATTGCGGCAATTTTTAGAGATGGCAAAGCGATTGCCGTGAATGGCGAATCAAAAATAGAAACTGGCGACGAAGTGTTTTTTGTTTGTCCGCACGATAAGGTGATGAAAACTTTATTAGATTTGCACAAACTCGAATCACCGATTAAATCAATCATGCTGGCCGGTGGCGGTCATGTCGGCAAGCGTTTAGCGATTGCGCTGGAAAAAGACCATCAGGTTAAATTAATTGAAAGCGATTTATCCCGTGCCAAAGAAATTGCCAACGATTTACGCAAGACGCTGATTTTAAATGGCGATTGCACTGACGAATCGTTACTGCAAGAAGAAATGATCGAACACACCGATTTATTCTGCGCTGTGACCAATAATGACGGTATTAACCTGATTTCAGCCGCATTAGCCAAAAAACTCGGTGCTAAAAAAGTGATTTGTTTGGTTAATAACAATTCTTACCTAAAACTGGTCGATAGCACTGACATTGACTTAGCGATTCAACCCAAATTAGAAACTTTAGGCAGCATTCTTAAACACGTCAGAAAAGGTGATGTGGTGGGGGTTAGTTCGGTTTGTGGTGGCAGTGCTGAAGCGATTGAGGCGATTGCCCATCGTGGTAAAAATGCCAACACAGTGGTTGGCTTGCGAGTCGATCAAGTTAACTTGCCGGATGGCGTGATTTTAGGTGCCTTAATCCGCGACAAAGAAGTCGTTCCAGTCCATCACGACACCGTCTTTGCCGAAGGCGACCACGTCGTGATGTTTGCGCTCAATAAAAAGCTGGTTAAAGACATTGAAGCGTATTTTCAGCCTATTTGAGAACGATAGCGGGGGTGATCTGATCACCCCATCGTTCTACCCCCCCGTCGCCAACCCAAGTAGTTTTCGAGGTATCTCGTCGCGACACCGCAAGCGATTCAGTCATGAAATCATCAACGAAGGGCATCAAACGGCACTCAAGCAGCTATCTGAATATGCGACGGGTGACAGAGGTCGTCGAACTTTCTGAAACGAATAAATTTTCACCTCAGAACTTCGGTAAAACTATGTAAAGCTTCTGAGCTGAGGGGGGGGGTGAAATGCCAGCGAAACTAAGCTTTGCGGCCGATGGTAATTTACGGCTATACACAAGTACCTAAACAAAATTAATCTGGTATTTTGACTTAAATTCATTAAGGATTTCTAGGATAGCCACTTTCAAAGTTGTAAAGCTGGAATAAGATGAAAATGGAGGATGACACCTCGAGCAGCCCATTGATTGATTTGCTCTTGGAATGCTTGACTGGTGTGAGTTGGCGCGTTGTCGAGAAGAACAATACAAGGCTTGAGGTGTTCTCGATAGCAGACTTCATATTGAGCAGTAAATTGATCAAAAGCGGCGATCACTTGTTGGGAATTAACGGATTGCTCAATCGGATAAAAATATGAAGCCCCTTGTGTGGTGCCAAACTTCAATGTCTAAGGGCTGCGTAACATCAGTGATTAAATTATTTATCCTGCTCTGATTAAACAGAACAAGACTAGACTTGGCGGGTAGATTGGGTGTTTAACGGCTCCAGTAGCAACCAGCGGTTCGCTTAGCAAAGCATTAGCGAACCACTGGTTTGGCGTGATTGGATTCGCTTTAAGCGACTTTGTTACGATTTCTCAACCAATAAAAGCCAATTAACAAACCACTGGCAACCCCCAAAGCCGCTAACATAAACCGCGGCTCGACGACTTTGACACTGTGGTTATCGTCTTTATACTTAAATTTGGTCAATACACCGACCGCAGGATCAGTGACATTAATCGAAATCGATTTGGCCGCCAGATTCAACAACTGCACTTCGCTGTTATCAAACGGTTTGTTGTTACGGGTGTCGGAGTTGGACAGATTGGGATAGAGCGGAAACTCGCTTAACTTTGCCCCCGCTAGTTGCCGAGCAATGTCTTCTTCAATTTGCTTGGTAGTTTTACCGTCGGTTTTAATTTGTACTGGCTTAGCGCCCTCGACGACGATTTCAATCTCACCTTGTGAAGCCAAAGGCGACCTTTTCGAGCTAAAACCATCTAAATATTCAACATCCGCCGCCAACACCACATCAATCGCGACTTGCACGCCGTCAGCATTGAAATTCTTGTCGCCTAAATCAAAGCGTAATTGCTGATTACTGTAATCACGAACCGTGACGGTAGTTAAGGAATAACCTTTTTTATTAGCAATCGTCAATTCGGCTTGATCTTGTGGCTGAGTCAAATTAATCCCGCGCCAATTGGGATCTAACTGGATCATGCCGTCTTTCATCGCGGTCACCAGTTTTTTGGTAATCACCGATGGCGAAGCATTGGGATCAACTTTTGCCGAATTCAAAAAACTTAAGCCGGTGGTGCGATATAACTCACCGTCATCTATCCGCCATTCCGCTGTGTAAGAAAATAAAGAATCACTGGCTTTTTTAGGCAAACCGGTATGAATTCGCAATTTGTCTTGATCAGCTGGCGTGGTGATCGCCAACGCGGGTTGAAACATAGCGCCGGCAGAAAACAAAGTCAGGGCGGCGGCTAAACGGGCAGAATTAGTAAGCTTCATTGCAATTCCAAGCATCAAAAGTGACTGGGCTTGACCCTTTTGCCATCACTAATTGACAAAGCGGGTCAAATAAAAAGCACAGATAAACTGTTTTGGCAGTATATCAGCAACAGAAACTGAGGATACCTCACAAATCCGCAAGCGGCTCGCCAGCGTTTAGTTCAACAACCAGCCATTAATCTGTTCCACATCACTACGCTGCAAGCTACCGCTCCACAGTTTCAACGCCACCCACTGCTTGACATATTCATAACGCGATTTACTCAGCTCAAAATACGATTTCAGCAAATCTTTTTTCACTTCCAACAAATCAACAATGGTAATCACCCCCAATTGGTAATTTTTTGCCTGCCCTTCGGTGACTTTTTCACGGGCATCAACTTCTTTCGCTGTCGAAGCCATCCGCGCATAGCTGGTTTTTAATTGCAGATAAGCGGTGCGAATTTGGCGTTCAATTTCCCGCAGTTTTTCATTCCGTTTTTCTAACGACACATGGTATTTAGCGATGGCGCTATCCACCCCCGCTTCAATCCCGCCGCCGGAGAAAATCGGCACACTAACCTGCACGCCCACCGTACCAACCTCATAGCGCGGATTGACACGATTATCGTAGCCACTGTTATCCGCATAAGTTTCGGACAGTTGTAAGGAAAACTGCGGTAAATGCCCTGCCCGCTGGCTATCGACTTGTTTATCAGCCGCCTCCAAACCATAGGACATTGCACGCAACGACGGATGCTTGACCATCGCCTCCTCGACCACTTGCGTCACCTCAAAACTAGGCTGCGGCACCACTTGCAGATTCAATGGCTTCACATCAGTCACCAAGCGCCCCGCCATTTCATGCAATTTTTCCAAAGCAATCTCGTGGTCGCCTTGGATTTGGATTTCCTCTGTCAGCAAAGTTTGGTAATACGCTTCGACTTCATACAAATCGGTGATCCGTTTTAACTGCAACTCGCTCATCCGTTTAATCCGCTTGCTATCGCTCTCGGTTAGATTTTTTTCACCTTGGATATAGTGCAATTTATCTTCTTGCTCCAAAACCTGAAAATAGCGTTCCACCAAATCGGCAACCAAACTCATCCGCGCGGCATCCATCTCAAACTCGGATTGTAAAACCACCGAATCGGCGCCTTGCCATTGCAAAAAAGACGGTAAATCAAACAAGGATTGCTTGGCTTGAATAATGCCACGCGTACCGGGATAGTCGCTGGTATGGTCGCCTAAGCCAGTGCTTGAAGGCTGGGTCATTTTATTCCACGACTTGGTGCCGACCGCCGACACTTGTGGCAACAACTTACTTAAGGCCAAATCCTTTTGCGCTTTGGCTTGTTCAATTGAAAACTCATAGCCTTTGACAATCGGATGACTGGACACGGTCAGATCGTACAAATCTAATAAGTTATCCGCTCTAAGCACCGACGGATTTAATAACAAAGCCAATAGCAACCAAGGCATGATTCAATCCTCAATAAAAGAGCGGGAAAAACTATCGGTCAACGGTCTGGTCAAGTATTGCAACAAGGTACGCTGACCGGTATTGATTAACACTTCCGCCGGCATCCCTGGCATCAAATCGAAACCTTTGTCGTGTAGCTCGGCCAAACCTTGTGGATCAACATCAACCCGACCTAAATAATACGGTTGGCTGTCGGGCTTTTTCTCATCAACAATCCGATCCGCCGACACCGAAATCAACTGTCCTTCAACCTTGGGCGTATCGCGACTTTTAAAGGCAGTAAAACGAATCTCCGCCACCTGCCCAACTTGCACTTGGTCAATGTCATTCAAAGCAATCTGCGCTTCGACGATCAATTTTTCATTCTGCGGCACGATGTCGAGAATCCGACCGCCGGGTGGAATCACCGCACCGATGGTATGCACCGCCAAACCAAGCACCATGCCATTTTCCGGTGCGGTGACGACGGTACGTTTGACGGTGGCTTCTAAGGATTGAATCTTCTCGCGCAGCTCGAACAACTGCGATTGCACTTCTGCCAACTCTTTAGTCACCTCGCGCTGCAATTCTTTCTCCAACTGCAACACCTTCAACTCGGTTTCGCTAATCTCTAAAGAAGTCGCGGCGCTATCGGCTTGCAAAGCCCCCAATTGACCTTGGTGATCGGACAAACTGCGTTCCAACTCGCGGACTTTTTGTTTTTCGGTGTAGCCGTCTTTTAATAAGGTTTGAAAATCATTCAATTCACGCTGAAACGAATCAATCAAACTTTGATGGCTGGCTTTTTGGGCGTTAAGGCCTTTGATTTTGGCTTTTAATTGTTCAATCTGCCGCCGATAGACCGCGACTTCATTTTCATGAGCCGTGCGGCGGACAAAATAGGTTTGGTTTTGCACCCGAATCGCGTCGCGAACTCGGTCATCATCAAAATCCAGCAAGGCTTGCGGATAATCGATTTTTGCCGCTAATTTTTCTTGAGCGATTAAGCGACTTTCGCGGGCCATATCAATAAAGTATTGACCGCGCAAAACCTCTAATTGGGCGCGGGACTGGGTGTCATCGAGTTCAACCAAGACTTGGTCTTTAATGACGTTATCGCCATCGCGCACCAAAATCGCAGCAATAATCCCGCCTTCTAAATGCTGAACGCTTTTGCGATACGATTCGACGGCAATCGATCCGGGTGCTAAGGCTGCGCTGTTCAAAGGCGCTAAAGCCGCCCAAGCACCAAACACCCCAAACACCCAAAAAATCACCCACAAACCTAAGCGGCGAAAAGGCACATCATCACCTTTCGCCAAATGGTTTTGCATTATTTTCAGCCAGTTAAACATGGGTATTCCTTTTGTTCCCATTAATTTTGGGTGTATAAAACAATCGTTCCCACACACCAGCGTCACATTAAGCAGGACGAGGTTTGTAACCTCGTCCTTAATGTTTCAAACCACTTCAAAGTAGCAGTAAACGGTTCAAACGGGGTTGAAAACCCCGTCTGGCAAGAGGCTTTCGCGGTTTTGAAGCCCTCCTCTGCCCGAAACACTGCACTGATTCGGGCCTACGCCTTCGGCAATTGCTGCGATTTCGCTATTCCAGCCAAAATCTCATCACGCGCGCCAAACCCACCAATCTGCCCATCCACCAACAACAAAATCTTATCCGCCAAACTCAACAAATTATTGCGATGAGTCACCACAATCACCGTCTTACCATGCTGTTTTAACAACACTAGGCTTTCATACAAGGCTTGATCACCGGCTTGATCGAGATTGGAATTGGGTTCATCTAAAACAATCAGCTGCGGGTTGCCGTAAAGCGCTCTAGCCAACCCTAAGCGTTGTTGTTGACCGGCTGACAAACTATGGCCATTGCCTAATACATGGGTGTCATAGCCTTGAGGCAGGCTTAGGATAATCTCGTGGACGCCGGCCATCTGTGCGGCAGCCACCACTTTGGCGGGGTCGAGTTGATTAAAACGGGCAATATTTTCATTAATACTGCCATCTAACAATTCCACATCCTGTGGCAAATAACCGATGCAATCACCGAGCTGTTGCCGATTCCAATTTTGAATCTCACAACCATCCAAACGCACCGCGCCTTTAGTCGGCCGATAAATCCCTAACAAAGCCCGTACCAAAGTCGATTTTCCAGCGGCACTAGGGCCAATAATCGCCATTAACTGCCCTGCTTCTAAATGAAAGCTCAGGTTTTTAAGCACCGGCAACGCAGCACCGGGCGGGACCACAATTAACTGATCAACTCTAATCTCGCCCTTAACCAACGGCAACGGCATCGCTTCATCGCGTTGTGGAAAATCATCCAATAAACCAGCCAAGCGTTTATAGGCTTCGCGGGTGGCTAAAAAACCGCGCCAAGTGCTAATCATCAAATCCAGCGGCCCCAACGCGCGGCCCATTAAAATCGAACCGGCAATCACTAATCCCGGTGAAATTTCTTTATGTATCGCTAAAAACGCCCCCAAGCCCAATACCAAGGATTGAATCGTCAAGCGCACCACTTTCACCAAGGAACTAATCAAACCGGCTTTGGCGCTGGCGTGGCCTTGTAAACCCAAAACCGTTTCCTGCTTTTGCCGCCAACGCTCACGCAAACGCGGCATCATCCCCATCACTTCAATCACCTCGGCATTACGCAAATTGCGTTGGGTAAATTGACTGACTTCAATGGCTTTTTTACTGGCATCAGCCATATCGTCGCGGGTTGATAATTCATTCCAAATCGCCAAACTCGCCAAAGTAATCCCCGCCAAAATCGCCACCACCCCAAAGCTCCAATGGAACAAGAACATTAAAATGATGTAAATCGGCATCCACGGCGCATCAAAAAACGCAAACACCCCTGGGCCAGTTAAAAACTGCCGCAACTGCAACAGGTCTTGCATGGCTTGAGCGCCAGCCGCACCGCGATTGGCTAAAGATTGAGCAAATACCGAATCAAACACCCGCCCACCTAATAAGCCATCCAATTTGGCGCTGGTGGCGATTAATATTTGCGAACGTATCCATTCCAAGCCGCCCATCACTAAAAACAAAAACAAAGTAATTAAGGACAGCATTAATAAAGTCGACTCACTACCACTGACCATGACTTTATCGTAGACCGCCATCATGTAAAACGAAGGCACTAGCAATAATAAATTGACGAATAAACTAAAAAATCCGACATACATAAACGCCTGTTTCGACGCGCTTAATGCTTTACCTAATTCGCTGTTATCAAAAAAAGAAAAGTGTTTTTTGTCCATATAAAACCCATAAAAAAACCAACCTGCCAATACCGGCGGGTTGGTTTTTGGTTTAGTTAAACAGATTCAAAATAATAATCAGGCGTCCCTGCCCTTCATTATTTAAACAGTTAAAGGCAAGGTTTGATGATCGCCATCAATCAATACTTGTATCTGTGTCGCATCAACAATCTCGAACAGATTAGTACC
>CAMCSF010000088.1 GCA_945877625.1 Methylomonas koyamae | reverse complement strand
TTGATAAAATCTTGATCGTTAATGTCTAGCGTGGAGGCGGTAAAACTGGAGGCGGAAGCACTACCGTCTTTACCAAAGACGATGCCGTTGGCATTGACCAATACCACTTGGCCGTTGGCATCAATTTGACCGAAAATCTCACTGGGTTTATTAGTCACAACCCGATTTAACAAAGCCGCCGCTTGATTGGGCTGGAGAATATGCACTTTAGCATTAGCACCCACATCAAAACTCTGCCAATTAATCACCGCGTTTTGACTGGCTTGATTGATATTCATCGTCGCATCGGCCTGACTGATACTCACCGCCCCCTGCGCAACTTGGCCGCCGGTCGGTAATGCGTTCAAGGCTGGATCAGCCCACGCGGTCGACACCAGCAAGGCCCCGCCACTCAAAGTCGCCAGAATCCGAATAAGCTGAAAGCCTTTGCCAGTTAATCGCCGATTAGCTCGTGTTGTACCCGGCGCTTTGCTACGTGCAGTAGATAATTCACTAGCAACCACTAGCGCATTGAGTCTTTTTGAAAAAACTAATCGGTAAATTCCAGCGTTCATAATGACCACGATCCAATCGGCAAACCAACTTGCCGAACAATTGTAAAAATTTGATAATTAAGGCCAGATAATTGTTAAACACACAGGTTTAACATCTAACCTCAAAGCTTTGCTGATTTTTACAATTAATGTAGTCAACCACAACCCGACGAAAGTAGGGTTTGACGATTTTGTTATGGTTAATTTCGGGTATCTTTTGAATTATTTCCTAACAAAGCGGCCTTCAATCGCTACGCGGTGCCTACAGATTGATGAGCGCCAACACAGTCAAAAAAAAAACGGCGATTAGTTTGTTGACGCAAAGTAGTATGCGTAAAAGAAAAGGCGATAATTAATCGCCGCGACAATCTAGGGAATAATGACAAAGTCATTAATTTTGAAGACGCAAGCAAAAAAATAAAGACAAGAAGGTAATTTCAGTATAAATCAAACGTTGCGAGTCTACGGAAGCTATCCGAATAGCGATCGAGGACGAGTAGCCTCCCCTGTTAGCTGGGTTTTAAAGCAGCAGACCGGACGTTAGCAACTAGCGTAAGGGGCGCAGCCTTAGACAATCACTATGACGGTTAAAATTTTTACCGCCGGAAGCTGGCACTCACAGATACATCTCAGCATTTACCAATGTGCAATACAGCTAGGCAACAATTAGCCGCTGGCGGCTTAAAATTGGTAAATTACCTTTTCAGTGACAAAATCAATGTCATAGGTTGCGTTGGGGATGCCAAAAAGCCATGGTGCTCATAAAATGTCTTTGCCTCAATCGATAATGCATGCACCACTAGACCACGGATACCAAGAATATCGCTTGCGCACATAGTTCTTAATACCGCGTCTTGTAATAGAGCAACGCCCATTCCACGATCTTGCCAAGCTTGATCTACCGCAAGCCTACCAAGCACGGCAGTTGGTAAAGGATCTGGCATATTACGACGAATAGCCGACGGCGCATTATTTAATGCCAGCGCACCGGAAGCTAGACAATAATAACCAACTACCCTATCACCCTCGGCAACGACATAGGTGCGTGAAGCACCACTGATTTGGTTAGGCCGAGCGCGTCGCTTTAACCAATCATCCAAACTACCAACCCCACAACTAAATCCATCCAGTTGATGATGTGCGGAAAGCAAAACCGGTGCTGAGAGCATTATTGCTGCCAAGGCTTAGTCGCTGACATTAACCGTTCAAAACCTTCCCCACTTGGCGGTTGATCGAGCACTTCCAGAAAATAATCGTAGGTTTTTTGATCAACTCGCAACAAAGTTTGATCAAGCAAAGCATCTTCTGCCGCGCGTCGTGCAGCATCAACCATAAAATCAGAGCGCGTCTTACCCTGTGATTGTGCAGCTCTATCGATCAATGAACGAATATCACTGCGTACACGTAAATTGACTGCATGGGTTTGCGTATCCATTGTTGTTGGATTGTTCAACATAGAAGAACCTCTTACAAGACGACTAAAATATTGATCTTAGCACATCAGGTATACAGCGTGTATCTGAAATCCATTCTCTGTTTAATCAAAAAGTTGCTGTATAGTCTGGTTTTCATTAACTCCAACTCGCTTAATGTCCAAACTCCGCAACTTCGACTGGCGCACCGAGTCAACGCTTCTCATTGACACACAAGACAAGCAACTGTGGACCACACAAAATGCAACCAGCTTCAGTAATTGGCTTACCCAGCGTGCTGAAAAAGAAGGCATTAAACGCTCACTGTTATGGCGTTATCTGCGCGTGGGGCGTTTTGCTGTTGAATTACAAACGGCAGAGTGGCAAACAATCACCTCACCTACTGATATACCCGATGGCATTAATGCTGACTCGATTGAGCTTTTAGAAAAAATTAATCGCGTTGCTACCGATTTTGATTTCAAGACCTTAGCCACCAATCTCTATCATAAAAAAATTAAACGTCCTCAATTGCTAAAAACTTGGCAGGTATACCGCGATGCCTTACCTAAAGGACAAACTGCCCGAGGCCGAGGTGCTACACGCCCCTTGTTGGATGAGAAAAATGAAAGCAAACTAAAACTGGCTTTTAGACAAAACACACTCAAACAGTTAGCAGCACTGAGTCCTATTAGCCTAGGTTACAGTGACCACGCACTATCACTGCGTATGATTAGCAGCTTCGGTGAACGTAAAAAAAATTATGGTTACGAAGGGATTCTGATTGCATCAACTCAAAAGACGGTCATTGATGCCACTTTAGTCGCATTTGGTGACGATGATAAAAGCCTTGAACAACTCTTAAACACCTTTAATCAAGAGCGGCTTTGGTTAATAATCAAAGCAAAGCAGCCGTTTGACAGTTCGGATGCCTCACTGTTGCCCTTACCATCCACTTACCCAGCTCTATGGGGCATTATTCAAGTAGCTGATAACGTATTACAGATTAAAAAAACCATCCCACCACTCACCACACAACTGCCCTTTTCTATTAGCGAGCTTTTACTGGATTTAGCGCGCTGATGTTAAAAACCTAAGATTCACCCCATCGGTCAATACAGCGTCCAGCGACAACACCTTATCCATATTTTTTTTCATTAATAACGCTTTTCAAATCATGCAAAAATCGCTAACATGTCTAGCACATAGACCTTTTGGGATAATATATCATGCATGTTGAACCTATTTCCTTAGACCAAGACACCTTCACACCGCACTCATTGATCCAGTTGCGAGCTCATTATCCTTGGCTTCAAGCTTGGACAATTGATACATCAGAAGGCTTTACCAGCCTTTTGAGTGAGTTATTCGCCAAAATTGAAATTATTTTCGGTAATCCACCGCACTTGGATTTTTTATACCTGCTGGATGAAGCTCATAATGACGAACTATTTCAACGTAAATTGCTGGTTTTTATTGAAGCGACCAACGCCTTTGAAGCACAAAACAATGCTTTAGATTATTTTGTTGCCCAAGCCGTGCATCGAGCGACACGCACCTGCCCTCGCTGTGGTGATACATTGGAATATGTCGATAACGATGGCACCTATCATCTAGCCAGCCAAGCGACTAGGGTATTGATCTGTAAACCTTGTGCTGCATTGGATTGGGAAATGCTACCTGATCCAGAGTGCGACCCAGCTAATGGATTTGATGCGTTCGACACCTTTGATATGGATGATTCAGAAGAAAGTGAAGACGGTGAACAAAACCCACTTGAATCAGAGACTGAAACAGAGGCTGAACTAGAGATTGCCATTGAAGACGATAGCGAAGTCATTGCTACCACCGCTAAGCCACTGACTTTAAGTGTTTATTCGCTTAATGAATTAAATACCCTTGAAACTGAGCTGACCAGTCTCACAAGAGACAGGGAAAAACAAATGCGCGGCTTAATTACCAAACTGAAACAGACTGGCAATGACAAACGATTAGTCCAGCAACCCAACGATTGGCGACAATACTGCGCAGGGCTTTTAGAGTCATTCCCTAATTTTTCAGCAGTGATTACCTTTATCAGCCACCAAATGGCATTATCGGCCAACATCGATCAAGTATTAGCTTTACCACCGTTTTTACTGATGGGGCCGCCTGGAATTGGCAAAACTGAGTTTTTACTGACACTGACTGAAGACATGCAAGGCAAACTTGAAGTGATTGATATGTCAACGTCGCAAAGCGGTAGTGCCTTGGCTGGTTCAGAGGCTTTTTGGGCTAACACGCAAACCGGCGCGTTATTTAACACCTTGGCACTTGGCGAAGTCGCTAATCCGATTTTGTTGTTAGACGAAATCGACAAAGCGCGTCGAGACGAATCCTACAATTCGTTGTCAGCCCTTCATCAATTACTGGAACCCAGACAGGCAAAAGCCTTTAAGGATTTATCGGTACCAACCTTGACCTTAGACGCTTCACATGTGATTTGGGCCGCTACCGGTAATAACCTAGAGCGGATCGAAAAACCCATTCTGGATCGATTTAGCGTGTTTGAGATTGATCCACCGACAAAAGAACAAATGTACGCGATTGCTAAAAACCAATATCAAAGAGCGCTTGAACGCTATCAACATAGCGGGCTATTTGAACCGATTTTAACAGAAGAGGTTTTGGCGACGATTTCACGCTTTACACCGCGCCAAGTCCGAAAAATACTGGAAAGCGCCATAGGCTGTGCGGCATTTAATCAGCGTCATTATTTAACGATAGAAGACATCAATCAATGCAGTCGATCACGTCATGGCCAACCTAAAGCCAAGATCGGTTTTGTATAACCTAACCCCTATTCTTTTTTGATGAAGGAGCAGCACAATGGATAAACCCTTGGATCAGCATTTATACGAAACCTACCCTGAGCTATATAGAGACCGATTTGGCTCACCAACCCAGACTTTGATGTGCTGGGGATTTGAATGCGGTAACGGCTGGTTTCCGTTACTAGATAGTATTTCAACACTGCTGACTAACCAGTGCCGAGATCAATCCATTGCATCGGCTAACGTGATTCAAGTCAAAGAAAAATTCGGATCGTTACGATTTTATTTTAATGGCGGGGATGCGTTCTGCGAGGGCGTCGTCGATATAGCTGAATCGATTTCAGAACAACTTTGCGAAATTTGTGGTGCACCTGGCAAAATCAACAGACTCAATGGCTGGTTGGCGTGTTATTGCCCTAAACATCTGCCATCAGGTAACCAACTTGCAACCCATCATCAAAATCAAGAGTTGCTGTATGGCCTTGGTGGTGGCTGGTCTCGACTAGTCGGCGCCTTAGAGAAATTGATCAACTGGGATGTGGAAAAAAATGACATGCCGCCAGTGCAGTTGTCCTTGTTACAAACCTGTGACCAATTAAAATTAACATTCAGTGGTGGCGACCTAAAAACTCACGGCATGGTGGCGCTGGTTAATCATTACAGTCGCCTAATTGATCCGAACAGTGGGGAACTGTTAGCCCCAATGAAGACGACTATTGGGCAAACAGATAATGACTAATCGCTAGGTAGCTAAAGTCCAGCCCGTAAGAATCGACTGGACTTTAGCTTTCAATAACAGCGACTAATCCCAGCGGATTTCATGGGATTTTTGCTCTGCACGCCAAGCCAGCCAATCCTTGACGTAAATCGTCACCCCCATCAGCATCGCCGTCAATATCAACAACATCAGTACATAGCCCATTGGCATCAGCAAAATCAATTGTATGCCTTCAAACGCCACATTTTTCGCAGGCGGCATCCACCAAGGTACGCTCGCACCCTGACTACCCACAACATAACCGCACACAAAACAAATACCCACCAAAAATAAAATACCGGCTGACACCAAAATACCGTTTAACAACAACCTATTTCTAAGCCTAGCGGTGGTCATTTTTTTACTCTCTTCAGCCACTTTTTGAGTCATTTTATCCAATGACTGATTAAGCGCTTTTTGAGCTTGGAAAGAAAATGCCTCGCCTTCAGCTCGTCGCTGCTGCGCAATCGACTCAACAACTTGTAAACCCGCGGCAGTGATTCGATTTGGCAGGGTATTGGTCATCGTTTGAGTTATACCCAAAAGCTCAACCAACAGCCACATCGAATCGTTCTCACGGATACCATGAGTCTCCGCCCATTTCATAATATCTACCTGTTGCTGACTCGACAGTTTATCCATCATTTGATTACGCCGTGACTCACTGCTGGCCGTGGTAGTCGAAGCCTCGCTAGAAGAAGCTTTGGCTGATTGCGTATTACGCTCGGTAAATTGATTCAATCCTATGTGTCGATTCATGCCACAACCTCTCTATTAGCGACCTCATCTAGGGTCAATAAAGGCGCCAAACAATGCTCGGCGGCTTTCAGCCAATCCATTAAATCAAACCGCAAGGCTGTGGTTAAACCTTCACTCAAAAGATGTAAAGGTTGTGGATAGGATTCCAATAAATCAACAATCCGAAAGTTGAGTTCGGGCAAATAGGCTTCGCTGTAATCAGGTTTTGCCAGCCATTGTTGTCGATAAGCGGATTGTGCCCAACGATCAAATTGGTTATTTGTCCCAAAAAAGCCATTTTTAATCGCCAGCCCCCCGCTGAGCAAACACTCCTACTCCGCTCTGTATGCTCTTACCAATCAACTCAAGGCTATCGTGCTGCCTTGAAAGAACAAAAATATAGTTCAATTCAATTTCAAGGCTCTTCAATGTGCGATTCAATAATGAGCCGATCATCTCCATTTCGTTCATCCCCGCTGGTAGCGACATAACAATATGCCGAGTATCAATGGTTTCTAAAGCATCCAAAATTGCAATCCAGCCATCGCGATCACGAATATCCGCTAGCAATACATCGACATGACCACGAAAACGTCGAGCCAAATCAGGGTTAGCCTGATCCGCTTCGATGACTGTCGGTCTCACCTTGCTGTATTAACAAACTGGTCAAAGTAGTTGCAATCAGCGATTTACCGCAACCACCTTTATTACCGCCTGACAATGTCAAAGTTCGGCGACGATGATGTATTGCTGTATCGACTTGATCCTGTAACTGCGGTTGTTGACTTTGTTTCATTGGAATGCCTCAAATAATTACAATTGATAATCCTCAACCTGCGCCCTCCCCACAGCAATCACCATCGGTTCTGTGCTGCTGGGTGGTAAGGGTTGCGGTATTGGTGTTGGTGTTGGTGTTGGTGTTGGTGTTGGTGTTGGTTGAACAGTTTGAGCAATCGGTTTAACAATGACAGGCTGAGCTTGAATCATTCGTGGCGGCGTTATCTTAGGCATGGCTGTTGATTGCTGTAAACGCTTCACAGCATTGATCAAAGTACAGCGCTTCATCCCTAAAGCCTCAGCAATCGCATCCCAAGTCAGTCTTTGCGCTCGTGCAGCAAGAATCTGCTCAAGCTCTGCCTCAACCCGATGGATACAACGCTGTTTTGGCGGACCATTTAGCCAGTAATAACGACAGACCTGAGTTGCTACTTACAGTGTTTGAACCTCGATTGCGCTGCTTAGCCATAATAAATCGAGGACAGCTGATTAGGATGGTCAAGCTGAAATTCATCAAAAAGTTCCTTAATCATCAACATCGTCTGTTGATGATTAAAGGTTAACAATAAAATATTGGGTAACTCACTATCTGGCTGTGATTGCTCAAGTCGATTAAGCGCAGCACACAACCCACTGGTACTGGCCTTAAAGCAATCAGCAATTTCCGCCCAAGTCATACCGATAGCCCGCATACTTAAAATACGGGCACGGTTATGCAAAACCATGTACTCAACATGCCGAGGGTATTTTTTTGCGGCGCGACCTCGCATTTTGGGCTGTCGAACCACCGTTGGATTGTTTTCTATCACGACATTACCTCATTAATCACACTAAGTGATTAGTGTAACTCATATTTTGTTAAAAACAAAGAAAATATCATTTTATATGTAATAAAAACGAGCTAAATAGGCTTTAAAAATCACATTTAATGACGAAATAGATTGTCGCTTTATCAATTCAACACGAAAACCGCTGCACACAAGCCGATTAAACATTACACTATGTGAATATCAATCACATAAAGCAATCATAATCTTCACAATTAATGAATATCGAGTACACCTTTGACCGCGTAATGGCTAGACTCAAAACAGCCATCAATGCGTCTAACGATGGACAATTAGCCCGAAAAATGGGACTCTCAAGCAGTGCTTATGCCAATCTGAAAGCACGCGCATCGATACCTCATGAAAAAATTATCTTATTAGCGATTTCACATAATGTGAGTTTAGACTGGCTTTTGACCGGTCAAGAAAATCAAGCACAGCACACATCAAAAACTTCAACACCGTCCCTCACAGAACCCCGAACTCATCGGATATTGCAAGATTTACCGCACTTGACCGATGCGCAAATTAATCGAGTGGAAGCTTTATTGGAGGATTTTTTGACCTTCAATCACTTAATCAATGAAGTGACTGAATTAAAAGAAAAATTCAATGATTGAAATGATCATCTGATCGACATTGCATCATGACTTATCATTACCTAATTACCCATAACCCTCAGCCAATTTGAGTAAACGGCCTGGCATTGGAGGGGTATTGGCGGCAACGATGAGGAACTGCGGCATGATAGTCTGCAGATCGAATCTGCGATTAAAGCGATAACAAAACTCGGCGAGATAGCGGGGCA
>CAMCSF010000087.1 GCA_945877625.1 Methylomonas koyamae | reverse complement strand
GCGTAGTAGTAATAGTCATAATCATCAATGATGGTTTTCTGAATCACAACATGATTTGGCAATAACTTTTGTGCAGCCGATTCAAGCTGCTGCCAATCAAATTGATCAAAAACAGCACCACTGCCATCGGCAGCAAGTATTTTGGTCTGTTCTGACTGAGCATATCCAACCATATAACCTTTGCCATTGATTAAATGCAGCTCAATTTCAACAGGTTCAAAATTAGCGGCTTTAAAGCTATTAATTGCGGTTTTTATCGGCAACTGGAAAGTGGTGGCATTAAATTCCCCGCCTCGATACGCATGGGTATCAATCACCGAATGCGAATCAAAAATTTTCCAAGGATTAACCGAAAACAAACCACTTAAAACCCAGGTAAATGTTGTCAGACCAAAAATTAACCCTGTTAAATGATGCCATTTGATCAGCGACTGTTTGTAAGGCGATTTGGAACCTGATTTATATTGCCCCACAAATCGCCAACGTAATAAGCCGACAACAATCCCTGTCAACGCCAATATAGATCCACCCAGTGAACTGTAAATGACAATATTGGCGGCTTGCGATTGAAAAATATTGCCTCTGAAAGGATAGAGCCAATGTAACCAAGCGCCAATCCAATTCCAAACACGCTCGGTGCCGGTTGCATCCCGCACCACTTCACCAGTTACCCCCGAAACATATAGCCAGGTATCTTCAGGATCATCGATCGCCACAATATGTAATGGCCGATGCGGATCTAAAGCGCGGGAATGCGTCCAAGCGTCTTCGTTAACCGTCTCTTGATAATGACCTTTGGTTTTCGCATAGCTTTCAGCCGCCAATACCGCCTCTACTGGCGACACTGCTGTAATCGCTAGGCCTGTTGTCGCATTGACGGCTAACTGCTGTTTATCAAAGCCAAAAATATAGCGCGGCGAATCAGCAATCGTAGTAATCCGAACTGAATCTGGTAGCTTTTTTTGGGTAATGGCTGACAAGGCCACATTAAAATCGATGCAGCAATTGTCAGCCGTTAACGATGAAAGGGCGCCTAATCTTTCCTCGTTGGTTTGTTTCGGATAACCGACATACATCATCACCACACCGGATAAAAACCACAACGCCATGAAGCTACATAAAACAATCCCCAACCAACGATGGCTAAGATAAAGATACCGTTTCATCGTACCTATCATGGTTAAAAGTCCAGTTTAAGTTCCATCATGAACGTCCGTGGCGCGGCAATGAAAAACAAAGGCGCATTTCCACCACTTCCCCATTCCACATATTGCTCATCGGTCAAGTTTTTGACTCGCGCTGTGACGGTGGCGTTTGCGTTAACTTTGTAGGCCAAGTGGGTATCAAATACCGCATAAGCGGGTGCTTTAACCAGATTAGCAGTATCGACGAATCGATCGCCAACATAACGAGAACCAAAATTCCAACGCCAATCTTTATCGAAATCCCAAGTCAACCAACCGTTAGCAACCCACTTGGCGACATTAGTTGGGCGATTGCCGGCTCTTGAAATCATCCCTTCCTGGAATTTGTCATAACTAGCATCGACATAAGCCGCATTACCTTGAATACTCCACTCAGGCGTCAACTTAAATCCCAGATTCGCCTCAACACCACCCGATGATTGAGCACCAATCGGCAAGGTCTTGTTTCTATCCATAGGATCGGTCATTGATAAGTTTTTACGCTCGATGTAATAACCCGCCAATGTTGCCGAACCTTTTCCGTCCCAAAAATCAAATTTTGTACCAACTTCCGCTTGTCGCCCAGTGGTTAAATCAAAGTTTTGTAATGCTGAAAATCCAGCGGTGGTCAAAATACCTGATGGTGGATCAGCCGCTGTACTGTATTGAGCATAGACATTGAATGTCGAAGTAATGTCGTAAATTAAACCCGCTCGCCAAGTAACCGCTTGCCAGTTACGATTAAATAGCGCTGGATTAGTCGCTGTCGGTGTCCGTAAATTAGTCACTTCCAAGTTAATATCATCAACACGAAGTCCAGTGACTAAATTTAAATCCGGCACCAAGGTCAAACGATTTTCAATATAGCCAGCGACTGTTAGCATTTGATTCATAGAACTTGGCACAGGTCCTGTCGCTAGTGGATTGTCATAATAACCACCAACCGTGAAGTTATAAGGGTTAACCACACTAACCACGCCTGTTGAGCTTTCCTTGCTAGGGAAACGTACTTGCTTGTTATAAGCAACATCAATTCCCGATGAAATTTTAGATGGCAATGTAAATAAAGACGCCTCATGGGTTAGCTCTAATCGATTACCAATCACAGCTTGATCATGCTTAGTAGCAAAAGATTTATCTCTGGTGATTAAGCTATTAGTGGGATTCCAATCCGCGCCCTCAACATTGGCATATTGCCTATCGGCCTTGTAGTAATAGAAGGTGTTTTTTAAATCGGTTTTATTAGAAAATTTGTAATCAACTATATCCCGCAACCAAAATACTTGTTGATCAAAAATAGAGTTGGCAGCGTTGTAATTCTTGAATCGGGTTGCCGGATCAATTTGACCCTCAATTGGACCTAAACCCGCAGCTCCCCAGGGTGTAATTTGACCATTCACGGTTGGATTTAATACTGGAGTTCCCCAATAAGAACTCCGGTCTTCAAGTTGATGCTCAAACGCCAAGGTATGTGAAAGTTTCGAAGTAATGTCACTTAATAACGAAAAAGCCATCACCCCCGAGTTAGCATTAGTTCGATCAACGTAACCATCGCTTCCCAGATAACTAATATCAGCTCTAAGCCAATTGTCAGTCTTACCAATACGCCCGCCATAACCATAAGAAGCACGACGATTTAAATATTCTCCCAACGAAAACAAAGCGCTGTGATGATCTGGGGCTCTATTAGCAATCTTACCAACATAATTAACAGACCCACCAACTGCACCTTGTCCATATAAAAATGATGAAGGACCGCCCAAAACTTCAACCTTTTCAGTCAACCAACTATCAATCGGACGGGCGGCAATCGGATCATATTGCACCGTAATACCGTTGAAAAGCTGAGTAATCTGCGAACCCGAAAAACCACGCATTGATACTGACCCAGCTGAACCCGGTGGCGCAGCCACAATCAACCCCGGCGCACGTTCAAGCGCTTCCTGTGTGGTTTGTGCGCCTCTATTTTCCAAGGTATCCCGATCAATAACAGTAACTGACGCCGGCGTTTCCCGAGCTGTTAAACCCAAACGACTACCGGTATCGGTTTTAGTATCCAGTTGTATTTTTTGGTTAGGCGGATTTAACGCAGTCTTACCTTCCACATTAACCGTTTCTAGTTCAGTGACATCAGCATTATTGGCGGCTAATTTTTCATCAACTTTCTTAGTTTTAGGCTCTGACTTAGTATCTGCGGCATTCGCATCAGCAACATTGCAAGCCATCAGAAACACTGAAACCCATACAGCCTTAAGGTACGGACTCGATAAGCTGAATCGGGCTCGAGATCTTTTTTCTAGTTTCATCTTGGTATTTCCATTTATTTGAGAATTAAACAGTTTTTACTGTCAAAACTTTTATTGACGGAAATAATCAGCAAGAATTGAGCCAAAAATACAATATAAATAAACTAGATATAAATCATGGGGTTGAAAAAACAATTGATTAACCGCTCAAATTTAACATTAAAAAACTATGTTAAATGACACAGCTGTGTTTTCGACAATCTCCTTGAAATCGAGCTTTTCACTTTTAAGTTTAAATTTAAGCCTAATAAGCAGCCAAAAACTCAACTTTAAAACCAGTAGAGACGATTTATGACGAGAAAAGAATGAAATCTTCCCTCTATTTACTACATATTCATTGCAAAACAGGGCATTTGACACAGTTTTTTAAAAAACTATGTTAAAAGACACAATTTTAGTTTCAGACTGAGCGACTTAAACAGCCAAATAGTAGTTTGATCGAGTCCTGCTAAAAATTGGGTTTCGCTACTTATTTATTATCCCCTGTCAAAATATCAATGCCCGTCACCGCCGAAAAATCGCGATCATGGGTGACAAACGCTGCGGCACCAATATCCAAAGCGGTGGCTAATTGAATTGCATCCGGCAGTTTTAATCGATATTGAACCCGCAATTGTGCGGCTAGTGAGGCAATCGGCGTTGAGACAGGCACCACATTGTAATGTGACAAAGCTTTTTCATAGCGCTTAGCCAAAGCGGTTTGGCCGGCTTTGAATGGGCCAGTCAATACCTCGACTAAAGTGACGGTAGACAATGCAATCGTAATTTCACCCGCCGCTGCAGCTTCAAATAAGCCCACGAATTGATTAGCAAATTGAGGATGTGACTCGAGAAGATAAATAAATGGCCCAGTATCGACCATCACTGTAGCGCCAGCATTAACACCACCCCATAAACGCGGTGATGAAGCCGCCATTAGGCATCACCCCATTCATCACGCAATTCGGCAATGGTTTGACTAACCGAATCACCCCACAAACCACACCCAGTACCGCGTAAAGCTAAGATTCCAGATGCGGTTTCTGCGGCGGTTTGCCATTTTTGCAATGCCTCTGCGGGGACAATAGCGGCATAAGGCTTACCGTGTTTGGTAATGATGCTAGAAACACCGGCATTGGCTTGAGCAGCCAAGGACGGGAATTGAGTGCGAGCTTGTTCTAATCCATAACGGATATTGGTAGACATTTGCGGCTCCTTATACTGTACAGAACGTACAGTATAAGGCAAAAGCGAATTATTTATGACTGGCTTGCTGAATTAATTGATTAGTCACATTAATCATGTTTTCTTGTGATTTTGCCGTAGAAGCGGTGACTTTATATTTGCCGTTGACGATCAAAGCCGGCACACCGGTAATGCCATAACGACCGGCAACCGCTTCTGCTTGGCGCATTTTCGAATCGACTAAGAAAGAACTATAGGCAGCGCGGAAATCTTCATCTTTAACGCCATGCGCAGCAAAAAACTTGGCTAAATCGTCTTCTGTTACCAATTTTTGTTTTTTGTTTTGAATCGCATCAAAAAAATCGGCATGGACTTTTTCAACTACATCCAAAGCTTCAGCAACATAATAAGCTTTCGCGTGTTTGCCCCAGACATCGCTAAATACCGCAGGTTGACGGATAAACTCGACATTGGCCGGTTTGGTTTTTAACCAAGCTTGCATCGCAGGTTCCAAGCTGTAGCAATGCGGACAGCCGTACCAGAAAAACTCAATCACTTCGATTTTGTCAGGATTTTGCACTGGCTGTGCAGGGGAAATCTCTTCATAACCGCCATCCGCCTTAACCAAAGCCGAAAAGCAAATCAATCCTAGCAATGCGATTTTTTTCAACATCAAAGTTCTCCGTAAGAATGTAATCCAGATAAAAACATGTTCACGCCCAAGAACGCAAACAAGGTGACAAAAAAACCAATCAACGCCCACCAAGCCATCGGCTTGCCGTTCCAGCCTTTGGTCAGACGCATATGCAACCACGCGGCGTAGTTTAACCAAACAATCAAAGCCCAAGTTTCTTTAGGGTCCCAAGACCAATAACCGCCCCAAGCTTCCGCCGCCCACAAGGCACCGAGTATGGTCGCCAAGGTGAAAAAGGCAAAACCCAAAGCAATCGCTTTGTACATCACATCGTCTAACAAAGCCAAATCCGGCAAACGGGCATTGATAAAGCCTTGAGGATTGCGATCGGCAGCACGACTTTTCAGAATAAACACCACGCCGATCATCGCTGCTAAAGAAAAGGCGCCATACCCAACAAAATTAGCCGGAACGTGGATTTTCATCCAATAGCTATTTAAAGCCGGCACTAAAGGCTGAATCCCCTCAGCATGACGGTCAAAGGTGTACCACAACAAAAAGCCAACCGCCGCGCTAATCACCAACAACACAAAACCACCCAAACTGCGGGTCTGGTATTTTTGTTCGTAATGCAAATAGAGCAGGGCGGTGATAATCGAAAACAAAATAAACACTTCGTAAAGATTACTAACCGGAATATGGCCAATATCCGCGCCCATCAAATAAGACTCGCGCCACCTGACCATCAAGCCCGTCATGCCCATCGCGGTAGCGCTCCAAGTTAAGCTGGAAGCAACTTTGCCAACAAATGGCCGACCCGAGAACAACAAGCCCAAATAAGCGACAGTCGCCATCACATACAAGGCGCTCATCCACATAATCGCCGATTGGCTGGCGAACAGGTATTTCAACAAAAACGCAGTTTCGCCCAGACTTAAATCATCGCCATAACGGGAAATCGCCAACAAGCTAAACGCGGTCACGGTTAAGCTCAAAGTCTTTAACGCCGACCATTGCCAGCCTAAGCCCAACAAGACCAAAACGCTGCTCAACAAAATGCCAATTTCGTAGCCATCCATCAAGGCTTGATATTGGCTAAACACATAGCCCGCGCCGACCAATAACAATGCTGCCCACAGCCAGTCATAGCCGCTGCGAGTTTGTAAATAAGAGGCTTGCTGATAAGGATGATGATTCATTACTAACTCGTTATTAAACAGTAGGATTTAATTGTTGGGCGATACCGGCAAATTCGCGGTCAAAATCATAACGATTTCGCACCGCATTACCAGCTAACAAAATGCTCACGCCTTGCTCTTTTGTGTCCACTAACAACCACAAGCGGCGTTGCGGTAAATAAAACATACAAAACACGCCTAACACCAATAATAAACAACCTGGGAATACCAACCATTGCCCTGGTGAGCGGGTGATTTGTAAACCGGTGGCTTCGATATGCTGAAAGCGTTCGAGTTCAAAAAACCACGGCGAACCGTATAAATAACCCAGATTGGCCGCTTCAACGGCATCGCTGTAAAACTGGCTGTCGAAGTCTGATAATCCAGCCTCGGTCTTAACCCCTTCTTGCTGTAAAACATCGAGATAAAGATTCTTCAATAATTGCTGCAAGGCCGCCGCGTAAATCTCCGACACTTGCTGACGGCGAGGTTCTTCAACAGTTTTTTCAATCATGCTGGCGATTTGCTCATAACCACCGCTGGCAAATTGCTGACCTAATTGCACCATAAACGCTGCAACCGCTTGGCGCTGTTTTAAATCTGATTGTTGCGCGGCTTTACTAGCATTGGCGGCTTGAGTCGCCAGTTGCTGTAATTTTTGCGGATTGTGCAAAGCTTGGTAAAAAGCCATAAACCGATCTAGGCGTTGATTGGCATCAGCCGGCATCATCCAATATTTAAAGCTCTCTGACACCTTGCTGCGCATCCCGCTGGAATAAAACCAGCGTCCGTCTTGCTGAGTCGGCTGCATAGAGGTGATGTATTCATTAGCAATCCCCGTTGCATCACGCAATTTGTACTGAAAAGTGGGGCCGAGATTGATAAATTTTTTCGCGCCGCTGGGGTCTGGATTGACGTTAAACGGTCTGAAATCAGAAATTTCCAAGGTTTGATTGTCAATCGGCGTATGGGCTTTAACGCTGGCTTGCAAAGATTTTGCCGCTTGCGCAGTCGTTAAAGGCCACGCTTTCAGGCTTAATTTAGAGCCGCCATCGCCAAAACTGTTTTGGTAAATGCTGTAGCCCTTGTAGTTAAGCGGATGGTTAATCGAAATGGTTTGTTTAAACGCTTGTGCGGCGGCTGGATCGAGAATGGTTAAATCGCTTTCAAACGATTTGGGCTGACCGCTGGGGTAATGTTCGATACGGAAATCATCGACCTGAATCGTAAAAGGTAGTTTTTGTAGCAAATAGCCGTCTTTGTAATCAATAAACGCTAAATCGGCTTGGCTGCGTTCGGCAATATCGACATTGGCGCGAAATGACAGATTATCGTCGCCCAAGGTGCTGATGGCCGGAATCTCGCTGGCAGGAATTCGCCGCGTTTCAACAGCAATCTTGCCGCGCCATTCAGCGATTTTTAACGGCAAATTGCCATCCAACAAACCGCCAATGCAAATCACAATAATCGCCACATGGCTAAAGATATAGCCCAATCGACTGGCGGCACCTTTTTTGGCGGCAACCAGATAGCTATTGCCTTCTGGTTTTAAGCGAAACCGATAATGATGCTGTTTTAACAAGGCAGAAATCAAAGCCAAACTATCGGCAACGCTTGCCGATTTATCAAATGCTTGCTGATAAGGCTGTTGCAATAAAGCCGAGCGTTGGCTGTTTTCGCGATAATCGTTGATGTCTTTCACAATCGCCGGCAGATTGCGATAAACACAAACCGAGGTCGATAACACCAAAAAACCAAGAATAGTTAAAAACCACGCCGAGGAATAGACGTTGAACAAATCCAGCTGTTTAAACACTTCAAACCAAAACGGCCCAAACTTAAACACATAATCGGGATAAGGCTGATTTTGTTGCACTACCGTCCCAATCACCGCCGCAATCGCAATCGCGACTAATAAGGTAATAGCGAGGTTCATCGAACCTAAAAAGCGGAGCAAGATACGAACAGTAGATGACGGCATGAACAGCGAGGGGAAAGGTATCTCGAATGGAGATTAAACAGCGTGGATGAAGTTGGTGTTGAAAGTTCGCGCTGTGAGGCACGAACTTTCAGACAGTTTCAAACTTATTTCAAAGTTGAAATGTATAAAGAAACCGCTTTGATGTCTTTATCGCTCATTTTCTTAGCGATCATATTCATCATATTGTCTGGGTTTTTAGTACGACCAGCGGTTTTAAAATC
>CAMCSF010000086.1 GCA_945877625.1 Methylomonas koyamae | reverse complement strand
GTGAGCGATGGCTACCATGAATTTCAGTGTTCCCGATGGGATAAAAGAAGCGTTCAATATTGCCTACCAAGGGCAAAATAAAAGCGCGGTGATTGCTGATTTAATGCGAGAAGCTATCGAACGTGCAGAACGTAAACAACGCAGTCATGATGCTATCTTGAGAATAATGGATAGACGCAAACATGCGCCGGTGATTAGCGATGATCAGATTCGTACGGCTAGAGAAGACGGGCGTCCATGATACTGGTTGTTGATGCCAGTGTTGCGCTTAAATGGTTTTTCCAAGACCGTGACAACGAAGCAGATTGTGATTTGGCATTATCGATTCTTTATGGTGTCGATCAAGGGCGTATACAGCTCATGCAGCCGCCTCATTTCATTGCTGAAGTCGCTGCGGTTCTTGCTCGAGAAAAGCCCGACGAAGCGGAAGATGATCTGTTTGATTTGTTAAATATTGAAAGTCGCGTCATCAATGAGCCTGAAATTTATATGACATCAATCGATCTCGCTAAGCGTTATCGGCATCACCTATTCGACACGCTTTATCACGCAGTTGCCTTGAATACTCCCCGTGCGACATTCATCACCGCTGACTCTGTTTATTATCAGAAAGCTAAGGCTAGTGGCCGGATAATGTTATTGAAGGATTACATCCCTTGAAAAGCCTGTAGATAGCTGTGTTGAGCGTTAGCGAAGCACATCAGCTCAATCAACAGCGCAAGACTAACCATGAGTAAAAAACAAAAGCTAATCTAAAAACTTAAATCCAATTCGGCTTTTACTTGGCCGGAATTGGAAAGCCTAATGAATCAGCTTGAGTTTGAGAAAGTCGAAGGCGATGGTTCTCGGGTGAAATTTGTAAAAGCGCAGTTGGTGATTATGTTGCACAAACCGCATCCACAAAACGAAATCAAAAATTACGTCAGAAAAGCGATTTTAGAGAGGCTAAAAGATGAACTGCTTTAAATACAAAACTTATACCGGTTCAATAGAAATCAGTCTTGAGGATAATTGTCTGCATGGAAAGATTTTGCATATAGCCGATTTAATTACTTACGAAGCTCAAACGGTCGATGAATTAAAAGCAGCTTTTCAGGCCGCGACTGATGATTACATCGCATTTTGTGCTGAATTTACACATCCTTAAACAACACCTTCGCCTTTCGCTCATAGTTATAAGCACTTTTCAACGGCTCCGGTAAATCCTCAACTTCACAGGCCACAAACCCACGATCAATAAACCAGTGCATGGTTTGCGTCGAGCGGACAAATAAACGCTGAATCCCTTGGTGTTTGGCTTGATTGGTCAGATAAGCCAGCAGGCTGTTACCGCGTGCACCTTTTTGATAGTCGAGATGCACAGCTAGGCAGGCGATTTCGGCGCTGTTGGCGTTGGCGATGATGTGTAGGGCGGTGCAGCCGATGATTAAACCATCACGTTCGATGACGATGTAATCATTAATTTCCATTTCCAACTTTTCCCGCGAGCGTTTGACCAAAACCCCTTGCGCTTCCAGCGGTTTGATTAATTCCATAATCCCACCGATATCGTCTAAATTAGCGGGGCGGATGGTTTCAAAGGCGGTGGAGCTGATTAGGGTGCCGACGCCGTCACGGGTGAATAATTCCAGCAATAAAGCGCCATCGACGAGCCGATTAATCAAATGTGCGCGGTGCACGCCTTGGCGACAGCTTTGCATCGCGGCTTGTAAGGAGCGGGCGATTGCATCGGGTAATTGGTGCTGTTGTTGTAACAACCTGGCGGCTTGTTCGGTGGTGAGTTGCTGGATCGGTTGTTGGTCGTCGGGCGATAAACAGTTGTGTTCGGTCAGTAAAATCAGTTTTTCGGCTTGCAAGGCAATCGCCACTTCGGTCGCGATTTCTTCCGCCGATAAATTGAATACTTCCCCGCTTGGTGAATAGCCAATCGGCGAAATTAACACCACATTGTTTTGATCCAATTGTTGATGAATCGCTTGGCTGTCAATCCGCCGCACTTTGCCGGTAAAGCAATAATCAATGCCGTCCAAAACCCCTAACGGTTTGGCGGTGACAAAATTACCGGAAGCTACCCGAATTTGTGCCCCCGCCATCGGCGAGCCGGAGACGCCCATCGACAGCAATGCTTCAATTTCCACCCGCACCAAACCAGCGGCTTGTTTGACATATTGCAAGGTGGTGGCGTCGGTAATTCGCAGGTGATGATGAAATTTGGGGGTATCGCCTTGTTCCAGTAAGCGTTCGTCAATCTGGTTACGAATCCCGTGTACCAACACCAAGCGCACGCCGAGGCTTTTTAATAAGGCAAAGTCGTGGATCAGATTGTCAAAATCCTGATCGGTCACCGCCGCGCCGCTGAAAAAAATCACAAAAGTGCGATTACGGTGGGCGTGAATATACGGCGACGAAGCGCGGAACCAATTGACGAATTCGGAAGGTGAAATCATAAAGGGGTTGGAAAGTTATATTTCAATTTGATTAGGCCGCGATTGCATTGGCGTTTTTAGTTAACGGCAAATATTCGGCATCATTAAATAACTGAAAACCGTTGGGTAGTTTAAATACAGCGCGACAAAGCAATCTAAATTGAATTGGTGCATCGGTATTTAATCGTTCAACTGATATTTTAATTTCGGTTTTATTCAGTAGCTTATGGAAATCTTGGCTTAAATAACCTGGGCAATAACCCACTTTAGTTAATTGATTGGTTTTTATACTTAAAGCAAAAGAATCTTTAGCGTTGTCTTTTTCAGTATCAAAACTCAAAGCTGAGCCGGACTCTAGTTGATTAAGTTGCAACAGGTTTTCTGGAGCAAGATAACGAATACCATGGCTGAAGAAAAATAGTTCTATTTCACCGTTTTCATTGATTTCAGGGCTAGGATAAACGCATAGATCATCAGTAGCTCTGAATCCACCTGAGCGTGCCAATAATTGCATCGCATCGGGTTGAGTTTGTCGGTCAAGCGCTAGCCAGCGAATATAGTTCGGGTATTCTGGACGCGAGTTACTTAAAACTCTGTTGGTAAATAAAGGAAATAAGGTGTCAGAAATGTAGTGCTGAGATAAATCACGCATTCTTCCCAAAAAAGTAAAACGTGGAGAAACCAAAGCCCCTTTAGTATAAGAAAAGCAATAAAACTGGTTTTGTTTACGCAATTCCCCGACGGTATGCCATAGTTTGGTTTCTGGGTCTTGCCAGGCGATGTACAACGCTTTCATGGTTTTATGTATTTAATATTCGTGATTGATTAAGTTTTAACAGCTCTAATGCAAATTCTATTGCAGTATTGCTAATTTCACATTGTGGAATTTTTTCAAAAATATCTAAACATTGTTGATGCGATATATCGGCTAGTAATCTTTTCCACAGTCTAGCAGATTCGGGATTGCGTTCTGCTGCCATTTTAAAAACTTCCAGCGTTGATAGTGGTTTTTGATCTGACTTATTGAGATAAATGGCGGAACGGGCTTTTTCAATATAAGCACGGATATGACGTCGATTATCTTGCGAGTTTAGGCGATCTTTACGTGTTTTATCGGTTTCATTTTGCCCCATAGATGCAGCGTGGTCATAGGTCGGAGCTAAATAAATTTCACCTTTGTGGCGAATGACACCCCAGTTTTCGTGATGTCGATCTTGGTTGGCAATCCAAGTGTCGAGCAACAAATAACCGACAAAAACATCAAAAGCGGTTTTAATTTCAGTGCTTGGTGGTTCCCAATCCAAAGGTAATGAAATTTCTTTGCTCTGTAGATAATGATGGATACGCCCGAAAGTGTGATCAGTTACCTTATATCGCTCATGACTAGGATAATTTGAGTGGATTTCGGCAAGTAATTGATTCCCCATTTCCAATTGCCCGTTTATCGGCACAATGGTTTGGCTAAGGACGCCTTTTTGTTGTTTAAACGTGGCTAACTCATAATTTGCATGAGGCAAATGCAATAGGCTGCATAATTCGGCAGCGACTTTTTCTGCCCAATTTTCTCCTGTATTAGGTCGGCCAATTTTGAATAAGCCTTGTCTATCATTTAACCAATATTTTTCTTTTGTGCCTAATTGTTCTGGCAGATCTAAGGCATCATCAGCAATGATAATGACTGGATACTGGTCTTTAGCCATATCGTGCTTAGAGGTTTAAGCTGGTTTTTAAATACAATCCAGCTAGCACCAAATAAACCACAAAACTGACACCTAACAACCAAGGCTTGCTTTTCGGCTTTGCCCATTCCGGTAAATGCGGCGGCAACATGCGGTGGTTGATTAAATATAAGGCCACTGGAAAGGTGATGGTGCCGATAAAGCCAATCAATGCGCTGATTAAGATTAATGGCCCCGGTGCGTCGAGTTGCATGGTGAATGAGGTAATGACGGTTAACACGCCGAGGAAAATGTAATACCAGCGCCGTGCTGATAACTGGCGGGTTTTGGGGAATAAGGTCATGACGATGTCAGTTTGGATGCGGCTGACGGCGTCGGCGGTGGCTAACCAAGTGTCGGTTAAGAACGATGCCGCGACCACTAAAAATAATAAGCGACCAATTTCGCCCCAGCTGACAGCGAAAAACTGACTTTGCACGACCGCTAATTCGTATTCTTGTGGCAATAAGCCTTTGGGAAACAACAGGGCATAGGCCAGCAAGCAAGTCATCAAAGTGGTGAATAAATTACCGATAATCCCAACTAAGATGTCGGTGCTTAAAAACCGCCGCCAAGTCCGCCATTGTTGGGCGTTTTGCTGGTTATCGGTGGGTAAAAAGCCATCGCTGTGTACCGCTTCTTCACTACCGCCTAAGCCGGTGATGCGTCCGGCTAAAGCCGCCATGCCAGCGCCTTTGTCGCGTAGCCAGTAGGAATAGAACAAAATCCAGAAGCCGCCTAAACCGGCAAAGGTAATTGCGGTCAGTAATTTACTGGCATCGGCCTTATCCCAAGCGCGAGGCATTTCAGCGGTGGGACCTAATAAGCCACGTGCAAATTCCGGTAATGCCGCTTGTACATCCGGTTGTAAACAGGCCGACAACAAGCCAACTACCGTCACCACAGCGACCAATTTCATAAAGCGTTCAATCAGCGTGTAAACCACACCGCTGGCTAAAATCGCGGTGACAAAGACCGCAATCGAGGCATAGCCCCAGAACAGACTTTGACCGCGTTGGCTCCAGCCTTCTGGCCAATGGGTTAATTCCGCCATCGCTGTGCCGCCGGCTGATGCAAAGGCACCGAACCATAAAAATGATACCGACATTAATAGCCATAAAAACACCCCGAAACCGCGATGTAAGCGGATAAAACCGTGGAAAATGCTTTCGCCGGTTAATAAGGTGTAGCGACCGATTTCCAGATTGAGCGGGTATTGCAATAAACAAGCTGGGACTAACAGCCACAAAAAAGTCAGGCCGTATTTGGCCACCATATACGGCCACCAAATCAGTTCGCCACTGCCTTGCGCCAATGCCATCCACACCACGCCGGGGCCTAGTGCAGCCCACCAGCCAGGGAAAGCGGGGATTTTGTGACGAGGGAGTTGGTCTAGTGGCGTGATGTTCATGTGATTAAGGCTGGGTAGATCAGAAAGTCAGTTTTTTTAGAATGCTTTTGTTAATCGCGGCGAGAAAGTCTTCTGGGTTTTCGTATTGTTGTTTTTTAATTAATTCAACGGCGGATTTGACGATTTTTTTGGTTTCGGCAATTTCCGCTAGGCTGCGGCCACAGCCTTGGCAGGTTTCGCTGTCAGCAGTACAAAGGTCTTGGCAAGGAGTAAATTTCATGTTTTTATCTCGAAATGTGTCGGGTTAGCTAATGCGCAAACCCGACAAGTGATTGGGTGTTGTTAAACCGCTTGCTTGATTTTTAGCAAAGCGTTTTGCAGGTTTTCCATGCTGGTGGCGATGGAAATGCGGATATAGCCGGGTGCGCCGAAAGCCGAGCCAGGCACTAAAGCCACGCCGGCTTTTTCAATTAAAAACTCAGAAAAATCCAAATCATCGTTAACCCCGTCTAAACGGGCAATCAATTTCTCAACATTCGGGAACACGTAAAAAGTGCCGTCAGTCGGTAAGCATTCGATGCCGTCGATGCTGTTTAACTCAGCGACTACATAATCATGACGTTTTTTAAACTCGACCATCATCATGTCGATGAAGCTTTGATCGCCGTTTAACGCTTGTTCAGCCGCGACTTGTGAAATCGAAGTGGGGTTGGACGTGCTTTGTGATTGCACGATGCACATCGCTTCAATCAATGGTGCTGGGCCTGCACAATAGCCAATTCGCCAGCCAGTCATTGAGTAAGCTTTGGAAACACCATTTAAAACGATGGTGCGCGAGTAAAAATCAGGATTGGCGTTGAGGATGTTAACGAACTGGCCTTTATTCCAAAGGATGTGTTCATACATATCGTCGCTGGCGATTAATACATCAGGAAAATCGCGTAATACATCGCCCAAGGCTTTTAATTCGTCTAATGAATAAGCAACGCCGGTGGGGTTCGATGGGCTGTTGATGACTAATAAACGGGTTTTATCAGTAATTGCCGCGCGTAATTGTTCAGGTGAAATTTTGAAATTCTCGGCTTGGCCAGTTTCCAGAATCACCGGCACGCCATCTGCCAACAACACCATATCAGGATACGAAACCCAGTAAGGCGCAGGGATAATCACTTCATCACCGGGATTTAACAAGGCTTGTGCCAAGTTAAAAAAGCTTTGTTTGCCGCCGCTAGACACCAGAATTTGATTCGGTGCGTAGTCAAAACCGTTATCGCGTTTGAATTTCTCAATCACGGCTTTTTTCAAGCTGGCGGTGCCGTCCACGGCGGTATATTTGGTAAAACCGTTGTTAATCGCTTGAATGGCGGCGGCTTTAATCGAATCGGGGGTGTCAAAATCAGGTTCACCAACGCCTAGGCCGATAATTTGTTTGCCAGCGGCACGCAAGGCGGCGGCACGGGCGGTGACGGCTAAAGTCGGTGATGGTTTAACGGCTTTGACGCGGTTGGACAGCGTAATGCTCATGATTCCTCGGCTTGTAGTAAACAAAAACAGTGGGACATTATACGGTATCGGGCCAAAATCGCCTTATCCAGTTCGGCATTTAATAGGCTAGAAAATGATTTTTTCCTGTAGCCGCTGGCGGTATTGGGGCTGATAATAGGGATTTTTATGCCAGTTGCGGTTTATGAGCCTACGTTATCAAATCATTGGTCGGATTTTATTGTTGTCGCTGGGGATTTTGGTCTTGGGCGGTGCGATTGCTATTTGGCAAGCTCGGCAAGCAGTGGCGAAAGAGGTCGATGCCTCGATTCATCTGGCTTTGCAATTGATTACCTTGGGGGTTAACAACGCTCCCGCATTCCAACAAATTGACGACTTATCCCGCTTCGCCTCGTTGCAACAAACGCGGCATTTAAGTATTCAGCTACATCAAGCCGATGGTCAATTGATTCATTTCGCTGGCGAAAATCAACCCAGTCACCCAGAAGATATGCCGCCAGCGTGGTTTATTCACTGGGTAAAAAGCGACTATCCGCAACTGGAACATCAGCTAAAAACCCAAGATGGCAAGCCGCTAACCTTAATTATCCAAGCCCAGCCCTTGGATGAAATCACCGAAGTTTGGCAGGAAAGTTTGGGCTTTTTTGGATCGCTGGCTTTGCTTACTGTACTGACTTTTTTGGCGGTTAATCTGGTGTTCAACAAATCACTGAAATCGATTGCCAGCATTGTCGATGCCTTGAGAATGATCGAAACCGGCCAATATCGCCAGCAATTACCGACGTTTTCCACCCAAGAATTTGACGATATTGCCAAAGCGATTAATCACATGACCGGCGAATTGGAGAAAACTCGTCAGGAAAATCACGCTTTAACCCAGCATTCCCTAGCGATTCAAGAAGAAGAGCGCCAACGCTTATCGCAAGAATTACACGATGAATTCGGCCAATCCTTAACTGCGATTAAAGTCATGGCCGTTACTGCCGCCAAACCGCAAGCCGATGCGGTGAAAATCAGTCATTCGATTGCCGATATTTGTAATCACCTGATGATGGTATTGCGCTCGATGATGCAGCAACTGCATCCGCTGGTATTGACCGAATTGGGGCTAAAAGCCAGCCTGGAAGACATGGTTAATCACTGGTCAGAACGCAATCCCGGTTTGGATGTGCAAATTAACTGTAGCGAGCAAGTCGATGGCTTGGATAAACATCTGACTATTCAGGTGTTTAGAGTGATACAAGAATGTTTAACCAACGTAGTTCGCCACGCTCAAGCTCAAACAGTGCAAATTGATTTAGACAAACAAGCGCAGTTATTAGAATTAAAAGTCCAAGATGATGGCGTCGGCTGTGATTTGCAAACCTTAACCCGTGGCTTTGGCTTATTAGGCATGAAAGAGCGGATTCGTTCTTTAGATGGCGAGCTGACGGTGGTTTCCAAACCGCAAGCCGGCATGACGATTACAGCAAGGATACCGTTAGCATGAGTGACAAAATCAAAATTATCCTAGTAGACGACCATGCCGTGGTGCGTGCCGGTTTTAGTATGTTGTTAGCCGCCGATGAGCATATCGAAGTAGTTGCCGAAGCCGAGCGCGGTGAGCAGGCGATTCAGCTCTATCAAGAATTACAGCCGGATATGATGGTGATGGATTTATCGATGCCCGG
>CAMCSF010000085.1 GCA_945877625.1 Methylomonas koyamae | reverse complement strand
TACCTATCAACAGAAGAAGAACTAAAAGATTTTATATCTGGACTGAAACACGGAATATCTTTAAAGAATGGAACACACGGATGATTTATGATATCAGTATTCTGATTTACCAAGCGTAATGTCTTACGATATGAAAAAAGAAAAAAAATATCCTGATAATGTTGTATGGAGTGATGAACGTGGATACTACGCTCACCTATTACCATACGCAACAAATGTCGGAGCACCTGTAATTATTCCTGATAACATATCAACTTGGAAAAATGAAAAGATACTGAAGACAAACCATTACTTCAACAAGAAGTATGAGGAAATAAAGGAACAGTATAACAAATTGGTTGAGGAATTTGAATGGAATCAGATGGTTTATTCCGCAAATTATAACTTTCAACCCATCATTGGTGAAAAATATTATTTGTATCGTAGAAATAATGGTGAAACTTTCTTATCTTTGATTACTCCAACTGAATGGAGACAAGAGTTCATTGGTGAGTTTGAGTTGGACTCTGATAACAAATGGAAAAAAATTAAATATGGACAATAATAATTGGGAAGTTAAATGGGTGACAAACGAGATTGCCCGAGGACTTGATTACTGGTCAAGACAAGAAAATGGGAGTATGTCGTTGTATAAAGTTGAGGTTGGTGGTAAAACAATCTCAATGGATGAAACGATGACAATCACTCCAATCACTTTAAATGGTAAGAGAATAAAAATTACTGTCACAGAGGAATGAAAGGTATAATACTTGCGGGAGGTTCGGGTACAAGATTGCATCCACTCACATTATCGGTAACAAAACAATTATTACCTGTGTACGATAAACCAATGATTTATTATCCATTGGCCACACTTATGTCTATGGGTATTAATGAAATTCTTATCATATCCACACCACAAGATAAACCATTGTTCCAAAATTTATTGGGTAATGGGGAACAATGGGGAATTAGTTTAAGTTACGAAATTCAAGAGAACCCCAATGGACTTGCTGAGGCATTTATAATTGGTGAAAAGTTCATTGGTGATGATTCTGTTTGTTTAGTTCTTGGGGATAATATCTTCTATGGTATTGATACTGACAAGGTAAAGGAACAGATTGAAGAGTTAAAAGGTGGATTGGTATTCGGTTATCAGGTTAACGACCCTGAAAGATATGGAGTATTATCCTTTGACAAGAAAGGGAATGTTACAGGTATTCAGGAAAAACCAAAGAAACCAAAGTCAAACTATGCGGTTCCTGGGTTATACTTCTTTGACAACTCTGTTACTAAAGTTGCTTATGAAGTTAAACCATCAGAGAGAGGGGAACTTGAGATTACAGATGTAATCCAACATTATATGGATGAAGGCTTACTTAAAGTTCATAAGTTACCAAGAGGAGTTGCGTGGTTAGATACTGGAACATTTGAGTCGTTAAATCAGGCGGGACAATATGTTGAAACTATCCAAGAAAGACAAGGATTAATGATTGGATGTCTTGAAGAGATTGCTTTCAATAATGAATGGATTAATTCTGAAAAAGTTTTATATTTTGCAGATAAGTATAAGAAAAACTCTTATGGAAAATATCTCTCAAAACTTATCCAAAACGAACAAAATAAAATGTGAGGTTAGATTATCAAATGAACCTTATTTTATAGACGCTAAACTAAATTTTGATAATTTTTTAATCCTTGAAAGAAATAATAAATTTGTGATAGGGACTTATCATCATAATTATGTAACAATTAAAATAAACGAAGAAATAGAACAATATTTAAATTAATATGGAAAAAGCAATTTTATTTGATTCAGGAACATTTTTGGACAATAGAGGTTCATTCACACCATTATCTTTAGAATTATTTGATAAGACGTGGCTTCAGAGTAACGTAAGTGTTAATGATAAAAGAAACACATTTAGAGGACTCCATTTCCAAAAGGGGGAGTTTGCTCAGGCGAAACTATTAAAAGTGATTCACGGGGAGATTATTGACTACATTGTGGATTTGAGAGAAGACTCTGAAGATTATATGAAATTACAGGAGTTCAGGTTGACAAGAAATAATGCATTGTTGGTTCCAAGAGGATTCGCTCACGGGTTTATCACGACTGAAAAGAATACAATAGTTCAATACTTGGTTGACAATGTTTATAATAAAGAAAGTGAAGGAACATTATTTTGGAATGAAGTTTCAGAATTACGTAAAAAATTTAAAGGTAAAGACCTTATAATATCAGAAAAAGATAAACCCAATGAAGTTATCTATTAATATTCCTTACTGGCACACCAGTGAAGATAGGTATAATGGGTTATTGTTTGTCATTGGAAAAATAAATAAGTTTTTATTTGAATTAAAAAAACACAACATTGATTGTGTTTTTAATATTTTTGATTTTTCCGAAGTAAAAAAAATTGAGAATTCAATTCATATTCCTTACCCAATATCAGAATATAGAAGAGCTGAAAAAATTAATCACATTATAAAATATAATTGTGACAATATTTGTCCTGAAATATTTTGTTTGTTTGATAGTGATATTTTTTTTGATGAAGAAAGTTACGTTAATATTATAGACCTGATAAATAAATTTGACAAAAAGTTTTTTTATGTTGGAAGAGTAAATGATATAATATTTGACGGTAACGTCCAATTGGATATTAATAACTTAAAATTAACAGGTAGATACCACTCAAGAAAGAGAGATGTGTTTGGTTTAGGTGGCGTATATTTTATAAACTTTGATGAGTTACATACCATTGGTGGATATGATGAGAACTTTATTACGTGGGGAGGAGAAGACGATGACTTGGGGAATAGGTTTGCTAGAAAAAGAATATTCAGACAAAATTTAGATTGTGATTTCTATCATTTACCACACGATAGAGCTCAAAAGGTGGATTGGGTGCAATACGAGAGACAATGTAAATTGATTGCACAGAATGTCACATTCAAACCTTCAAGAATACTTTCAAATTAAAGTATATTTATTATTATGAAATTATTTTTATCTGAAAGTTTCGTCAATAATGTTGTTTCAAATTTATCCGAGTCAAGAACTCAAGATTTTCATCTTTAAACAAATGGATAAATAAAACCATCTGTAATAGCGACATGGGCACCGAGCTCATGTCGCTCTCTTCTATTATTCAGGGTTGAATGTGACAAAATCAGAATTGATAGAGGTGTTGGCTGAGAAGCAACCACATCTCGCGCTTAAAGATGTTGAATTAGCGGTTAGATGTGTAGTCGATCACTTGAGTGATACTTTATCTAGCGGCGAAAGAATAGAAATCCGAGGTTTTGGCAGTTTTTCATTGCATCACCGAACAGCTCGCTTAGGACGTAATCCTAAAACTGGCGAAGCGGTGGCATTAACCGAAAAGCATGTGCCTCACTTTAAACCGGGTAAAGAAATGCGGGATATGGTCGATGCCTCCCGTGAAAAATTTCCAATCATCGATTAATTTTTTCTTGGTCTATACGCCTGTATAGGCTGACGATCTTTAAATAAGTTACGATGGCTTGCGGCTGGTTCTACTGGCCGTTTGCTTTTTAAGTAACAACTCTCTCAAAAGCACTTAATTTACGCACATTATTGATCTTAAAGCGTAAGTTCCCAGCTACTCTTTATTACACCCAACTCATGATTAAACGTATTTTTATTATTGCGTTATTAAGTGTTTTTATATTTGGTGGCTTATTTGGTTATAAGTTTTACCAAATCAATCAAGCCATTAGCCACATTCAACTACCACCACCGCCGGTGGTTGCCGCCAGCGAAGTCAAACAAGAACAATGGCTTACCGCATTATCTGCAGTCGGCAGCTTAACCGCAGTTGCTGGTGTTAATGTCAGTAATGAAATCAGCGGGAAAATTAAAGCTATTCACTTTGAATCAGGGCAGGCGGTCAAACAAGGTCAATTATTAATCGAGTTAGACGCCGCAACCGATTATGCCGAATTACAAGGCTTACTAGCAGAACAGCAACTAGCTCAAGTGCGCTTCAATCGTGGCGAAAAAATGCTCGATAAAAAATTCATCTCCAGCTCCGATTACGATCAAAACCAAGCCTCGTTACAACAAGCCGCCGCCGCTGTCGCCGCGAAAAAAACCTTGATTGATAAAAAACAAATTCGCGCACCGTTTAGTGGTGAACTAGGTATCCGCCAAGTCGATTTAGGCCAATATCTAGCCCCCGGCACTGCGATTGTTAGTCTGCAAAAACTCGACCCGATTTACCTCGATTTCAATTTGCCCGAACGCCATATTAGCCTGCTTAACAAAGGCCAAACCATCACCGCGACCGTACAAGCCTATCCCGAGCAAAGTTTTAGCGGCGAAATCATTGCCATAAGTCCTTCGATTGAAACCAATAGCCGCGCCATTAAAGTGCGTGCCTCGCTAAAAAATACCGATAAACGCTTACATCCCGGCATGTTTGCGCAAGTACAAATTAACTCAGGCCAACAAAACACCGTATTAACCTTACCCGATACCGCGATCACCTATAACCCTTACGGCAATTCGGTGTTCCTAATTCAAACGACCGATAAAGGCACTATCGTCCAAAACCGCCAAGTCGAAACCGGACTTAGCAAAGCGGGTAGGGTAGAGATCATCAGCGGCCTGAATCTCGGTGATAAAGTGGTTAGCGCCGGACAAGTGAAACTCCGAAACGGCATCCCAGTGACGCTAGATACGCAACCAGCGCCAGGTGAGCGGGAGTAGTCATCGTGAAATTCACCGATTTATTTATCCGCCGTCCGGTATTGGCGAGCGTGGTGAGTTTGCTGATTTTGGTATTAGGATTAAGAGCAATTACCGCCTTAGAACTACGCCAATATCCCGAAACTGAAAACACGGTAGTCACTATCGCCACCGCCTATCCCGGTGCCAGTAGCGAGTTGGTCAAAGGCTTTATCACCACGCCGTTACAACAAGCGATTGCCGAAGCCGATGGGATTGATTATTTATCCTCAACCAGTCGCCAAGGCAGTTCCAGCATCGAAGCCCATATGCGGCTTAATTACGATGCCAACGCCGCGGTTGCCGAAATTCAAGCCAAAGTCGCCAGCCAACGCAACGTGTTACCGGCAGAATCAGAAGATCCGGTGATTACCGCGCAAGTCGGCGAAAGCACGGCTTTAATGTACTTGGCGTTGTACAGCGAAACCTTACAAGCCGCGCAATTGAGCGATTATTTATTGCGGGTGATCCAGCCAAAAATCCAAGCCTTGCCGGGGGTCGGTAAAGCCAAAATGCTTGGTAATAAAACCTTTGCGATGCGCGTCTGGCTAGATCCAGATCGAATGGCGGCATTGGGCGTTACTGCCAATGACGTCAGCGAAGTGTTACGCGCCAATAACTACCTGTCTGGAGTTGGCGGCACCAAAGGTAATTATGTCAAAGTCGATCTTCGCGCCACCACCGATGCTGCCGACGAACAAGCTTTCAAGCAATTAGTGGTCAGCAATCGTAACGGTAGCCTAGTGCGCTTACAGGACATTGCCGATACCGAACTGGGCAGCGAAGACTACGACACCGTCAACTGGTACAAAGGCAAAATGGCGATTTTCATGGGCATCGAGCCTGCGCCGGGCGCTAATCCATTAACGGTCGCTAAAGCCGTCAAAAACCTGCTGAATACCGAACTGAAACGCGATTTACCCGACGCGATGCAGGTGCTAGTGCCGTATGACGCCAGTCAGTTCATCGAAGATTCGATTCATGAAGTCTTCAGCACCTTAATCGAAGCGGTGTTAATCGTTTTAGTGGTGATTTTTTTATCACTCGGTTCATTACGCGCGGCAGTCATTCCAGCAGTTACCGTGCCTTTATCGCTGATTGGCGGCGCATTTCTGATGTTGTTGATGGGCTTTTCGATTAATTTGCTGACTATGTTAGCGATGGTGTTAGCGATTGGTCTGGTGGTTGATGACGCGATTGTGATGGTCGAAAACATCCACCGCCACATTGAACAAGGCAAACCGCGCTTACAAGCCGCTTTGCTCGGTGCAAGAGAACTGGGCTTGCCGGTAATCGCCATGACCACCACCTTAATCGCGGTTTACGCGCCAATTGGTTTTATGGGTGGATTGGTCGGGACTTTATTTACCGAATTTGCCTTTTCACTGGCGGGCGCGGTGTTAATTTCCGGCATCGTAGCGCTAACTCTATCGCCGATGATGAGCGCGAAAGTGCTAAAAGATTCCGGCAAACCTGGCCGATTTGAATTAGCGGTAGAACATCTGTTTGCCCAACTCGCCAAGCATTACCTGCGCTTATTACGAAAATTACTCGAATATCCAGCGACTGTGATGGGCTTTGCCCTGCTAGTGTTAGCCAGCATCTATTTAATGTTCATGCTTACCAGCAAAGAACTAGCGCCCACCGAAGACCAAAGCATTTTGTTTGCCATCGCCAACGGCCCGCAAACCGCGACCTTGCATTACAACGAAACCTATTCAAGAGAACTGATTAAGCAGTTTGAATCATTCCCAGAATACAAAGAAAGCTTTGTGTTAATGGGCTTTGGTGGCGACACCAGCACCGTGTTTAGCGGTTTTAAAATGCCTTCCAGTTTTGAACGGCAACGCTCACAAAGCCAAGTTCAGCCGCAATTACAAGCCAAAGTCGGGCAAATCGCTGGCTTCCAAACTGCCGTGGTGCCAAGGCCGAGTTTGCCCGGTTCTGGTGGTGGATTACCGCTACAGTTTGTGATTACCACTGACGCCGACTACGCACAATTAGACCAAGTCGCCGATCAATTGCTCGACAAAGCCATGCAAAGCGGCAAATTTGCGTTCTTGATGAAAGACGTTAATTTCAATCGCCCGAAAGCGACGTTAGTGATTGATCGTGATCGCGCCGCTGATTTAGGCATTTCGATGCAAGATATTGGTCGCAACTTAGCCACTTTAATGGGCGGTCAATACGTCAATCGTTTCAGCTTGCAAGGTCGTAGCTATAAAGTGATTCCGCAAGTCGATGATTTATCACGTTTTGATACCAGCAAACTGGATAACTACTATTTACGCAGCGCCACTGGTAGCCAAGTGGCATTGTCATCGTTGATTAAAATTGAAAACTCGGTTGAACCCAGCAAACGCACCCAGTTTCAGCAGCTCAACAGCTTAACCATCAACGGTTTGATGTTGCCGGGGGTTGGTTTAGGCGATGCTATGAGCGGCTTAGAAACCATCGCCGCCGAGCTGTTTCCGCGGGGGTTTAGCTTTGATTACACCGGTGAATCGCGCCAATACGCTCAACAAGGCAGCGCCTTGATTGTGACCTTTTTCATGGCTTTGTTAATCATCTATTTGGTGCTCGCCGCCCAATTTGAAAGCTGGCGTGATCCGTTAATCATCTTAATCTCAGTGCCGTTATCCATCGCCAGCGCCTTGGCATTTATGATGCTCGGCTTTGCCACCATCAATATTTACACCCAAGTCGGTTTAATCACCTTGATTGGGTTGGTGGCAAAAAACGGGATTTTAATCGTCGAATTCGCCAATCAACTGCAAATCGAATCGGGTTTATCGAAAGCGAAAGCCATCGAACAAGCCGCAGAAATTCGGTTACGGCCAATTTTGATGACCACTGTGGCGATGATTGTCGCCATGTTGCCATTGTTGACTGCCTCTGGCCCGGGTGCCGCGAGTCGTTTTGATATTGGTTTGGTGATTGCGACTGGGCTGGGGATTGGTACCTTGTTTACCTTATTTGTCGTCCCCGCGTTTTATCTCATCCTCGCCAAACAACATCAACACGCGCTTGATGCTGAATAATCAGCATCGGTTGTGATTAAATAGCCGCCTTTTATGGATTACGGCATACTGAGCTATGCCGATAATCTGCATCATTTGTTATTTTGAAGTGAACTAATATCTTGAAAACTCGAATTTATTTAGCCATTTTTCTAGCTGTTTTTCTGGAGCCTACTGTGAACGCGCAACCACTTGATCATGCTATAGAAGAAAAAGTCCAAGCCTTGTTATCGCAAATGACCTTGGAAGAAAAAGTCGGGCAAATGACCCAAATTGATGTCAGCGTTGTGACCGTGCCCAATGGTCAAGATGTTGATCAACCGTTTGATATGGCCAAACTAGAAGATGCGCTGTTCAATCATCATGTTGGCTCAATTCTTAATGCGCCATCAACGCCGAATAACAAAGCCCAGCCGATTGAAAAATGGCGCAGCATGACGCAAACCATCCGCAACATGGCGGAAAAGTCGCGCTTAAAAATTCCGGTGATTTACGGGGTTGATGCGATTCATGGCGCCACTTACACTGACAAATCGGTACTGTTTCCTCAAGCCATTAATATGGCCGCTACCTTTAATCGTGATTTATCCTTCAAAGAAGGCGAAATTGCCGCCCGTGAAGTGAAAGCCTCAGGAATCGATTGGAACTTCTCGCCAGTGATGGACATAGGCCGCCAACCATTATGGCCGCGTTTGTGGGAAACCTATGGCGAAGACGTGCATTTAGCCAGCAGCTTAGGCAGTGCATTTATCCAAGGTCATCAAGGTGACGATGCCTCAGCTGCCGACAAAGCACCGACTTGTTTAAAACATTATGTTGGCTACAGCTTCCCGATTAATGGCAAAGATCGCACACCAGCATGGATAGGCGAGCGGATGTTGCGGGAATATTTCTTACCGAGTTTTGAAGCCGGTATCAAAGCC
>CAMCSF010000084.1 GCA_945877625.1 Methylomonas koyamae | reverse complement strand
TGTCTACGGCCCCAATCTTCTAAACGGTGGATTTTACCAGCCGCTTCTTCAACGGTAGATTTGTAACGTTCAATCATGGCAGGAACCTGAGCGCTTTGATCAGGGTGTACCAAGAAGACGATTTCATAATGTCGCATGATTGCTCCTTTCGGTTAAAAAAGCCTCCCACCAACAATAGTGGTGAAGCAAGGGTTCGGGACATAGCGCCCGAAAAAGCCGTCCATTATAAAAACAGGCATTGTTTTTGCAAAGGATTATTTTTTTGATATTGCAGTAGCGCTAAAAACTTCAACGCGACTGCAATGATTTGAGCTTAATTAAACGTGAAGCTTTCTAAGCTTTGCAATAAGAAGGTATCCAAGTCCGCTCTATCATGTAAGCAGGTAACTGGTTGAAATCAAACGCTTCACCATCTTGAATCATCTGTTTCACATCAAACAAATGCGCCACTTCAGGAATGTCGTTAAAGAACATAGTGTAAAAAGGCTTAACTAAATATTTCGAGATTTTGATGCCCATTGAACCAATAAAATTACGTCTTTGACCAACATGAGCAATTTCATCGATAGTAATTTCGTCCAATAACTCTTTTAATCTGTCACGAACCAACGGTTCATCGGCAAATAATTCATCAAATAAGCGATAAAGATGACAATAAAACGTAACACCCATTAATTCGGTCACAAACGCTGGGGTATCCATTAAAAAGCCAGGCAACTTTGGAAACTGCTCATAGACCTTTTCTTTAAATGGGGTTAACGGCACCCATTCCACTTGATCTAAACCACAAGTTTTTAACATTTCATCAAACAAACGCACATGACAAAACTCTTCTGCCAAATGAATTCTGGAGATTTTATCTTCTAGCAAATGTGAATTTGCCATATCTGGCACCACATCCCAAGCACCTTTAATGCCGACCCATTCGTGGCGAGCAAATTTATAAATGGCTGTTAATAGTAAAGTAGTGCGATCTAAGGTTTTTGGATCATCAACCATTTCAACGTAATTGCGGTAGAAAGCCTCTGTATTCTCTAAAGGCTTAGTTAATCTAACTGGATTATTTTGAAAATAGGCAAGACGAGCGCGTTTTTTAGCTAAATCTTTATCAGCTTCTAATAATTCTCCACCATGATTTTGGGTAAACACCCAATAATCATCAAAATTATCTTTACGCTGTTGTGCAGTGGCATCGGTAAAAATAGAATAATAACTAGCGTTAGACATTTCATTAACCTCCATTGTAATCTTTTGTAATGATACCCCATAGCCCATATTGAGGTGCAATTAATACCAAACAAAAGTACGCCTCAACTCAGGATTACCACTATAATGCCGCCCTAAATTAACCCTATAAATCCGCTTCTATGACACCACTTTCTATCGGCCCCATCATGATTGACATTGAGGGGCAAAGCCTCTCGGCATTGGATAGAGAAAAAATTGCTCATCCCAACACGGGCGCATTAATTCTATTCGCTCGTAACTACGAAAACCCAGAGCAAATCGTGGCACTGATCAAAGACATTCGCTCCGCTCGCAATGGCGACATTTTGATTGCGGTTGACCAAGAAGGCGGCCGAGTTCAACGCTTTCAAACCGGGTTTACCCGCTTACCGGCTGCCGCTGTCTATGCTGAAAAACCGGAATTAGCAGAAGCGGCTGGTTGGTTAATGGCGGCAGAATTGCTGACTGTTGGCGTTGATTTCAGCTTCGCGCCAGTGCTTGATGTCGATTGCGGCGTCAGCCAAATCATCGGTAATCGCTCGTTTTCGCAGCAAAGTGATTTAGCTGCCAGCTTAGCTTCTGGTTTCCGACGCGGCATGAATAACGCTGGCATGGCGGCAACTGGCAAACATTTCCCTGGACATGGTGCAGTGGCGTTAGATTCACACCTCACCTTACCGATTGATGACCGCGATTTAGACACTATCCGCCAACAAGATTTAGTGCCATTTAAACAATTAATCAGCGAAGGCTTAGAAGCCATCATGCCCGCCCATGTGGTGTATCCAAAAATCGACGAATTACCGGCCGGTTTTTCTCGAATCTGGTTACAAGAAATTCTCCGTAAAGAACTCAGCTTTGACGGCGCGATTTTCAGCGATGACTTAAGCATGGAAGGTGCCGCTTGCGCGGGAAGCTTCCCCGACCGAGCCCGCTTAGCTGAAGAAGCCGGTTGTGACATGCTATTGGTTTGCAACAATCCAAGCGCAGCCGAACAAGTGTTGGATAGTGTCGCGATCCGCAACAACAGCGACCGCCAACGTCGCTTATCAGCCATGCTCGGCGTTGCTAAACTCAACCGCCAACAACTATTTGCCAGCGAACAATGGCAACAAGTTTCTAAACAAATCAATCAATTATGTGAAGCCCATGCTTGATGAAATTAAACAAGTTGAAGCCGATGCCATCTGTTTATACAACGCAGATCAACTCGAAACCGCGCTCGACAATATGGCAATCGCCATCAGCGAAAAACTGCACAGCAGCAATCCCTTGGTGTTATGCGTGATCAATGGCGGGATTATTACCACTGGCAAACTGCTACCACGCTTAAACTTTCCGTTAACACTGGACAGCATTCAAGCTACTCGTTACCGCAATGCCACTTCTGGCGGTGATGTACATTGGTTACTAAAACCCAGTACCCATTTATCTGGCCGAACCATCTTAATCGTTGATGACATACTGGACGAAGGCCACACCTTGGCGGCGATTATCGAATGGTGTAAGCAACAAGGCGCAACCACCGTCTATTCAGCGGTTTTATTAGAAAAACAACTCGAACAAACTAAACCTATCGCCGCTGACTTTATCGGCTTAGAGGTTGCTAACCACTATTTATTTGGCTTTGGCCTTGATTACAAAGGCTATCTAAGAAATGCCAACGGCATTTTTGCTTGTAAGGAAATTTTATGACCCTCGCGATTATTGGCGGCACCGGCCTGACTCAAATTGAGCAATTAACCATCACTGGCGAACAAAGCCTAAACACCCCTTATGGCGCACCGTCGGCACCGTTTGTATTCGGTGAACTCGACGGTAAACAACTGGTTTTTTTAGCCCGCCACGGCAATCCACACCGAATTCCACCGCATAAAATCAACTACCGCGCCAATATTTGGGGCCTAAAACAACTAGGTGTTACTGAAATCATCGCTGTCGCAGCAGTTGGCGGTATTACTGAAGCGATGGGCCCAGCGCAAATTGCCATTCCTGATCAAATTAATGACTACAGCTATGGCCGCGAGCACACTTTTTTTGCGGATGACTTAGAACACGTCACCCATATCGATTTTAGTTTTCCTTACGCAGAAAACTTGCGAAACCGCCTAATTGCAGCCGCGCAGCAAATCAATTTATCGATTTCCACTACTGGCACCTATGCTTGTACGCAAGGCCCGCGTTTAGAAACTGCGGCGGAAATTAAACGCTTAAAAAACGATGGTTGTGATTTAGTTGGCATGACTGGTATGCCGGAAGCGGCTTTAGCCAAAGAATTAGATTTAGCCTACGCTAATCTCTCTGTTGTCGCTAATTGGGGAGCGGGCATATTAGATACTGAAATTACGATGGCGGAAATTGAACAGAATTTAATCGTCGGCATGGATAATGCAATTAAACTCTTAAAACAAACCGTTCTAATCTCTAATTAAATAGAAAAAAGGTTAAGAAACTGCCCTTTCTTAACCTTTTACTTAGGCATCAATCAAACCAAAATAATGGTTTAATTGAACGATTGAATACTACTTAGTCGCGCCTTCTTTATGAAGAACGTCATTACGATAGGCAGAATTGCTAGCATCTTCGGCAATAGCTCTTGATGAGGCAGCATATTTATCATGCTCTGAACTTTTCACCATGAAAACGACACCCGCAAAAACCACAACGGCCAAACCAATATAGAGCCAAAAATTATCTTTTTCCTGTGCTTCAATCATTGTGTACCTTCCTTATTTTAGGTTTAAATGGCGCTGAATAACTTCAACGGTGTCTAAGATAACAAACGATTTTTTTATTTTTTTGATGTATGTCAATAAAACGGTTATTTATTCAAAATGTCACTCTCACGCCGAATATTCTGCACACAAATACTGAAAGCATTAATTGGTTTTAGTGCTTTATTGGCAAGTCGCGCAGGACGCGCTCACTGGACGCTGGAACATTTCAGCCCAAGTTTATTTGAAGACAGCTTCAAGGCGTTTTACGGCAATCAAACCATCATCGACAGCGCTGATTTACAGCTAAAACTACCTGAAATCGCTGAAAACGGTGCGGTCGTACCAATCACCATCAGCAGCGACTTAGAACAAATTTCTCAAATCGCGATTTGGGTTGAAAAAAATCCAACCCCATTAGCGGCAACTGTGCAATTTTCCAGCAACACCAGCATTTACTTAACAGCCAGAATCAAAATGGCGGAAAGCTGCCATGTGATCGTGATTGCCAAACAAGGCGAACGTTTATTGAAAACTCAGCAATGGGTGAATGTGATGCAAGGCGGCTGTGGAACCGGTTGATATGACGACGATAAAACTAAGAAGCCAAAAACTGGCGAATGACACTGAAATTAAAGTGCTGATTAGCCACCCGATGGAAAACGGTCGTAACCGCGACCCTATCAGCGGCGAATTAATCCCTGCCCACTTTATTCAAGAACTGACCATTCAACACAACGGACAAGAGGTGCTAAGCGTCGATATGGGCGGCAGCATGTCGAAAAATCCGTTTTTTAGTTTCCGCTTAAAAAACCTGCAAAGCGGTGATTTGATTAAAGCCAGCTGGATAGATAACTGGCAACAAACTGATTCTGCTGAACATCGAATTGAATAAACCCTACTCAACGCGAATTTCAGCACCCAAATTACGAGCACTAACCACCGCAAAACTTAACGATGCCGGTGCATTGGCTTGTAACTTCGCCACCAATTGCTCAGCCAATTGCTGACCTTGCACCGCACAAAACCCGGTCGGCCCCCAAGAGGTTTGCCCAATCGCCACCGCGCCTTGTTGCTGCAAGCTATCAATCGCCTCGGCAACCTCGTTACTGGTAAAAATGCCGCCCTGCACTGGCGCAAAATGCTCACCGACTGCCGCTTGCAATTCACTAATCACCGCACCGAATTTATCCAAATCAGCCTCAGCAATCGCTGGCAAAGCCTGCATTAACAATAGATAACACAAGCGTTCTGCCTCTCGGCGTGGAAACGGCGGCAATTGCTTAAAGGCGCTAATTTCTTGCTCACCGTGCAAACCTTGACCACGTTGATCAAACACTAAAATAAATCGCCAATCATCTGGCACCGTCATGCGTGACAACAACGGCGGGGTCATCGTATTCGCTCCACGACCACCATCCACCACCAAACCGCCCTGCTCAAACACACCAATCCCGATGCCCGACCGCGCACCGCGATCAGTCAATTGCGCAATCTCGCGAACCGACAAATCCAAACCATAAAAACGGCTCAGCGCCATGCCAATCGCTAACGACATTTGCGTCCCCGACCCCAAACCAACATGCTCTGGAATCGCGCTAATGACTTCAATTTCTATCGCCTCAGACACATTCAGCGCCGCGCACAACTGCCGCGCACATTTCAAAGCACGCTGATGACAAGGGCCTTTAGCGGTTAACGCTTCCGCCTTACTAATCGACAGGTGTGTGTAAATCTCATTCAAGCCAATGCCAATGCTGCCAAAGTGTCGATCCAAAGCCCCGCTTAGATCAATAAACCCCATATGCAACCTAGCCGGTGCTAAAACTGTAACTTTCTGCTGACGCGCTTCCACAAACCTGATTCCATTGCATTCAAAAATGCTGGGCATTATAACGAAACAACTGAATCAGTAGGCATTAGCACACTGTTATTAAATTCAAGATTTAGCCAGTAGTTATTTTGTCGTTCCTACACTGCATTTTAAGATTCAAGAAACTCATAACAGCTTCACCAACCAGCCAATAATGGCAAATCGCACCAACATAAACCGTCAACCGATTTAACAATATCGACTTTAAGTTCGAACAATTCTGTTAGCGTTATTTCAACAAGGTCGTTATTAAATTAGGTAATTGGTTAGCTTGAGCCAAAATTGCCATACCTGCTTGTTGCAAAATTTGATTCCTAGCTAGAGTTGCTGTCTCTGCTGCGTAGTCAGTATCCATAATCCGGCTACGAGCAGTGCTTTGACTTTCGGTTGATGTTTGTAATGTTCTAGTAATTGATGAAAGACGGTTTTGGATGGCGCCTTGATTAATAGTTTCAGTATTCGCCTCGGCTAATGCTTGATCAATTCGATCTATAGCTGACCTTGCGCTAGATTGAGACAATACATTAATCTCCTTGCCTGCGTTTTCATAAGTATCTCGGGCTATTAAAAAATTATCATAATCGTGTTGATCTGGCGACCCTTGATAAGCTTCACCCGTGAAAACACTAAACCCCCCACCTTTTGATGTAAATAACTGCACTGCGGCATGATAGGCTGTAACAATTGATTGCGGAATACTTGCTTCATATGCATTTTTAGCGGCATTAATTGTATCTAATACACTTTGAGGGGGTTTAATGACACCACTTACAGAACCGTTAAAGAACCCGCCTTCTTGAGATTTAAACAATTGCAATGCCGTGTCAAATGCAGTTAACTCAGTTTGAGGTAGCGTTGCATCAAAAGCTGCTTGAGCAGAATTCATTGTATTCAATACACTTTGAGGTGGACGAACAGTAGCAGTTACATCACCTTGGTAATCGAAGTCCCCCTCATTTTGAACATCAAATACTTGCAATGCTGACTTGTAAGCATTTACTTCTGCAGCGGGTATAGTTGCGTCAAAAGCAGCTTGTGCGGCATTCATTGCATTTAATACTGACGAAGGGACATTTGCAGGCACACCAAAACGGAGAGGTGAGAAAAGGTAGCCACCAGCAGCGATGAAAGTAGCTTTTGCAGCATTATAATTGGCCAATGCAGAAGCTGGAGCACTTGCTAAATAAGTTGCATAAGCAGCAGCATAAGTATCCTTTTGTGCTTGTGTAGGACCATACAGATAAAAATGATTAGGCCCCTCCCAACCCAAGCTGCCACCAGCTGCTGTGAAAGCGGCCCTTGCCGCATTATAATCAGCTAACGCCGAAGCTGGAGCACTTGCCAAATAAGTAGCATAAGCAGCTGTATAAGTATCATTTTGGGTTTGTAAGGGGCCGAAAAGATGAAAATTATCAGGAGATTTCCAATCTACGCTAAACCAATCTCTAAAATCTGAACCAAAGGTTCTTTTTGCTAGTTCATATGCAGAGTATGAATCACTTGTGCGCATTACATTAGCAACAGCACTTCTTGGCGCAGTTAAATCAGCGCCAGTAATTGTTAATTGGTCACTAGCAGTTGTACCAGCACCAACTTGTATTGTTACATCCCCACCACTTAAAACATTGCGACCGTTAAACGAAGAATTATGAGTAATACGTGAAACTTCCGCTTTGCGTTGTTTAAATTCCGTATCCAAAGCTGCACGATCATCATAACTATTGCTACCATTAGCTGCTTGAACCGCTAATTCCCTCATACGCTGTAAATTTTCTGTTACTTTACTTAACGCAGATTCAGCAGTCTGTGATAAGGAAATTGCATCATTAACATTACGCGCGGCAACATTTTGTCCTCTAACTAAAGAATCCATCGTGTTGGCTATGGCAAACCCAGCAGCATCATCTTTAGCACTGTTAATACGCACACCGGAAGACAATCTTTGGATTGATTGACTTAAAGCCCCCTGAGACTTACTCAGATTTCTCTGGGTATTCAAAGAGGCAGCATTAGTATTAATGAATGAAGCCATAAAAATTCAGAATTTGTAAATATTTGTTAATAACGGCATTTTTTTGAAAAACTTTAGCCAAATTAATTTTTCATCAAAAAAAACATAAGCAATTGAAAAATAATAAAAATCACCTAAAACCGGCTATAAGTACCTAAATAAAAGTCTTTCAGTATAGAATTACAATTTTTGTGCAAAAAATGTCGCGCTCACGTTACGTTAGTCAGCTATCAGAATCCACGCAATTAGCATTACAGGAAATTTACAGAACGCACCCTGTATTTAATTGTCGTCAACGCGCCCAAGCGATCTTGCTAAGTCATAAGGGCTACAACCTTAATCAACTTCAAGCTATCTTGGATGTTGACCGTGATACCTTAAGTCAATGGATAAAGCGATTCGAAACATTGGGGCTTGACGGGTTACAGGATTTGCCGCGCTCGGGACGACCGCCCATCTACACGCCAGACGAAATTCAACAATTGAAAACCCTAATTGACGAAGAACCTCGGCAAATTAAACAAGCGAAAGCCGCATTAGAAACCGCAACCGGTAAATCGTCTTGTGTACAAACCTTAAAACGCGTATTAAAAAAAACTTAATTATTCTTGGCATCGTTGTCGCCGATCACTGAAAGCTAAACAAGACCCTGATTTATTCAACCAAGAACAACAAAACCAAGCGGCAATGCGACGTTTGGCTGACTTAGATAAAATCAATCTGTACTACTTTGATGAGGCTGGTTTTTCCACCATTCCTTGTGTTCCCTATGCCTGGCAACCCAAAGGTCATACACGGGAACTCCCCAGTTTTCCTTCTAAAAGGCTTAATGTTTCCTAATTACCCATAACCCTCAGCCAATTTGAGTAAACGGCCTGGCATTGGAGGGGTATTGGCGGCAACGATGAGGAACTGCGGCATGATAGTCTGCAGATCGAATCTGCGATTAAAGCGATAACAAAACTCGGCGAGATAGCGG
>CAMCSF010000083.1 GCA_945877625.1 Methylomonas koyamae | reverse complement strand
TTTTCTTTATTCGAAGAAAACGGCATTTTCGACCGCGCCACTGGCGAAGCGTTTTTGCATAATGTCTTGGAACAAGGCGGCAGTAGCGAAGCGATGAGTTTGTTTAAAAACTTCCGTGGCCGCGAGCCTAAGATTGATGCGTTGTTGCGGCATAATGGGATTGTGGTTTAGCTAAAATGATTGCCGTCGAAACAGCTGAATACCAAACGGCATATCTAATTAAGCTGAAATTTAACAATGGCGAAGAAGGGGTTGCTGATTTAGCGGATGTGATAATACGTTACCCTGCAGCCCATTCATTAAAAGATGTTGCCGAGTTTCAGCGTTTTTATCTTGATGAATGGCCAACTTTAGCTTGGCCGTGTGGTTTTGATATTTCACCTGAAACCCTATATGAAAGAGCAACTGGCAAAACAGTTGCTTGGCTAGTTTCGGAATAATAAGTTATGAAAAATTGCCCAAAATGCGGTCAAGCCCGAGTTGGCGAAGTATTTAAATGTCCAACTTGCGATGTGTTTTATTCACAGTTAGATGAATTGTTGTTTGAAGAACAACAAAAGCTGGAACGAAACACGGTTAAAGGCCAGTTAAAACTGATTCTAGTCGCTGATGATAAATCGCAAGCATTTAAGGCTTATTTGCAATCAATTTGGCGGGAAACACCGTTAAAAACCAAAATTACCTTGTGGACGATATTGGCGTTTGTGTTTGTTTTGGTGTTTGGAATTTAGTTTTTAATTTTTAATTCACTCGCATCGTTTCATCTCGCTATCGTCAATCTTTATTAACACCTTTTTTACCATCTAATGAAATACAAAGACCTCAGAGACTTCATCGCCCAGTTAGAAAAACAGGGTGAATTAAAACGAATTAAAACCGAGGTTGATCCGGTTTTGGAAATGACCGCGATTTGTGATCGGATGCTGCGCGAAGGCGGGCCGGCGTTGTTGTTTGAAAATCCCAAAGGTTTCAATATTCCGGTATTGGGTAATCTATTTGGAACACCGAAACGGGTGGCGATGGGCATGGGGGCGACTGATGTTTCCGAGTTGCGCGGGATTGGTGAGTTGCTGGCTTATTTAAAAGAGCCTGAGCCGCCAAAAGGAATGCGCGACGCAATGGAAAAACTGCCGGTGTTTAAGCAGGTGTTGAACATGGCACCTAAATTGGTCGGTTCGCCAGCTTGTCAGGAAGTGATTCGGGTGGGTGACGAAGTCGATTTGTCGGTTTATCCGATTCAAACCTGTTGGCCTGAAGATGCGGCGCCGTTGATTACTTGGCCGTTGGTGATTACCAGAGGGCCGAGTAAAGATCGTCAAAATTTGGGGATTTATCGCCAGCAAGTCATCGGTAAAAATAAAGTGATTATGCGTTGGCTGGCGCATCGTGGCGGGGCTTTGGATTTTAAGGAATGGCAAGAGGCGAATCCTGGCAAGCCGTTTCCGGTGGCGGTGGCGTTGGGGGCTGATCCGGCGACGATTTTGGCGGCGGTGACCCCTGTGCCTGATACTTTGTCGGAATATGCTTTTGCAGGCTTATTGCGAGGCAGTAAGACCGAGGTGGCGACTTGTTTAACTCATGATTTGCAAGTGCCGGCCAGTGCGGAAATTGTTTTGGAAGGTTTTATTTATCCCGGCGAAACCGCACCAGAAGGGCCGTATGGCGATCATACCGGTTATTACAATGAGGTTGATGAGTTTCCGGTGTTTACCGTTGAGCGGATTACTCAGCGCCAAGTACCGATTTATCACAGCACCCATACCGGTCGTCCACCGGATGAGCCAGCGATTTTAGGTGTGGCTTTGAATGAGGTGTTTGTGCCGATTCTGCAAAAGCAATTTCCTGAAATTATCGATTTTTATCTGCCACCTGAAGGTTGTTCGTATCGAATGGCGGTGATTAGTATGAAAAAGCAATATGCCGGTCATGCCAAACGGGTAATGTTGGGGACTTGGTCGTATTTGCGGCAGTTTATGTACACCAAGTTTGTGATTGTGGTTGATGAGGATGTGAATGTCCGTAATTGGCAAGATGTGATTTGGGCGATTACCACGCGAATGGATCCGGCGAGGGATTTAACGATTTTAGAAAATACACCGATTGATTATTTGGATTTTGCTTCGCCTGTTTCGGGTTTAGGCTCGAAAGTGGGGTTTGATGCGACCAATAAATGGCCAGGAGAAACCAATCGCGAATGGGGTAAACCGATTGTGATGGATAAGGATGTACTGAAAAAGGTTGATGCGATGTGGGATAAGTTGTTCGATTAAACTTAATCGCTCGGGTTGAATATAGTTTCAACCCGAGCTTGGTTAAAACTAAGCAGAAATATTTTCGGCTTGTTTAATCACTTCGTTGCTGGCTAAGGCCAGAGCGCGTTTGAAACTTGCACAGGCTTTGTCATGTTCGCCTTTTGCTTGTTCCAGTTCACCCAATAATTGATGGGCATCAACTGATTCTTCAAGGTGTAAGCTTTTCAGCAGATATTGTTCGGCTTTTTCCATTTGCTCAAGTTTCAACGCCAAACGACCTAGTACGCTAAATAACATGGCGTCAGTTGGATAAACCGCCAGCCATTGTTCGGCGGATTGCAATTGTTTCGCGGTATTGTTGGATTCAACCATGGCATAAAGCGCCAAGGTCGTCGCATCCCAGTAACGGCCTAGCTGTTTAATCAAACCGGCTTCAACATCGGCACTCGCACCTGCATTAATCATCGCTGCAAAGTAAATATTGGCTACGCCTGGCAAAGTTCTAATGTGTCTAGGAATGTCGTCCCAGCAAGCAACAATTGTTTGAGTATCGTTGTTAGCAGCGGCTTGTTTTAACAGGCGACTGTAAGTTTGGGTTTCCAGCAATTTAACTTCGCCTTCCATGACAATTTTATGTTCTTGCAAGGATGGCAATAGTTTATTGATCGCTTCAATGTCACCTAAATGCTGATAAGCCTGATGCATCATTTTTAACACGCGACCATGATTAGGATTGATTTCGTGTAATTTGCTTAAGGTTTGTAACGCTTGGTCAAACTGATGTTCCGATAAATGCAATTCGGCTTGGGTTAAGCCAACGGTCATATCGTTGTCAGCCGATTGTTCACTGGCTTTTCTTAAATATTCGTCGCGTTTGTCTAATGCGCCGCGAGATTGAGCGGCACGAGCTGCGGTCAAATAATGCAACAACGGTGCGCCGCTGTTTGATGCATGTTTGATTAGAACTCTTTCCGCGCTTTCCCAGTTGCCATCAGCGGCATCAAATAAACCAGCAATCAAAGCTTCTTGAGAGCGGTTAAATTTAACGCTTTGGCGGCGTTTGGCGACTTGGCTTGGCATCCGAATCAAAACGCCCATTAAGCGGAAAAAGCTGTATAAAAAGAAGAAGCCGATTACCTGAATCACGGTGAAAACGGTTAACGAGGTTTCCAGTGACCAGTGGCCAAAGCCAATTAATACATAGCCTGGGTCGTTGTAAGACGCCAACCATTTATGCAAAAAGAACGCTACCGCTATGGCGGCAAGTAGCGAGGCTACGAAGTAAATTAAATTTTTCATAAAGCTTCTGCCTAGTGATTACTGGCCAGTTTTGGCTGATCCATCGTTAGTGGGGGCTGGCGATGGATTTTTATCGGTATCGATGCGCAATTTACTAATGTCTTTTAGCAGTTTTAAAGAGCCACTGACATCAGGGTATTGGCTACGAATTTGAACCGAAGCCAGTTTGTTTAACTCGGCTTCAAATCGCTCGGTTGAGATGTTTTCAGCAAAGTTTTTCTTGAGCCATAATTTGGTGTCAGCAATGCTGCTGGCAAACAAAGTATCGTTTTGTTGGACTAAAGCAATCTCTATCATTTCCAAACGTACTTTTAACTGTTGTTTGATGAAATGGGCTTCTTCTGGGGTCAAAATCGCCTGAACTTCTTGTGATGTATGGCGTAAAACCACATAGCCTTTTAATTGTTTAGCAACGCTACTGAGTAAGCCGTTTTCTTGTTCTGCCAAGTTAGAGCTAGGTGCTTTGGTGTCATCCGGTTGTTTGCCGGCATGAGGCAAAAATACCGCCAAATTTTCAACTGCATCTTGTAAATGCTGGATGCCGGCATAAATGCCAACGATGTCGGGTACTGTCGCGCCATTCAACAGAGCGATTTCTTTAGCAATTTGTTCGCGGACTTTAAAGGCTGCTGCATCACCGCTTTCGCGTAGACGTTGGTCAGCGGCTTCTAAGGCTTCGCGGGTGGTGGCAACGTCACCGACTAAATGTAAACGTTGATTGGCAACGGTTAACAAATATTCAGCATCGGCTAGTAACCAATCGCCACGGGTTTTACCCAATTGGCGTTGTAAAGCTTGGATAGAGGTTTCTAGGTCTTTTTTCGCGGTATTCAGACGCTCTTCGTGCAAACTGGAAAAACTTGCCAAGGTTTCGGTGAAATGGTTGTCTTTGCCAGTCATTTCACTGTTTAAGTTAGTGATTTGGTTTTGCAAACCAGTGATTTGTTCGCGCAAGCCATTCATTTCTTTATCGACTTCAATCAGTTTCAAATTGTCCTGATTGTTTTCGCTGTCTTGGCTACTGCGTAATTGTTGGAAAAAATAAAATCCAGCCGCGCCTAAGGCGATGGTTAAGACGATGGCGATAATGCCTATCCATAAGCCCGCGCGCGATTTTTTAACCACTACAGTAGGAGCTGGTATTGGTTCTGCTTGTTGTTCAATTACGTCGGCCACTGTTTTCCCCGTTAAATAACGTCGTCAAGGTCTCTAAAATTGCTAGATCAGTGGGCTGTTGGCTCACTGCTATCTGTGTAAATCCAAGTTGTTCAGCAGCCTCGGCGATACGTTGGCTCGCTGCCACTAATAATAGTGTTTGCAATTGCTTTGCTGAAACACTGTCCAGCATGGTTAGCAAATTTTGCAAAGCTTCGATGCTGGTAATGGTAAGGGCATCAAGCTGTTGCTCGGCAATCCGTTTAACTAAATCGCGATTATCGATTTTTGGCTGTTGGCGACGATAAACTTCTAAATAAGCAACATGGGCGCCGCGACTGCGTAAGCCTTGTTCTAATTTATCTCGGCCACCGACACCTCGGACAATAAAGCAATTTTGGTTGCTAACTGCTTGTAAAGCCGCTTCTGCCAATAAGCCTTCGCTACTAAATTCAGTCGCTGGCACGCAATCTACTTGCCATGCCGCATTTTCTAAGGCTTGAGCGGTGGCTTTGCCAACTGCCGCGATCTTAGGTAAAGCCGGCATTTTGCCATTGAACGCTTTGATAGCAAAATCCACTGCATTGGTGCTGGTAAAAATTAGCCAGTCAGATTGCGATGCGGCCGCTAAAACTGTGGCTTCTGGTCGATGCTCAACGATTTCTAAAGTCGGAAATCGTAAAGCCACGCCACCCTGTTGTTCAATCAATCCACACAAATTGTCGGCTTGCCCAACTGGGCGAGTGACCAAAATCTGTGCGGCGTTTAAGTTCACTGATACAGCTCGCGTAAAATTTGTTCGGCACCTTGCGCTAATAAATCATTAGCGACTTGAATGCCCAATTGTTCGGCTTGTTCAAAGCTGGCTTCTGCTTCAGCGCGATAGATTGTTGAGCCATCAGGACTGCCAACCAGGCCGCGTAGCCAAAGTTTATCGCCTTTAATTTCCGCAAAACCAGCAATCGGCACTTGGCAGCCGCCGTTTAAGCGAGCATTCATGGCGCGTTCAGCACGAACTCTTAAACTGGTTGCTTCGTCATGCAAGACTTTTAAATAAGCATGGATTTCTGCATCATCGATTCGGCATTCGATACCAATCGCACCTTGACCGATAGCCGGTAAACTTTCGGTTGAATCCAAGCCCTTGGTAATTCGTTCACCCAAGCCTAAGCGTTTTAAACCTGCGGAAGCCAAAATTATCGCGTCGTATTCATCGGCATCGAGTTTAGCTAGGCGGGTATTGACGTTGCCGCGTAAGCTGAGAATTTCGGCATCAGGAAATTGGGCTTTGATTTGGCATTGGCGACGCAAGCTAGAGGTGCCGATCCGCGCGTTGGCGGGTAATTCGGCCAAGCTTTTATAACGATTGGAAACAAAGGCGTCGGTTGGGTCTTCGCGGTTAAGAATGACGGCTAAATGCAAACCTTCTGGAAATTCGACCGGTACGTCTTTCATCGAATGCACAGCAATATCGGCAATGCCATCAAGCATGCCCTGCTCTAATTCTTTAACAAACAAACCTTTGCCGCCGACTTTGGCTAATGGCGCATCGAGAATTTTGTCGCCACGGGTGACCATTTTTACCAATTCGGTTTTTAAGCCGGGAAAAGCTTGTTCTAAGCGCTCTGCCACATGTTCGGCTTGCCACAAAGCCAATGGGCTTTGTCGAGTCGCAATTCTTATAATTTTTTCAGCCAAAATAGTTCCTGCCGGTTTAAGCGATAAAGCTTTTTATCGCCGTTAATCTTTCCAATAAAAAATAGCCGCTATTGTAATCCGATTCGACGTTGGAGTTGTTCATAACTTGTCTTACTGTTTTGGATTAAGCGATTTGAAACTCACTAAACGCGTCTTGTTGATGATGCGGATTAACAATCACCTCGCTGACTTTGGCTAATAACGGGCCTTTATGACACCAAGTAATTAGCTGCTGTAAGGCTACTGAATCGCCTTGAGCAATAATTTCGACGCTGTTATCCGGCAAATTTCTGACTAAACCCTTGAGATTGAGTTTTGATGCTTGTTTTTGGGTATTGGCGCGAAAATACACGCCTTGTACCCGACCTTTAACAATAATGTGCAATGTTTCGTTCATCGGCTAATTTTCCAGCAATAGTGAATTTTGGCATCACGGGCAAAATCTTCGCCGATGGTTGAGGCGCTAATGTCTTCGATTTTTAAATCGGCTAATGCGTCGTAATCCATTTTAAAACGGCGGAAATTGGTCGAAAAATACAAGATACCGTTATTGGCTAATAATTCAGAGGCATGTTTCAGAATTTGCACATGATCGCTTTGAATATCAAAAGCATCGTCCATTTTCTTGGAATTAGAAAACGTCGGTGGGTCGAGAAAAATTAAATCAAATTGCGGTTTAACTTTCTGTCCGGCTTGTTCTGCCAGCCATTCCAAACAATTGGCGCGCACTAATTTGTGATCGCCGCGAATGCTATTCAAATCAAAATTACGCTTTGCCCAATCTAAATAAGTATTGGACATATCGACGGTGACGCTGGAAATTGCGCCACCAATAGCGGCATGAACACTGGCGCTGCCGGTATAGGCAAACAGATTCAAAAAGCGTTTGCCTTTGGCCTGTTGCTGAATGGTTAGGCGAATTGGGCGGTGGTCAAGAAAGATGCCGGTGTCGAGATAATCTTCAAAATTGACCCAAAACTTACAGCCGCCTTCTTCAATGATATGAAAACGTCCAGAATCGCCTTGTTTTTCGTATTGGTCGGTATTTTTTTGTTTACGACGAATTTTTAAAAACACCTGCTCACGAGGAATGCCTAGTACTTTGGGAATTTCTGCCATTGCACCCGCTAAGCGTTGATTGGCTTTGTGTGGATCGATGGTTTTTGGTGATTCGTATTCTTGAACATTGACCCAAGTTTGTTCACCTTGATAAATATCCACTGCCACCGCGTATTCAGGTAGGTCAGCATCGTAAACTCGGTAGCAATTGACTTGATTTTGTTTAGCCCATTTGCTGAGTTTTTTGAGATTTTTCCGCAAGCGATTGCCAAACATTTCTGCTGGCGAATCCGGTTTTTCGGCTTCGGTACGGCGGCTGATTTGCTCTAAACGCTCTTGTTGAGATTTGGCTTTAGGTTCAAAAAAGCCGCGTTCTTCCAAGTTAAAGCGCAGTAATTTACATTCCAAAGCGCCATTAAATAAGGTGATTGGTTTTTGTGAACGTACACCTAATCTAAAACCCAGTTCAGGATTGCTAATAATCATCGTCGCTTGCCAGCCAACGAAACGGCTTTTCAGAATATCGCCAAAACGCCGGTAAAGTTCGGCAGTTTCCGCTTCATCGCCTAGACGCTCGCCATAAGGTGGGTTACAAGCAATTAAACCTTTAGGCCAGCTTTCGGCTGCGGCGGCATCGTTAATGTCGCGTTTTTCGATGTGGATTTTGCCTTGTAAGCCAGCGTTTTCGACGTGTTGTACTGCGGCAGCGACGGTGCGGCGATCTTGGTCGAAGCCGACAATTGGCGGTAATTTGCTAATGCCAATATCGCGACGTTGTTTGGCGTCATCTAACAGGCTTTGCCATAAAGCCGCATCGTGTTTTTTCCAGCCTAAAAAGCCGTAATACTCGCGCAGTAATCCGGGCGCATAGTCGGCGGCAATCATCGCGCCTTCTAATAACATGGTGCCGGAGCCGCACATTGGATCTAGTAAAGAGCCGCCTTGAGCAGCGATTTTTGGCCAGCCGCTGCGTAATAAAATCGCCGCTGCCAGATTTTCTTTGATGGGTGCGGCGATGCTGATGTCACGGTAGCCGCGTCTATGCAAGCTTTCGCCGGATAAATCCAAGCTGATTTGCGCGGTTTCGTTGTGTAAATAGACGTTGACGCGAATGCTGGGGCGTTCGGTGTCGATATTCGGGCGTTTATTAAATTTGGTCCGCATTTGATCGACGATGGCGTCTTTCACTTTTAGCGCGCCAAAGTGGGTGTTGTTAATTGCGGGATTGTTTTTGGAGCTGAATGATACGGCTAGGCTGTCGTCGGGTTTGAGATGCTCAAACCAATTGATTTTTTGCACACCGTTGTATAAATCCTGTTGCGATTTAACTTGGAAACTGCCCAGTAATAATAGAATTCGATTAGCGGTACGTGACCAAAGACAGGCTTTATAAGCCATTGCCAAATCGCCTGTAAAAGCGACACCGGCCATTTTATGTTGAATTTGTTGCGCGCCAAGCGC
>CAMCSF010000082.1 GCA_945877625.1 Methylomonas koyamae | reverse complement strand
AATCGCCCGTTTAACGGGCGATTTAATTTCACACTTTCGCAACTCGCTTTACCCACGATTCCAAGGCTGACATGTTGACCATTCCAGGAACCTCCGCACTTTCCCGTTTCCGCATTGAAAAATTGCTGACCGAACTTCAAGCGATTGATAGCCAAATTGCGGCTATTACCGCCCGTTACCAACACTTTGTGCAGCTTGATGGCGCACTGAGCGACGAGCAACAAGCCATGTTGCAACGCTTGTTGGATTACGGCTTTGCTGATCCGATTGCCGAATTAAACGGTAGCAAACTGTGGGTAGTGCCGCGTTTAGGCACTATTTCACCTTGGTCGAGTAAGGCATCAGAAATTGCCGAACGCTGTGGTTTTTCTAGCGTTAAACGCATCGAACGCGGCATTGAATACACGATAGCCAGCACTCAGTCTTTATCTGCTGCCAGCCAACAAGCGGTCGCGGCTTTATTGCATGACCGTATGACTCAACAAGTGGTCACCGATGCCGTTGAATTAAACCTATTTGCTGCTCATGACCCACAGCCTTTACAAACTGTGGCGATTATTGAACAAGGCCGCGAGGCTTTGGTGCAAGCCAATACCAGTTTAGGTTTGGCATTATCGGCTGATGAAATTGATTATTTGACCAGCAGCTTTAGCCAACTAGGCCGCAACCCGACTGACGTTGAATTGATGATGTTCGCGCAAGCCAACTCCGAGCATTGCCGCCACAAGATTTTCAATGCCAGCTGGACTATCGATGGCGAAGAACAAGCAAAATCCTTGTTCGCGATGATTCGTAATACTCACACCCAAAACCCGCAAGGAATTTTGTCGGCTTATAGCGACAATGCCTCGGTGATGGAAGGTTCGACCGCGCAAGTGTTCATCCGCGATGCCAACAGCCATGCTTATGGCTATGTTGAAGAGCCCGCGCATATTTTGATGAAAGTCGAAACTCACAATCACCCAACCGCGATTTCCCCACATCCGGGTGCGGCGACCGGTTCTGGCGGTGAGATTCGTGACGAAGGCGCGACCGGTCGTGGCTCGGCAACCAAAGCCGGTTTGACCGGATTTAGTGTTTCACATTTAAAAATTCCCGGTTTTGAGCAACCTTGGGAAACTGATAACGGCAAGCCGGAACGAATTGCGTCAGCGCTGAATATCATGCTCGAAGGCCCTATTGGTGGCGCGGCGTTTAATAATGAATTTGGTCGTCCTAACATTGCCGGTTATTTCCGCAGCTTTGAACAAAACGCCGAAACGGGCGAAGCCAATCAATTCCGTGGTTATCACAAGCCCATTATGATCGCTGGCGGTATGGGCAATATTCGCCCGATGCTGGTGGATAAACATCCGATTCCAGCCGGTTCTTTGATCATTATTCTCGGCGGCCCCGCGATGTTAATCGGTTTGGGCGGTGGCGCAGCGTCTTCGCAAACTTCCGGTGAAAGTGCCGCAGAACTCGATTTCGCTTCGGTTCAGCGCGAAAACCCAGAAATGGAACGTCGTTGCCAAGAAGTGATTAACCACTGCAATTCTTTAGGCGACAAAACCCCGATTATTTCGATTCACGATATTGGTGCCGGTGGTTTGTCGAACGCGGTGCCAGAAATTATTCATGATTGTGATCGCGGCGGTCGTTTTGAATTGCGTAAAGTGCAAAATGCCGACAAAGGCATGTCACCGATGCAAATCTGGTGTAACGAAGCCCAAGAGCGTTATGTGGTGGCGATTAAGCCAGAATCCTTGGCGCAATTTGAAGCTTTCTGCGAACGCGAACATTGCTTATATGCGGTCATTGGCGAAGCGACTGACGAAGAACATTTAACCCTGAGCGATGAATGGTTAGGCGGTAAACCAGTAGATTTACCGATGTCGGTTTTATTCGGCAAACCACCGAAAATGCACCGTGATGTCACGCGTGTGGCTAAAAACTTGCCTGACTTGGCGCTACAAAATGTCGATTTAAGCGAAGCCGTGAAGCGGGTTTTAGCTTTCCCAGCGGTGGCTGATAAAAGCTTTTTGATTCATATCGGTGACCGTTCGGTAACCGGTTTGGTCGCTCGCGATCAAATGGTTGGCCCTTGGCAAATTCCTGTCGCGGATGTTGCTGTGACAGCGTCGGGTTTTTACGCGCACACTGGTGAGGCGATGGCTTTAGGCGAACGCACTCCGATTGCTTTGATTGATGGCCCAGCATCTGGCCGAATGGCGATTGGTGAAGCTTTAACCAACTTGGCTGCAGCTCGAATTGATAGCATCAATGACATTAAATTATCCGCTAACTGGATGGCGGCTGCCGGTAGTCCGGGCGAAGATGCGGTGTTGTTTGATACCGTTAAAGCGGTGGGTATGGAATTGTGTCCGGCTTTGGGGATTGCGATTCCGGTTGGTAAAGATTCTTTATCGATGAAATCGGTTTGGAAAGATGATGCTGGCGAAAAAACCATGACTTCGCCGCTGTCGTTAATCATTACCGCTTTTGCGCCGGTTGACGATGTTCGCAAAACCTTAACCCCACAACTGCAAGCGGTTGATAGCAGTTTGTTATTAATCGATTTAGGCAAAGGCAAAAACCGTTTAGGTGGTTCAGTATTGGCGCAGGTTTATCAACAATTAGGTAATCAAGCGCCGGATTTAGACAGCACAGCTAGCTTCAAAGCCTTCTTTGAGGCGATTCAAAACTTAAACGAAAGTGGCTTGTTACTGGCTTATCACGATCGTGCTGATGGTGGTTTATTAGCCACGGTTACCGAAATGCTGTTCGCTGGTCGTCAAGGCGTTGACTTGAATTTAGACAGTTTAGGTGCCGATTATTTAGCCGCCTTGTTTAATGAAGAGCTAGGTGCTGTAGTGCAAGTTGCCAATAAAGACTTAGCGGTTGTGCAACAAGTGTTTGCTTATGCCGGTTTAGCTGATCATTGTCATACCATTGGCCAAGTGGTTGCTGGTCAGCAATTGCAAATTAGCCATAACCAGCAAGTGATTTTCAGCGCTAATCGAGCTGAATTACAACAAACTTGGTCAGAAGTCAGCTACCGGATGCAAGCCTTGCGTGACAATCCCGATTGCGCCAAACAACAGTTTGAGCGAATTGCTGACGATAACGATCCAGGTTTAAGCGCGGTATTAACGTATGACCTCAACGACAACATTGTTGCCCATTTAGCCCACGGCCATAGACCTAAAGTCGCGATTTTGCGTGAGCAGGGTGTGAATGGTCATGTCGAAATGGCGGCGGCGTTTGATCGTGCTGGTTTTGCAGCGATTGACGTTCACATGACCGACATTATTTCTGGTCGCGTGACTTTGGCCGACTTCACCGGCTTGGTGGCTTGCGGTGGTTTCTCTTACGGTGACGTCTTAGGCGCTGGCGGTGGTTGGGCGAAATCCATTTTGTTCAACCCAAAAGCTCGCGATGAATTCGCGGCTTTCTTTGCCCGTCAAGATACTTTCGGCTTAGGAGTTTGTAACGGTTGCCAAATGATGTCGGGCTTAAAAGAAATTATCCCGGGCGCCGAACATTGGCCACAGTTCAAACGCAATTTGTCTGAGCAATTTGAAGCCCGTGTCGCGATGGTGAAAATCCAAGCTTCACCTTCGGTATTCTTCAAAGGTATGGAAGGTTCCATCTTGCCAGTGGTGGTTGCTCATGGCGAAGGTCGCGCTGAGTTTGCTGGTAATCCAAGTGATGCAGCGGTTGCGGTTAGTTATGTTGATAACTACGGCCATTCAACCACCGCATTCCCAGCGAATCCGAATGGTTCACCAGACGGCATCACCGGCTTAACCACCACCGATGGCCGTTTCACCATCATGATGCCGCACCCAGAACGCTGCTTCCGCGCCGTGCAAAACTCTTGGCATCCAGCCGACTGGCAAGAAGATGGGGCTTGGTTGCGGATGTTCAGAAATGCACGGCTGTGGGTTGGTTAATAACAATCAAGTAAGTAACCTATGCAACTGTTTTTAAAGTTTCGGTTACCGATGTAGGGTACGCATTGCGTACCATTGAAGGCTTCTGTAGTAGCAATTGCCTTCAATGGTATGCGATGCATAGCCTACGTTTTTTAAACAACTCACATCCACCCAATACCTATAGTGTGTTGGGTAACATCAGTTGATAAGCCACTTCAAAATGATCCAAGAAACCCTAATCACCACCATCAACGACCAAGGCCAACCCCATATCGCACCAATGGGCGTCCATGTTGAAGCTGATGATTACATTATCCTGCCATTCAAACCCTCAACCACCCTCGACAATCTGCTAAACACCGAAACCGCCGTCATCAATTATTGCGACGATGTGAGAATTTTTGCTGGCTGTTTAACCGGACGCCGCGACTGGCCATTAAGCCCCACCGAAACCATCAACGGCTATTTTTTAAGCGACAGCTTGGCGCACAGCGAATTGCGTTTGCAGCGAGTTGAAGACGATGTGTTACGCCCCAAGCTGATTTGCCGGGTGGTGCATAGCGTCAATCATCGGCCATTCCAAGGTTTTAATCGCGCCCAGTATTCAGTATTGGAAGCAGCGATTTTAATCAGCCGTCTGGAAATGTTGCCGTGGGAAAAAATTCAGTCTGAACTGGATTATTTACGAATTGGTTTTGAAAAAACTGCGGGTGACCGCGAACGCCAAGCTTGGGATTGGTTAATGGCGGTGATAGCACAGCATCAACAGGCTAAAGGCTTACTATGAGTGCGATGTTAGCCAGCGTGAATAGCTTACCCGAAGCGTTGTTAGTACAAGGTTTCGCGGCGGATATTATCGATTTAAAACAGCCAGAGCAGGGCGCATTAGGCGCTTTGGAAACCAAACTGGTTGCCGAGATTGTTAACAAATTAGCCTCCGAAACCCGTATCAGCGCCACCATTGGCGATATGGCGATGGAGCCGCAACCCGTGTTTGATGCGGTACAAGCGATGGCGGCAACCGGTGTCGATTTTGTCAAAATTGGCTTGTTTCCCGAAGGCGATACCTTAGCCACGATTCAGCAATTAGCGGCGATTGCCCAACAAGGCACGGCTTTAATTGCGGTGTTGTTCGCCGATGCCAAGCCGGATTTTGACATCTTGGAGGCTTTAGCCGCAGCCGGATTTCGCGGTGCAATGTTGGATACCATGCACAAAGGCCAAGGCTCATTAACCGATGTTTTGTTGTTAACGGTTTTAAATGACTTTGTCCAACGCTGTGCCAACTTAGGCTTGTTGAGTGGTCTGGCGGGGTCTTTGCGCGAGTCGGATGTGACGGTTTTATTGCCGCTCAACGCCGATTATCTGGGCTTTAGAGGCGCTTTGTGCCAACAACAATGCCGCACCGCCGAGTTGGACAGACAACAAATCGCCCGCATTCGCTACTTAGTGAAATAAACCATGCACAATGCCTTAATTCAAATGACCGCGTTGATGTTGCTGGGCGCGAGTTGGCGAGTGTTTTCGCCGAATCAATTACAGGCTGACCAAACCCGCTTGGTGTTAACCACCACTGTTTATTACTTTTTCCTGCCAGCGATGGTGTTGTCGGTGTTGTGGCAAGCCGAGTTAGGCAAACAGTCGTTGCAATACAGCTTGCTAGGCTGTTCCAGTATTTTGTTTGGTATCGTTTTAAGTTGGTTAATCGCCAAACTGTTTCGCTTCAAAAATCCACAAACCGGCGCTTTGATTTTGGCCGCCGCTTATCCGAATGTCACTTATCTCGGTTTGCCGGTTTTAGAACAAACCTTCGGTAGCTGGGCGCGGTCGGTGGTGATTCAAATTGATTTATTCGCCGCCGCGCCGATGGTGTTTGGCTTAGGCATCGCCATCGCCAGACACTATGGCCAAGATCACGCCGCCGACCAAGGCAAATCTTGGCTGGGTTTTTTCAATGCGCCACCGTTTTGGGCGGCATTGATTGCGGTTGTACTCAACAAAACCGGCGTTCCCGCGCCGAGCTGGTTATTGGGTTTATTAGACAAAATGTCGTCAGCGGTGGCACCGTTGATGATTTTTTCTTTAGGTTTGGCGTTAAGTTGGCGCGGAGTGCCGTTGCGAAATTTGAGTTATATCGCCCCAGTTGCAATCATCAAATTATTGCTATTGCCCATTTGGGCGATTTGGATGGTGAATTGGCTGGATTTGGCACAAGACTATCGCGCCGCAGCAGTGATGGATATTGCCATGCCGAGTATGGTGTTGGGCATTGTGTTTTGCGATCGTTATCAACTGGATAGCGCTTTGTACGCCGCCACCGTTACCATTACCACCGCTTTAAGTCTGCTCAGTTTGCCGTTTTGGTATAGCCAATTATTATGAAACCCATCGCCGAAATTTTTTCTCAAGGTGAAGAAGTCGTCACCGGCCAAACCGTCGATAGCAACGCTGCTTGGCTATCGCAACAATTGAACGGGTTTGGGTTTACCGTTAAACGCCACACTGCTGTCGGCGACAATTTAGCCGATTTGGTAGCCTTAATCGGCGAAATTGCCAACCGCGCCGATTGCTGTATTTGCACCGGTGGATTAGGGCCGACGGTTGATGATTTAACTGCCGAAGCAGTCAGTGTTGCCAGCGGTCAAGCTTTGCAATTTGACCCAATCGCTTTGGCGGCGATTGAACAGTATTACGCTTGTCGGCAAAGAATCATGCCGCCCGCCAACCGGAAACAAGCGATGTTGCCACAAGGAGCAATTCGGATTGATAACCCCGTCGGCACCGCACCGGGTTTTGCTTTACAGATTCAATCTTGCTGGTTTGTGTTTTTACCGGGGGTTCCGGCTGAAATGAAAGCGATGTTTAGCCAGCAAATCGTCCAGCAACTACCACTACGCTTTCAGTTACAAGCCGATTGCCTAGTCAGTTTGCGTAGCGTCGGGATTGGCGAATCAGCGATTCAGCAACAATTACAAGAGTTTAAATTACCTGAAGCAGTCCAGCTGGGTTTTCGCGCGGCGGTTGATGAAGTACAAACTAAATTACTGTTTCCCGCTGATTTTCCTGAATCCGAGAAACAAGCTTGTGTCGCAGAAGTTAGACAATTGATTGGCGATTATGTATTTGCGATTGATGGTTTAGCAGGCGAGGAGGGCGATTTGCTGACCGTGATTGACCGTTTAATTCAGCAACGCCAATACAGCCTTGCCGTATTAGAAACCGCCAGTCAGGGCTTGATTGCTGCTCGTTGTTTGGGGCGCGATTGGTTAAAGTCAGTTTCGATCCAGTTACAAACGCCTGATTATGGTTCCGTTGAGCAACTCGCCAGCCAATTACAGGAAACCCAACAAACCGATTTAGCCTTAGTGCAACTTTACACCGGCACTGCCAGCGACTACCGCGATAAGCAGCAAGCCATCGTGCTTTATAATGCCTTACAAACCCCAGACGGTATTTTCAGCAGCCAAAATACCATCGCTGGCAGCCAAACTTATAAACAAACCCAAGCCGCTATCATGGCCTTGGACTTACTCAGACGTTACCTACAAAACTCATGCCTTTAATTCGCTTAAATAATGTATCGATTGCCTTTGGCACCCACGCTTTGCTCGACAACGCGGCTTTTCAACTTGATGCCGGTGAGCGGGTCGGTTTGCTAGGCCGAAATGGTGAAGGCAAATCTACCTTGATGAAAATTATCGCTGGCGATATTCCCGCCGATCATGGCGAAATCTGGCGACAACCGGAATTGCGCTTGGCTTGGTTAGAGCAGACGCCCAATCTGGATGTCGAAGACACTATTTATGAAGCAGTCGCTGGCGGCTTGGGCGAATTAGGCAAAACCATCAGCCTTTATCATCAGCTATTAACCCACATGGACGGCAGCGAGCAATCTTTGCAAGCCTTGGGCGATGTGCAACATAAGCTGGAAGCGGCTAACGGCTGGGCGTTTCAAACCCGCGTCGAAGCGATTTTAAGCAAATTGCAATTACCCGCTGAGGTCAAAGTTGGCAGTTTATCCGGTGGCTGGAAACGCCGCGTGGCGTTGGCGAGAGCCTTGGTGATTGAGCCGGAAGTGTTATTGCTAGACGAGCCGACCAACCATTTGGATTTTGAAAGCATTGCTTGGTTGGAAGAACAAATTTTAGCCTTCCAAGGCGCAGTGTTGTTTGTCACTCACGATAGAGCGTTTTTGCAAAAACTAGCGACACGGATTATTGATTTGGATCGCGGTCAATTAGTGTCATGGCCGGGCAATTATCAGGATTATTTAGTTCGTAAAGCTGCCGCATTAGAAGATGAAGCCAATCAAAATGCTGAGTTTGATAAAAAACTCGCCAAAGAAGAAGCTTGGATTCGCCAAGGGGTTAAAGCTCGTCGTACCCGTAATGAAGGCCGTGTACGAGCCTTGAAAAAACTCCGCTCCGAACGCAGCGAACGCCGCAACACCCAAGGCACCGCAAAATTGGCCTTATCAAAAGGCGATTCATCCGGCAAAAAAGTGGTGGAAGCGGTTGATGTCAGCTTCCAATATCAAGACAAAGTGATACTGAAAGATTTTTCATTGTTGGTTGAGCGCGGCGACAAAATCGGCTTAATCGGCAATAACGGTGCCGGTAAATCGACCTTGTTGAAATTGTTATTAGGCCAATTACAACCGACTCAAGGCACGATTGAATTGGGTACTAATCTGCAAATTGCTTATTTTGACCAGTTGCGGGAACAGCTCGATCCTGAAATGTCGGTCGCTGACAGCGTGTTAGACGGTGGTGAATTTGTCGATACCGCCGAAGGCAAACGCCATGTGATGTCGTATTTAGCCGACTTTTTATTCGCCCCAGCTCGCGCCCGTTCGCCGGTTAAAAGTTTATCGGGTGGTGAAAAAAATCGTTTGTTATTGGCGCGTTTATTTACCAAACCGGCTAATTTAATCGTCATGGACGAACCGACCAATGACTTGGATTTGGAAACCCTAGAAATTCTCGAAGAAAAACTGGTCGATTATCAAGGCACTTTATTATTAG
>CAMCSF010000081.1 GCA_945877625.1 Methylomonas koyamae | reverse complement strand
TGACTCACTTCACCATCCAACATCGCTGAAATACCCGTCGCTGTCGCCGCTCCAAATGTGCTGATCAGGTAATCCGTGTATAACTCTAATTCTGCTTTTTTCATCCTTTTATAATATCGGATTCAACTGTGACTGCGTAACATCAGTTAGGTAACAAGGATGTATCTAAAAAATCACCATCTTGATATTTGAACAATGGTGGTATGAATTCCAAACCATCGTCCTCCAAAATAGGATTCCCAATAAAATCTATTCGTTCTGGACTAAATACTGCCTTATCAATTGGTGTTCTGATTAGCATTACGCCATTTTTGGCTAATGCAATGTAGCCTTCGCTAATGAATAATTTCTGATAAAGCACATTACTAAACCGCAGTATATCTTCAGCATTCTGAACGGGAATATAAAGATGAAAACCTGTATTGACGGATGGTTGGCAACCTTTAATTACAACTCCGGATGATGTTGAACCTTTTACAACGTATGCAGCTTTTGAAAAAGCAGGAAGAATACTTGCCAGCTTCTCCAGTAATTGCAAAAAGTTTAAACAGGGTCCATATTTACTGGGGTCATAATCCAGTAGCAAAACACCAGGTACATTTTTAAAGCTGAAATTGGACTTGGTTCTGGCTAACAGATTAGCTCTGTGATTTTCATTGCCAACAGTTGTGATTGATACGCAATTATCGAAACCATCGCCATATGTCCCATAGCCGTAAGCAACATTATTGGCTGGGGAGCGTATTGAAGTGGCAAAATTTTCAAAAGACGTGCAAACTCGTTCCGCATTACCTACACAAAAGTTGGCAGCGGCTTCTTTACGAATAACACCATCCTCAAGATAAAATCTTTTAGATAAAGCAGTGTTCTGTGCAGTGTATTGTGTAAAAGTAACCAGATGATTGGTTACGGTTGTCTCATCATTTTGCACATCATCAACAATAGAGTTTTCGAAAAAATCATCTAGGGTTGCGAATGCAGGGGTATAACTATAATTATTCAATAAGTTCATTTTTCTTCTTTGGAAAAAATGAACTGCATCAATAGGTTGCAACTATGCCTAAGCACGATGCATCACAAAAAACTCATAACAAAAAACTACTAAAGCAGTTTCAGGTTTATAAAAATGCCAAAACGGCAACAAAGTTAGGTGAATCACTAACTATTTAACTATAACACTAGTTTAAAATTTTTTCAACACACATTGCAGCACAAAGTCAAGTAATATTTTTTAAGAGTTCCTGCTCAATATGATTTTTATTCGATTACTCACTAAAAAAGGTTTATGCCCAACAGGTATTAACGCCTCTGAATTAGGTTGGAAATGTTATGCACGAGCCTGACTCGTACGAAAATGTAGTCAAATTTTCAATAATGTACGGCAATGACACCGATACTACCGCTGTAAATACGGGTGGTTTGAGAGGATTGAAATTTCGGAGTAGATGATATTCCGGAGGTATGGATTTAATACGCTAAAGGGGCGTGAAACCATTGAAAAGCTGTAGCTACGAGTTAACAGTACTAGTTTTTGGCACTTTCTAGCTTGGTTTCAATTTTTAATATCAATGACGATGGTGTTGTCTTCAATGCTTTGGCTAACTTGAATAATGTCGCTATTGTTGGTTGATAGCGTCCAAGTTCCATCAAACTTATGTAATTTCGTTGTAACTCCGCATCAAACCCCAATTCTTCTTGGGTAAGACCTACCTTCTTCCGTTCTTCGCGGATTACTTTTCCAACAACTATTGTTAAATCACTATGTTCTGTTCCTAGCATACTAGGAACAGAATGAAGTATTTGCTAAGATTGGTCTTCACAGCATACTGTGAATTATTTGGTTAACGTTAAGTTTGTTAGCCAACGAAAATGATTTCACTACCCATGACAGAAATGAATCCACAAATACTTTCAGCATTAATCTGGTCAGTTGCTGACCTTTTGCGCGGTAATTACAGACAGTCGGAGTATGGCAAAGTGATACTGCCATTCACGATACTTAGGAGGTTGGATTGCGTTCTGGAATCCACTAAAGAGGCTGTTTTAACTGAATATGCCGAAAGAAACAGTTCCGGCATTCCGGCAGAACCATTTCTATTGCGTAAATCTGGTCAAAGTTTCTACAACATATCGCCTTTAAATATCAAAAAGCTAATGGGAGACCAAGACCATATCAAAGAAAATATCTATTCCTATATCCAAGGTTTTTCTGAATCGGTTCGCGACATTTTTGAACGTTTTGATTTCTATGCCCAGTTAGACCGATTAGCTAAAGCTGGTTTGCTATATCAAGTCACAGAAAGCTTTGTCAATAAGGATTTTCACCCAGAAACTGTAAGCAACAGCCAAATGGGGTTGGTATTTGAAGAGCTGATTCGTAAATTTGCAGAGATTTCCAACGACACCGCAGGTGAACACTTCACACCACGTGAAGTTATCAAGTTGATGGTTAATCTTCTGTTTATTGAAGATGATGATGTGCTGTCAAAAGCAGGTGTTGTAAGAACTATCTATGACCCAACCGCTGGTACTGGCGGTATGTTATCGGTTGCAGGGGAGCATCTTGAAGAGCTAAATCCCCAAGCAAGATTAACCATGTTTGGGCAGGAACTGAATGATGAGTCATACGCTATCTGTAAAGCAGATATGCTCATAAAAGGTCAGGATGTAACCAAAATAATTGCTGGTAATACACTATCGAATGATGGTCATCCTAACCAAAATTTTGACTATATGTTATCCAATCCACCTTTCGGTGTTGACTGGAGAAGTGTAGAAACACAAATCCGTAAAGAACATGAAACACTGGGCTTTAGTGGGCGGTTTGGCGCTGGTTTACCCCGTGTATCGGATGGTTCACTGCTGTTTTTATTGCATTTAATTAGCAAAATGCGCCCTGTGCATGAAGGCGGTAGCAAAATTGGTATCGTTTTAAATGGCTCACCGTTATTTACAGGTGGTGCGGGTTCGGGTGAAAGCGAAATCCGTAGATATGTTTTAGAAAATGATTTGGTTGAAGCCATTATTGGCTTACCTACCGATATGTTCTACAACACCGGTATTTCTACCTATGTCTGGATTTTAAGTAATCGCAAACCCAAACACCGTATAGGCAAAGTCCAGTTAATTGATGCCAGCGATAAATGGCAGAAAATGCGTAAAAGTCTGGGTAGTAAGCGCAAAGAATTATCAGAACGACATATCGCAGAAATTACCCAATTGTTTGGTCAATTTATTGAAGCCAAAGAAGGCAAAAAACCGATTTCCAGAATCTTTGACAACCAAGATTTTGGCTATTGCACCATCACTGTAGAGCGCCCACTGCGGGATGAAAACGGAGAAATACTGTTAGGGGTTAAAGGCAAGTTAAAAGGTAAACCACAACCCGATAGCGGTTTGCGTGATACCGAAAATGTACCGTTATCCGATGACATTCAAACCTATTTCAAACGGGAAGTGTTGCCGCATGTAGCTGATGCATGGATTGACCCTGATAAAACCAAAGTGGGTTATGAAATTCCATTTAATCGTCATTTCTATGTATTTGAACCACCCCGTGATTTAGCGGTAATTGATGCTGAACTAAAGGATTGCACAGACCGTATAAAAGACATGATTGAAGGGTTATCAGCATGAGTTTTCCAAGATATGACAGCTATAAAGATAGCGGTGTTGAATGGTTAGATGAAGTGCCTGAGCATTGGTTTATATCTTCGTTCAAACATGTTGCCGATTATATTAATGGCTACCCATTTAAGCCTGAAGAATGGAGTGAGAATGGATTGCCAATAATTAGAATCGCACAACTCACATCAAATGTAGACCCAAACTATTTTGGTGGCAATATTAATAATCGTCATCTAGTTCAAGATGGGAATTTGTTATTTTCATGGTCAGCCACTATTGATGCATTTATTTGGTCAAAGGGAGATGCTTGGCTAAATCAACATATATTTAAGGTTAAACCCTTTCCAAATATACACCAATTATACCTTTATCATTTGATTCGTTTTTTCGCACCAAAACTTGCCGAAATTGATGCTCATGGAAGCACTATGAAGCACATAAAAAAAGAAAGTCTTGCTCAACATATTCCATTGCCTCCAAAGGAAGAGCAAAAAAATATTGCACATTTTCTTGACCAAGAAACCGCCAAAATTGACAACCTAATTACCGAACAAGAACGGTTGATTGCGTTGCTCAAAGAAAAACGCCAAGCAGTGATTTCTCATGCTGTGACCAAAGGTCTAAATCCTGATGTGCCCATGAAAGATTCGGGTGTTGAATGGTTGGGTGAGGTGCCTGAGCATTGGCGGGTAAGTAGATTGAAAACCGTACTTTCAGAACCGTTAATGTATGGTGCTAATGAAGCAGCAGAACAAGATAATCCTGAAAATCCAAGGTTTGTTCGTATCACTGATATTACTGCAAATGGCTCTCTCCGAGAAGACACCTTTCGTTCTCTTCCCAATGAAATCGCATGTAACTACTTATTAAATTCTGGAGATGTACTATTAGCGCGAAGCGGTGCAACTGTAGGTAAAAGTTTCATTTATCGCCAAGATTGGGGCGCTTGTTGTTTTGCTGGTTATTTAATACGGGCAAGATTAAATATTAAAAAAATGTTGGCATCTTTCTTGTTTTTATTTTGTCAAACTAATTTCTATTGGCAGTTCATCAGTAGCAATCAAGTTCAAGCAACCATACAAAATGTAAGTGCTGAAAAATATTCAAATTTATTAATCCCAACACCTCGATTAGAAGAGCAATACGCAATTATTGTCTTCCTTGACCAAGAAACCGCCAAAATCGACAACCTAATTACAGAATCAACCAATGTAATTTCATTGTTAAAAGAGCGCAGGTCAGCGTTAATTTCATCTGCGGTCACAGGCAAGATTGATGTGCGAAGTTTTGTTCCATCTCAACCGAATGTTGAGGCAATGGCATGAGCGACTTACACAAAGAAATCAATTTTGAAACCGAGATTTGTGACTACTTATCTGCTAATGGTTGGCTATATCAAGATGGTGACGCCAATCAGTACGACAGAGAAAATGCTCTTTTCCCAGCCGATTTCATTGAATGGGTGCAATTGACCCAACCCAAAGAATGGGAAACACTTCAAAAGAACAATGGCTCTAAAACCAGTGAAATTCTAATCAAACGCTTACGAACCGAAATCAATCAACGCGGCACTATTGACGTGCTTCGGTCAGGGATTGATTTAATGGGTTTGAAAAAGAAACTGGCAACAGCCCAGTTCAAGCCAGCTCTTGGCATCAATCCCGAAATCCAAAGCAAATACCTAGCCAATCGTCTGCGGATTGTCAGGCAAGTGCGTTATTCGTTATTCAATGAGAATGCCATTGATTTGGTGTTGTTCTTAAACGGTATCCCCGTGGCAACCGTTGAACTAAAGAGCGACTTTACGCAATCAGTCACTGATGCGATAGACCAATACCGTTACGACAGAAATCCTAAACCGACTGGTCAAGCCAGTGCTGAACCGTTGCTGTCATTTCCGAATGGTGCTGTGGTGCATTTTGCGGTGAGTAATAGCGAAGTGAGCATGGCGACTCATCTTCAAGGCACTAATACCCACTTTTTACCGTTTAACCGAGGCAACAAAGGGGCTGCGGGTAATCCGGTTAATGAAAATGGCGGACATCGTACCGCTTATCTTTGGGAACAAATCTGGCAACGCGATAGTTGGTTAGAAATTATTGGTCGCTATCTGGTTACGCAAAAAGATGACAAGAAACAGATTAAAAAAATCATCTTCCCTAGGTTTCATCAATTAACCGCCACCCGTAAATTAGTGGATGCAGTTCTTAAAGAGGGGGCTGGTTCCAAGTATCTGATACAGCATTCAGCAGGGTCAGGCAAAACCAATTCTATAGCTTGGACTGCTCACTTATTGGCAGACTTGCACAATCAAGATAACCAAAAGATTTTTGATAGTGTTTTGGTGGTTTCTGACCGAACCGTGCTGGATAGTCAATTACAAGAAGCTATTTTTGATTTCCAACGAACCACGGGCGTTGTTGCAACGATTACCAATACTTCGGGTAGTAAAAGTGGTCAATTAGCGCAAGCCTTGGCTGATGGTAAGAAAATTGTGGTTTGTACTATTCAGACATTCCCATTTGCATTGAAAGAAGTTCAAGAACTATCCGCTACTCAAAATAAGCATTTTGCGGTGATTGCCGATGAAGCGCATTCATCACAAACCGGTGCTGCTGCTGCAAAATTAAAATCCTTGTTGTCAGCTGAAGAATTGAAAGAACTGAATGAACTGAATGATGGTGGCGAAGTCAGTACCGAGGATTTATTAGCCGTTCAGATGGAAACCCGTTCTGCTGATACAGGGATTACCTATGTGGCATTTACAGCCACCCCAAAAGCAAAAACATTAGAATTATTTGGTAGAAGACCCAATCCCAATGAACCTGCTGGTATTGATAATTTACCAGAGCCATTTGATGTCTATTCAATGCGTCAAGCCATTGAAGAAGGCTTTATCTTGGATGTACTCAAGAACTACACGTCATACAGATTGGCTTGCAAATTAGCCCACAATGGCAAAGAGTTATCCGAAGTTGAGGTGGATAAAAGCGAAGCCTTAAAAGGCATTATGCGCTGGGTGAAATTACACCCCCACAACATTGCCCAAAAGGTGGAAATCGTAGTTGAACACTTTCGCAAAAATGTATCGCCATTGCTGAATGGTGAAGCAAAAGCAATGATTGTTGTCAGTAGTCGATTAGAAGCTGTTAGATGGAAAATTGCGATTGATAAGTACATCAAGAACAAACAAAACACTAATCAGGTTGATTATCAGATTGGGACTATTGTGGCTTTTTCCGATGAAGTGAATGACATTGACTCTGGGCCAGAACCTTTTACCGAAACCAGTAAAAACCTGAATCCTAATCTTAAAGGTCAAGATATTAGGGATGCGTTTGATAAACCTGATTATCAAATTTTGTTAGTCGCTAATAAATTCCAGACGGGTTTTGACCAACCAAAATTATGCGGCATGTATGTTGATAAGAAGTTATCAGGTATTGCCGCTGTTCAAACCTTATCAAGATTGAATCGTGCCTATCCGAATAAAGACACGACCTATATTCTGGATTTTGTTAATGACCCAGAAGATATTTTGAAATCGTTTCAAACCTACTATGAAACAGCCGAACTCTCAGGCGTTACTGACCCTGAATTGGTTTATAACTTACGAAACAAATTGGATAGCCAAGGTTTCTATGATGAAAGCGAAGTTAATGCCGTTGTTGCAGTTGAGCTTAATCCAGATTCAAAACAAAGTGAGCTAGTTAAAGCATTAGACCCTGTGGTTTCCAGAATCCAAGGTAAGTACAAAACGGCAAAAGATAAATTCAATATCGCCATCGCTAAAAAAGATGAGCTTGCTGAAAAAGAAGCTAAAGAAGCGATGGATGCTTTGATTTTGTTTAAGAAGGATATGGGTGCTTACCAGCGAATGTATTCGTTTCTGTCACAAATCTACAATTACGGGAATACCGAGATTGAAGCGCGTTTTATATTTTACAAACGCTTAATCCCGCAATTAGATTTTACCCGTGAACGCGAAGGTGTTGACCTTTCAAAGGTAGTTTTAACCCACCATAAACTCAAAAACCACGGTACAAAAACCATTCCATTGGGCGATGGCGATAAAACGACACTTGACCCAATTGGTGGTTCAGGTACTGGGCAGGTTTATGACCCAGAAAAAGTAATTATTGATGCGATCATCAAAAAGGTTAATGAGTTATTTGAAGGTGAACTGTCTGATGACGATAAATTGGTCTATGTGAATAACGTGCTTAAAGGCAAGTTGTTGGAGTCGGAAATTCTGGTTCAACAAGCAACCAGTAACACGAAAGAGCAGTTTTCTAATTCACCTGACCTAAAAAGTGAAGTGATGAACGCGATTATGAATGCATTTTCAGCACATACATCTATGAGCAAACAAGCATTAGCATCGGAAAAAATTAGGGATGGTCTACAAGATATTTTGATAGACCAAGCCCAATTGTATGAAGCGTTACGAGCACGTGGTGCAACAGAAAACCGGAGTGTTCAATGAGCGATAAGAAATTACTAAAACTGGTTTCAGAGCTACGAGAACTTGCTGAAGAAGGTGATACCGAAGCTATTGAAACCTTCATTAAGAAATGTTCTGAAAAAGGTTATGAGCTTGACCTTATACAAGATGAAGAGATTAATTGGGATTCCGAAGATGGTGAATATGAATATGCCACTGTGACTGTGAACTATACGCTTAAACTTGCTGATGAAATTTTTGAACAATGGACTTCGGATTATATGGGTGAGTATGGTTGCGGTGGCACTGGTTGGTGGATAACAGAGACTTATTCAGATAAATCAGAGGAAGCTGAAGCTATTGTTGAAGTAATTTACATCAAACTTGCCCCTCCAGATGTGCCTCAACCTAGAAAAATCGAAAGCTAATTAATCAAAAAACGAGAAAACTGCTCAAGTTAAAACTGGGTTTATCTAACACATATTCTAATAATTTAAAGATTGGAAACAAAAAACCTTAACAGGTAGTTATTGATACTGGAGATGATTATGGATGAAATAGTAGAAATAGATTTTGATGTCACAAAGTTATATGAGGATGAAACAGGTTCATGCTTATTTGGAGCTAAACGTTCGGATGTTTGGCATTTTGTACGCACATCTCATGATGCAGAAAATTCGCATGAAAATTTTGTCATGACCAGCATCTCTCAACTTCATATTCCGAGATTTTTGATGGCTGATGCCATTAACTCATTGAATGAATTCAATAATCTTACTCGTGACGATGATGGTCTTGGTAGAGAAATAGCAACAGCACAAAGTGATTCCTGATTAGCAAGATAACTCAGCCGAACGTAATAATTTAGCTGGATGAGGGCTAGAACCGGCTGAATCAGTGATAAGTGTTATCGGTAGCATATCCAATCTGAAGCGTCGATTAAATCGATAAGCAAAGGCAGACAGATAACGAGAAG
>CAMCSF010000080.1 GCA_945877625.1 Methylomonas koyamae | reverse complement strand
TGTTTGCCAGCGGCACGCAGGGCGGCGGCACGGGCGGTGACGGCTAAAGTCGGTGATGGTTTAACGGCTTTGACGCGGTTGGACAGCGTAATGCTCATGATTCCTCGGCTTGTAGTAAACAAAAACAGTCGGTCATTATACGGTATCGGGGCAAAATCGCCTTATTGACGAATCGTAATCCAAGCCTATGACTCTCAATTGGTTTGCTCGGTGGTAACATAAGCCTATCTTTAACACCTAAGCCGCACCGGAAACGGTCAGAGGCGGCTCATGCAATGGACATTGGTCTGATTTTAGTTTTGATTGTGATTAACGGCGTTTTTGCCATGTCTGAAATGTCGCTGGTTTCGTCCAGAAAAGCGCGGTTACAGAAATTAGCTGCTGATCGTAAAGCTGGCGCTCAGGCTGCTTTGAAGTTACACGAAGAACCTTCGCGGTTTTTATCCACCGTACAAGTCGGTATTACTTCGGTGGGGATTTTAAGTGGTGCTTTAGGCGAAGATGCCTTAACCGTGCCATTGCATGAACAATTGATCAAATTGCCATTATTAGCACCTTATGCCGATGGTTTGGCCTTGGTTTTAACCGTGGTTTTAATTACCTATTTCTCGGTGGTGGTCGGTGAGTTGGTGCCGAAACGCTTGGCGTTGTTAAGACCTGAAGGCATTGCGGTTGTTGTGGCTAGACCGATGAATGGCTTGTCGATTATCGCCAGTCCTTTAGTTTGGGTGTTGTCGTCTTCCAGTAATTTAATCTTGCGAATCTTTCGCGCTCATCGCGCACCGCAAACCACGGTGACTAACGAAGAAATTAAGTTATTAATGGAAATCGGCTCAGAGGCCGGTGTATTTCACGCCAGTGAAGGCCATTTGGTGGCTAATGTTTTAAAGCTTGATGAACAGCGGGTTGGGGCGGTAATGACACCGCGCAAAGAAATGTTTGTGATTGATCTTGCTGATGAAAGTTGTGATGTGAAAGAAAAAATCGCTGACTGTATTTATTCGCAAGTGGTGATTTGTCGCGGCGGTTTAGACAATGTGGTCGGTATTTTGCATCGTGGCGATTTGTTAAAAGCGGTGATGAACGGTGCTGAGTTTGATTTGGCGAAGACGGTTCGACAGGCTTTGTTTGTACCAGATTCGATGAGTTTGACCCATTTGTTGGAGTTTTTTCGTGAGGCGCGGGCTGATTTTGCGCTGATTGTCAATGAGTACGGCGATTTGGAAGGCTTGGTGACGCTGAGCGATGTGTTGAAAGCGATTGTCGGTGATTTACCAAGCATTGAGTCGGATTTTGATCCGGATATGGTGCAGCGCGATGATGGTTCGTGGTTGGTGGACGGCGGTTTAGCGATTAAGCGCTTGAAATCGGTGGTGGGGATTAATCACGATTTACCCGGTGAAGCAGCGAATACTTACAATACTGTCGGTGGGTTTATCTTGTATTACTTAGAGAAAATTCCCCGCGTTGCCGATAATTTTCAAGATGGTGATTGGTATTTTGAGGTGGTGGATATTGACGGCACTCGGATTGATAAAGTGTTGGTGATGCCGAAAAAAACCGAAAACTAAGGCACAAAAAAGCCGCTTCGATTAGACACCGAAGCGGCTTTTTTTAGATCAATTACTTCGCTTTTGCTAATTCAGCGCGCATTTCGTCGATCACTTGTTTGTAATCAGGTTTGCCGAAAATTGCAGAGCCAGCAACGAAAGTATCAGCACCGGCTTCTTTAATTTCGCGGATGTTGTCGACTTTAACGCCGCCGTCGATTTCCAAACGAATGTCAAAACCGCTGTTATCAATGATTTTTCTAACTTGACGCAGTTTGTCCAAAGAAGAAGGAATGAATGATTGACCGCCAAAACCTGGGTTAACTGACATCAACAAAATCATGTCTAATTTGTCTAAAACGTAGTCTAAATGGTGTAACGGTGTGCCTGGGTTGAATACCAAACCAGCTTTACAACCGTGATCTTTAATCAATTGGATAGTACGGTCGATGTGTACAGAGGCTTCAGGGTGGAAAGTGATGTAAGTTGCACCCGCTTTAGCAAAATCAGGGATCAAACGATCCACTGGCTCTACCATCAAATGTACGTCAATCGGAGCGGTAACGCCGTGTTTACGCAAAGCTTCACAAACCAGAGGGCCAATGGTTAGGTTAGGTACAAAATGGTTGTCCATTACATCAAAATGCACGATGTCAGCACCCGCGTTTAAAACATTCACAACTTCTTCGCCTAAACGTGCGAAATCAGCAGAAAGAATCGAAGGGGCAATTAGATTGTCAGCCATTATGGAATCCTCATGGTCAAGGTTAAAAAGCCCGCATTATAAGCTTGTTTATCCTGAATAAGCGAAAAGATGGCTTTGTCTTAATGGCTTTTCTGTTAGCGACCATGTCAGTAGGTCTTAATCTCTGAGGTACAATTCAATCTAGCTCGTTACGCTGGTTGAGGCTGAGTAATGGCGGGTGAGTTTTAAATCGATTATTTATTTCAATGGGTTATGTTATGGCTGCTACTTATTCGACGATGATGCCTTTGGGCACTGAAGCCCCCGATTTTAAGTTGTTTGATAGCGTGACAGGTTTGCAATTGAGCTTGCAGACCTTACGTGGTAACAAAGCAACTTTGATTATGTTCATTTGTAATCATTGTCCTTATGTTTTACATGTTAAACAGCAATTAGTTGCTATTGCTGAGCAATATTTGCCAAAAGGTGTTTCTACGATTGCGATTAGTTCGAATGATATTGTTGCTTATCCACAAGACGCGCCTGACAAAATGCGAGCCTTGTCGGCAGAGTGGGGCAATCCATTTCAGGCTTATTTATTCGACCAAACTCAAGCGGTTGCTAAAGCCTACCAAGCAGCTTGTACGCCTGATTTTTTCTTATTTGATAGCGAGTTGCAGTGTGTTTATCGAGGCCGTTTGGATGCTTCGACGCCTAAAAATAATCTGCCATTAACCGGTGAGGATCTTAGAAATGCTTTAGAAGCGTTGTTAACAGATAGTCCGGTTAATCCTGAACAGATTCCGAGTATTGGTTGTAATATCAAATGGCATTCAAATTAAAAATAGGGGCTGTGTGTGACTAAAATTTCTAGTTTAAGCTTGATGGGCGCAGTGTTGGCGTTGTTTTTGGGGTTATCGGTGCAGCAAACTTGGGGTGTTGATCAACACAATCAGCAGGCTTTAAGTTTTAGCTTGCCGGATGCGAGCGGGCAGGTGCAGTCGGCAAATCAATGGCTGGGCAAGATTGTTGTGATTAATTTTTGGGCGACATGGTGTTCACCGTGTCTCAAGGAAATACCGGAATTCATTAAGCTGCAAGAGAGTTATAAGCAGAATGGTGTGCAATTTATTGGGATTGCGATTGATGATTTGGAACCTGTTAAGCAATATCTGGCTTCGATAAACAACAACTATCCACAATTAATTGCTGGTGATAGTGGCATTGGGTTATCAAAACAATTTGGTAATAACGCTAATGCAGTGCCTTATACGGTGATCATTGATCAAACAGGTAAAATTGTTGATAGACACGCTGGCGAGTTGTCTGGGGATCAACTAGTTGCCTTGTTAAAGCCGTTGATCAAGACTTTTAGCAATAATCGCTAATCTGCTGAAAAAATACGGTTTATCTGGACAAAAATCTGCAAATTAGGCAGAATTCGCCACCTTATTTATTTACCCGTTCAACACCGCATGGCGCAAATTACTGTTCTAAATGGTCCCAATTTGAATATGTTAGGTATTCGAGAACCGGGGTTGTACGGCAATAAAACCTTAAAAGATATTCAGGTCAACCTTGAACAGTTGGCCGGTAGGCTGGGCCATACACTTGATTTTCTGCAAAGCAATGCCGAACACGAAATCGTTGAGCAGATTCATCTCGCCTATCATAAAGGTGTTGATTTCATCATTATTAACCCAGCTGCCTTTACTCATACCAGCGTGGCAATCCGTGACGCTTTGCTGGCTACCAAAATTGCCTTCATTGAAGTGCATTTATCGAATGTACATGCTCGTGAGCCCTTCAGAAAACACTCGTATTTCTCCGATATAGCGGTGGGTGTTATTTGTGGATTGGGTGCTAGAGGTTACGAATTGGCTTTAGATGCCGCTCATCAGATATTAATAGAGAGAACTCAGAACAATGGATATTAGAACAATAAAAAAACTTATCGATCTTATCGAGAAATCCGATATTGCTGAGATAGAAATTAGCGAAGGTGAAGAGTCAGTTCGCATTAGTCGTTATTCGGCTAATGTGGCTGTTCCACAAGCTGCGCCTGTTGCGATTGCTGCTGCGCCAGTCGTGGCCGCTGCGCCTGCCGCTGCTGCACCAGCTGAAGAAAAAATTAGTGGTCATCAAGTGAAGTCACCTATGGTTGGTACTTTCTATCGTTCAGCATCGCCAGGTTCAGCGCCTTTCGCAGAAGTCGGTCAATCTGTAACAGCAGGTCAAACTTTGTGCATCATCGAAGCAATGAAAATTTTGAACCAAATCGAAGCAGATAAAAGCGGCAAAATTAAACAAATTTTGGTTGAAAATGCTCAACCAGTTGAATACGGTCAACCTTTGTTTATCATCGAATAATCGACACAGAGGTTTAGTGTATGTTTGAAAAAATTGTTATCGCCAATCGCGGCGAAATTGCTTTGCGAATTTTGCGGGCTTGTCGTGAGTTAGGCATCAAAACTGTTGCTGTGTATTCAGAAGCTGATCGCGATTTAAAACATGTGCGATTAGCTGATGAAGCGGTCTGTATTGGACCTGCTGCTTCAGCGAATAGCTACCTTAATATTCCAGCCATCATCAGTGCTGCGGAAGTGACTGATGCACAAGCGATACATCCGGGTTACGGCTTTTTATCAGAAAATGCTGATTTTTCTGAAAAAGTCAGCCAAAGCGGTTTTGTCTTTATCGGCCCTAAGCCTGAAACCATTCGCATGATGGGCGATAAAATTTCGGCTAAAAAAGCCATGCAAGCCGCTGGTATCCCTTGTGTACCGGGTAATGGTGATCCACTAGGTGATGATGACGAGACTAATTTAAAAATGGCTCGTGAAATTGGTTTTCCGGTGATTATCAAAGCCGCTGGTGGTGGTGGCGGGCGTGGTATGCGTACTGTGCACACCGAAGCGGCCTTAATTAGTTCGATTAATCTGACTAAAGGTGAAGCCGGTACTGCATTTGGCAATAGCACGGTTTACATGGAAAAGTTCTTAGAAGATCCTCGTCATATCGAGTTTCAAGTCTTGGCTGATTCTCATGGCAATGCAATTCACTTAGGTGAGCGCGATTGTTCTATGCAACGCCGCCATCAAAAAGTGGTTGAAGAAGCACCTGCGCCAGGAATTACCGAAGAGCAACGTAAACAAATGGGCGAGCGTTGTGCAAAAGCCTGTCAGGAAATTGGTTATTTAGGTGCTGGAACATTTGAGTTTTTATACGAAAAAGGTCAGTTCTTCTTTATCGAAATGAATACTCGGGTTCAGGTTGAGCATCCAGTAACGGAAATGATTACTGGTTTTGATATTGTTAAAGAACAGTTACGAATTGCAGCAGGTTTGCCTTTGTCTGTAACGCAAGATCAAGTCACCTTTACCGGTCATGCGATTGAATGCCGTTTGAATGCTGAAGATCCTAAAAACTTCATGCCTAGTCCTGGCACTATTGATCAATTTCATATGCCAGGTGGTCCAGGTATTCGTTGCGAGACTCATATCTACAACGGTTACAAAGTGCCGCCTTATTACGATTCAATGATTGGTAAATTAATTGCGCATGGCGAAGACCGTGCTAGTGCGATTGCGAGAATGAAAACCGCATTGAGCGAAATGGTGATTGATGGGATTAAAACCAATATCCCACTTCAACAAAGCATTATGGCTGACGCTGCATTCGCTGATGGCGGTCAAAACATTCATTACCTAGAAAAGAAATTAGGTATTCATTAAGCTGTTTAGCGGGTTTTGCTGCTTTAAAAGCAAAGCCCGCTATCAATCTTCTTCTTTTAAATTCCTATGGCATGGCATCAAATATCGGTAATCACCGATGAATCAACGGCTCCTCAACTTGCGGACTATTTTAGTGATCTTGGCGCTGTGTCGGTGACTTATACCGATGCCGAAGATGAGCCGGTTTACGAGCCGGCTATCGATCAAACTAAAATCTGGAGCAATACCCAAGTCACAGCATTATTTGAAATAGATGCTGATCCTGATGTAGTGCAAACCTTGGTTTTTAATCAATTTATTGGTAGCCCTTTAAATGCATGGGTATCTGAATTGCTGCAAGATCAGGTTTGGGAGCGGGCATGGATGGAGCATTTCAAACCGATGAAGTTTGCTGACAAATTGTGGGTGTGTCCTTCGGGGCAAGAGCAAGATGAAGCGGATACGGTTTGTATGACGCTTGATCCAGGTTTAGCTTTTGGAACTGGAACCCATCCCACCACGGCGCTATGTTTAGAGTGGTTAGCTTCACAGGATTTGAAAGATAAAGTGGTGATTGATTTTGGTTGTGGGTCAGGTATTTTGGCCATTGCAGCGCTGTTATTAGGTGCTCGCCATGCCCATGCTATTGATATTGATCCTCAGGCCTTAACTGCCAGTCAATACAACGCAGAAAAAAATCAGGTTCAAGATCGCATTAGCTATTATTTGCCTGAGCAATTCACACCGTTTGAAGCCGATGTTGTGTTAGCAAATATTTTGGCAAAACCATTAATCGAGTTATCGCCCTCCATTTCGCAGTTAGTTGCTAAGCAAGGTAAGTTGATTTTATCCGGCATTCTTAACGAACAAGCCGATTCGGTCGCAGATGCTTATCGTCAACTTGGGTTTGCGGTGGACGAGGCTGTAAAACAAGAAGACTGGTGTCGTCTTGATGGCGTTAATCAGGCTTAATTAGCCAACAATTATTAATCTGGAACATAAACGCATGAGTTATCCCGAACTGTTTTTGAAGAAAAATGAAGACAAGCGCTTACGACAAGGACATCTTTGGGTATTTAGTAACGAAGTTGATACAAAACGTAGTCCTTTAGAGCAATTTGCTGCGGGTGGTTTGTGTTTAGTGAAAGATAGTGGTGGCAATGCTTTGGGGGTTGCTTATGTCAATCCTAATGTCTTGATTTGTGCGCGAATCTTAACCAGAAAGCCGAATACTAAAATTGGCGAGAGTTTTTTTAGAAACCGTTTAACTCAAGCATTGCAATTGCGCGAACGATTATTCGATAAACCATTTTATCGTTTAGTGTTTGCTGAAAGTGATGGTTTACCAGGGTTGGTGATTGATCGTTTTAATAGTGTGATATCGGTGCAAATTACCACAGCGGGCATGGAGCAGCATAAAGATGTGTTGGTTAAAGTGTTGGTTGAGTTATTGGCGCCAGAAGCTGTTTTATTGAAAAACGATAATAGTCAGCGTCAGGTAGAAAATTTATCTTTAGTGCCTGAAGTGGCTTATGGCGTATTGCCTGAGCGTTTGTTAATTGAAGAGAATGGTGCTCAGTTCATTATTAATGTTGCAGAAGGCCAGAAAACCGGATGGTTCTATGATCATCGTATTAGTCGTGGTCAGTTTGCCCAATGGTCAAAAGGTTTAAAGGTACTTGATTTGTTTAGCTATGCAGGGGGGTGGGGTATTACCGCTGCCTTGGCTGGTGCAAATGATGTGACCTGTGTTGATAGTTCAGAATCTGCATTGGGTTTGGCGTCAGAAAGTGCTGTTTTGAACGGTGTTAATGACAAAATCAATTTTGTTCGTAGTGATGTATTTGATTTTCTCAAACAGGCTCGCGAACAAAACTTACATTACGATGCGATTGTTTTAGATCCGCCTGCATTAATTAAGCGAAAAAAAGATTTTAAAGCCGGTTATGAGGCTTATCGAAGGCTGAATCAGTTAGCTTTGCAGGTGTTGTCTAATAATGGAATTCTTGTGTCGGCCTCATGTTCACATCATCTAAGTCGCGATAATTTACATGAACTATTGCGTTCATCCGCAAGGCATATCGATAGAAATTTGGTGATGTTTGCTAGTGGCGGTCAGGGGCCTGACCATCCAATTCATCCGGCATTGCCTGAAACTGATTATTTAAAAACATTTTTTTGTTCGGTTTCAGGGCGCCAGTAGGTGGGGGAATGGAGAAGCAGCCTGCTTTATGTGATCAATGTGGCAAGGTGATTGAACTTTCTGGGTTTTATTTGCAACTTGAACAAGGGATGAAGCGTTTTTGTTGTGAAGGATGTTTAAGTATTTATCAATTGGTTTCTATTGAATCTGTTTCAAATATAATTGTTGGAGGAAAAAAATGAAAGCTTGTGAGTCTTGTTCTAGTCGAGTCAACATCGGCTGTAATCATAAAAAAATGTCAGTGCTGTCGAGAGCTGTCGGTTTGTTGTTCATTTACTTGCCAATTTTGACCTTGCCATTCGTGATTACTAGTGCCTATTTAACTTATTTCAGCCTCAAATTGGTCGGTGCTGAAAATGTTAAAAAATGGGGTGATTTTTTGCCTGATCGCGCAAGTCATCGCTATGATTTGAAAAGTCAGATAACAATGGATGGTTCATTTAAGCTAAGTTTTGCTCAATCTAAGTTGTATTGGATTTTGAACTGTACTTGGTATTGTCCGTATAGCGTTGGTTTATTTGAGTGGCATGCTTATATGGTGAAAGTGGTTGAGAACTGGTGGTGTCCGTTCACACATGATCGAAAAGACAGTTATACCGAAGGCGCGATAGATCAATCTTTTTGGCATATTTATCCTGAAGAAATCGTTAAATTACATGAAGATGATAAAAATAATGTGATTTTTAATCAGGATGTTAGTGAGAAAAAAGATTAAATTTGAAAATAAAGCTTGACGTAATGTGAGAAAGCGCTAAAATGAGCGGCTCATCAGGACACATTGAAACGAAAGCTTCTTAGGTCTTTTTGAGTTGCTCGATGCTGCTAGTGATTGATTTTGCTAGGTTTGTTGGTTATCTGGCTTGTTGGTTTTGTTGTTTGTTTTCTTTTTTGAATTGTT
>CAMCSF010000079.1 GCA_945877625.1 Methylomonas koyamae | reverse complement strand
TTGATAGCCTTTTCCACTTTTTGATGCTCGATCACGAAAAACCTCAATCACTTCATCATCTAAAAACAGAGTAATGCGCGTTTTACCTTTATCCGCTTGCAACTTCACTAATGCAGGAATTTCGCTTGCTGGTTTGGCTCGACTAAAATCGTATTCTTCACGCATAGTATTTTTCCTCTTTACTGGTTGATAAACGAGCTTCACCTTGTGAATCAGGATCTTCAATCACATAAGCAAGCGAATTACTCAACAAATCCTCGGCAACTGCTCCCCAACCGGCCAATCCACCATCCGCCGACCGCCAAACGCAGTGGTCATTTGCACGAAACAAAGTGGGTCGGGGATGACTTCACCAATCATGGCGGCATCTTGGCCTAGTGGATGTTGGCGCATCGCCTTCAATACCAACTCAGCGGCTGATGCTTCGCAAATACAAACCAATTTACCTTCATTAGCGACAAACAAAGGATCAAGCCCAAGAATTTCACAGGCGGCTTTGACTTCGGCTTTCACAGGGATTTTGGCTTCATCAATCACCATCCCGACCCTGGATTGTTGGGCTAGTTCGTTTAAGACGGTCGCCAAGCCACCTCGGGTTGGATCACGTAAACAACGGATGGCATTGGGAGCAACGACCAGCATTTCGGCAACTAATCCATGCAAGGCGGCAGAATCGGAAACAATCGCGGTTTCAAATTGCAGGTTTTCCCGACTAGCCATGATGGCAATGCCATGATCGCCTAAACTGCCACTGACTAAAATCTTACAGCCCGCTTCGGCACGTTCAGAAGAAATGTCTATGCCATCAGCCACCAAACCAATGCCGGTGGTAGTGATAAACACGCCATCGCCTTTACCGCGTTCAACCACTTTGGTGTCACCGGTGATAATCGGCACAGCGGCTTTATTGGCGGCGCGGGCCATGCTGATAACGATTTTTTCTAAATCCGCCAGCGGCAAACCTTCTTCGAGAATAAAGCCCGCCGCTAAATACAACGGCTTGGCGCCAGACATAGCGACATCGTTAATGGTGCCATGCACAGCTAATGAACCAATATCACCACCGGGGAAAAATAGCGGCGAAATCACATGACCATCGGTGCTAATCACTAAGCGGCCAGCGGGCGGGGTAAACAAGGCTTGATCGTTGCGCTGTTTAAGCAGCTGATTGTCGAAATGTTTGATGAACAGGGCATCTATCAATTGCGCCATCGCTCGTCCGCCACCACCGTGGCTGAGATCGACTTTGCCGTTGATTAGATCAAGCGGGGCAGAAAAGCGGTTCACGCGGGGATTTGAGAACAGCCATCTTCACCGGCAGCGAAGATGGCTGAAGCATTTAACGACTAGCGTTAACAGTTTGTTCTAATTCTTCACGGCTAAGGTGACGAACGTCTTTGCCTTTCACCATGTAAATTACGTGCTCACAAACATTACAGGTATGGTCGCCGATACGCTCTAAAGCTCTTGCTGTCCACAACATATCCAAAGCGCGGGTAATGTTTCTTGGGTTTTCCATCATTTGAGTGATCAATTGACGGGTGATACTGGTGTATTCACGATCAACTTTGGCATCTTGGCCAGTGATGGCAATCACTTCGTCGATGTCGGTACGCGCGTAAGCGTCCAACGCACCATTGAGCATTTCTTTAACCATTTCTAACAAATGCTCGATTTCATAGTATTTGTCTTGGTAAAAATCCGCACCTTCCAAACGCATAGTCATTTTAGCGATGCGCGCGGCTTCGTCACCAATCCGCTCTAAATCAGTAATGATTTTGATGGTGGCAATTAACATCCGTAAATCGAACGCTGCTGGCTGACGTTTAGCCATAATTTCAGTACATTCGTGGTCAATGTTTTTTTCTAAATCATTGACCAATTGATCTTGTTGTACCACACGCTCGGCGCTTTCCATGTCGTAACCCATGAACGCTTTGGTCGCCAAATCCACTTGTTGCTCGACCAAGCCACCCATCGCCAACACTTTGTTACGAATGTCTTCCATTTCTTCGTTGAATTGACGAGAAATGTGCTGTTTGATTTTGTTGTTATCCATCGCCTTAACTCCTTAACCGTATCGACCAGTGATGTAGTCTTCTGTTTGTTTTTTGGCTGGGTTGGTGAACAACTCGCTAGTTTCACCGAACTCAATCAATTCGCCCATGTACATAAAGGCGGTGTAATCAGAAACCCGTGCAGCCTGTTGCATATTGTGGGTCACGATAACGATGGTGTATTTTTCTTTAAGTTCATTAATTAATTCTTCGATTTTCAAGGTTGAAATCGGATCCAAAGCGGAAGCCGGTTCATCCAATAAAATCACTTCTGGCTCAATCGCAATCGCACGCGCAATCACCAAACGCTGTTGCTGACCACCTGACATACCCAATGCGTTGTCATTGAGGCGATTTTTCACCTCGTCCCATAATGCGGCACCGCGTAATGATTTTTCCACAACTTCGTCGAGAATGTGGCGATCATTAATACCTTGAATTCTTAATCCGTAAGCAACATTTTCATAAATAGTTTTTGGAAATGGATTTGGCTTTTGAAACACCATCCCCACGCGGCGACGCAATGCGGCAACATTGACTGATTTGTCGTAAATATCGTCGTTATCCAGCAAAATTTTGCCTTTAATCGTTACGCCATCCACCAAATCATTCATTCGGTTAATGCAGCGCAATAAAGTCGATTTACCGCAACCACTGGGCCCAATGTAAGCGGTGACTTTTTTGCGTGGCATTTCCATATTGACGCCAAACAAGGCTTGTTTTTCGCCGTAGAAAAGGTCGAGATTTTCAACTTTGATACAAGTCTCAATTTGACCTTGAGATTTATCGTCTCGGTTTAAAGCACTAATGTCGATGCCGTGACTGCGTTTTTGTTCTGTTGTCATTGTCTTTGATCCAATCGTCTTGAACGTGATTGCACTATTAATTTTCTAAAGCTCGGTATTTTTCGCGCAGGTTATTACGGATAGCGATGGCAAACATATTCAAGCCAACAATCACCATCACCAATAATAACGAGGTTGCATAAACCAAAGGTCGCGCGGCTTCGACGTTCGGGCTTTGGAAGCCAACATCGTAAATATGGAAGCCTAAATGCATAAACTTTCTATCTAAATGCAGATACGGAAAGTTACCATCCAACGGCAAGGTTGGTGCCAGTTTAACCACACCCACCAACATCAACGGCGCTACTTCACCCGCTGCTCGCGCTACCGCCAAAATCAAACCGGTCATAATGGCGGGGCTGGCCATCGGTAACACGGTACGCCACAAGGTTTCGGCTTTGGTTGCCCCTAAAGCCAAGCTGCCTTCACGAATTGATTTAGGAATCCGCGACAAACCTTCCTCAGTGGCAACAATCACCACTGGCAAGGTCAACAAAGCCAAGGTTAATGAAGCCCACAATAAACCCGGGGTTCCAAACACTGGCGCCGGTGCCGCTTCTGGAAAAAACATCCGGTCGATACTGCCGCCCAAAATGTAAACAAAAAAGCCTAAACCAAATACACCGTAAACAATTGACGGTACACCAGCCAAGTTGTTAACCGCGATCCGAATAATCCGCGTTACAAAACCTTGTTTAGCATATTCGCGCAAGTAAACCGCCGCGATTACACCGAATGGGGTTACGACAATCGCCATCAATAACACCATCAACACGGTACCGAAAATCGCTGGGAAGATACCGCCTTCGGTATTGGCTTCGCGCGGTTCATCGGTAATGAACGTGATAAAGGTACTGACATATTCAAGACTCTTATCAAAGATTCCCATCGAATTAGGTCGGGTCAATTTCACAATCCGGTTCAAAGGAATGTTGATTTGTTTTTGATTGGCGTCCGCCACAACCAAGGTTGCTTTTTTAATTTCGCGGTTTAACTCGCCTAATTTTTGCTGAATAACTTGATATTGTTTCTCAAGCTCTTGCTTTTGGTTTGCAAAATCTAAGCGGGTCGATTCATTCCATTGGTTTTTTAATTCCAAACCGCGTTGTTTTAAACGAAGACGCTCTAAACCATAGTTAATCGCACCCACATCATGATCTTGTAAATCATCGATTTCGGCATGCAAAGCCAAGGTTTTTTCTAGCTTTTCTTGAGCAACCGTCCAAGCTTGATCGCCTTCGGCAATCACGGTGCCACTTTCTTTAACCGATACTAATCGGCCATAGAAATTGCCCCATTCGCGACGCTCAACACTAATGAGTTCTTGAGGCTCGGATTTTTGCTGAATGTATTGCTCTTGTATCCAACGAAAATCACTGCCCAAAATATCGCGGTTACCGGTTTTAACCAGAAACTGCACCAAGTATTCGGCGTTATTAAGCACTTCGTGACCAGCCGCTTTAGCTTGCGCTTCTGGTAACAGTGACGAAGCCACTTCTTCACCGATAATCACGCTGGCCTGACCGTTTTGATCCTGATAACGATATTCAACAATATCAGCTGGCCAAAAATGCCCCAAACCACGCACTGCAATCAACAATAACAGTCCGACAACCAAAATCAGATTGATGCTTACTGCACCGGCTGTCAGCCATATCCACGGAGAACCGCTTTTAAACCATGCTTTAATCATAATGAACTGTATTTTTGTCTTAGGTTTTGACGAATCATTTCCGCCAAGGTGTTGACGATAAAGGTAAACATAAACAGCACTAAGGCCGCTAAGAACAACACTCGATAATGAGTACTGTTAACTTCAGACTCGGGCATTTCCACCGCGATGTTTGCTGATAGAGTACGAAGGCCTTGGAAAATACTTAAATCCATTACCGGCGTATTACCCGTCGCCATCAACACAATCATGGTTTCACCGACCGCACGACCAAAGCCAATCATAATCGCCGAGAAAATCCCCGGACTGGCTGTCAGCAACACCACTTTAGTCATGGTTTGCCAAGTGGTAGCGCCTAACGCTAATGAGCCTGTGGTTAAGTGTTTTGGCACGCTGAAAATCGCATCTTCGGCAATCGAGAAGATCATCGGAATCACCGCAAAACCCATCGCTAAACCAACCACCAAGGTATTACGCTGATCGTAGCCAATGCCAAATTCACTGCTCATCCAAGTCCGCAAATCGCCGTTAAAGCAAACCGCCTCAATGGTTGGACTGACTGCAAAAGCAAACCAAGCGCTGAATAAAATCACCGGAATTAGCACAATCGCATCCCAACCTTCAGGAATAGTATGGCGCACTGATTCAGGTACTTTTTGCCAGAAGAAAGCGAAAATCATCACACCTAAAGGCACAATCATTAGCAAGGCAAAAATCCCTGCCAAATGCATTTCCACAAAAGGCGCTAACCAAAGACCGGCTAAAAAGCCCAAAATCACCGTTGGCAAAGCGCCCATGATTTCAATCCCAGGTTTTACATATTGACGCACTCTTGGGGTCATAAAGTAGCCGGTGTAAATCGCACCAAATAATGACAACGGAATTGCCACCAACATCGCATAAAACGACGCTTTTAAAGTACCAAACACCAACGGAATCAAGCTCATTTTTGGCTCGAAATCGTTGCTGGCAGAAGATGATTGCCAAATATAATCTGGTTTTGGATAACTTTCGTACCAGACTTTTTGCCATAAAGAAGAAAACGACACTTCTGGATGCTCGTTATCAATGTGCCAGAAATGGATTTTGCTATCCGCGCCTTGTAACAAGAAGGCATTGGCGCGTGGCGATAAAGCGACCGCCGCTGGTTTGTTATTAGAAGCCGGCTCTTTAACCAGCTCACGCTCAGACGTGGAGCTGTAAATACCAACAGCGCCATTAGCATCAGCAACCAACATGCCTTTCCGGCGTTGTTCGGCATTGATTGAAACCACCGGCGCTTTCGATACTTTAAAAGAACGCAGTTTTTCGACGCTGAAATGATTTTTCTGATCGCGCACCATACTCCATTGCGATAAATCACCTTGGCTATCGCCAATTAATAATGAAATATCACCGTTTAAGAATTCGATACTACTGATTTCGGTGCCTTGATTCATAACATTAAGCTTGTGCTTAATGGTGGGCTGTGTCTTGTCGCTGACATCAAAAATCATCAAATCGCCTTTGCGATTAGCCAGATAAAGATTACGTTGTTCTTTATCCAACAACATAAAGTCGACATCGCTACCCACCGTTTCCAGCAACACATCGCTGCGCTCCAGAGTCACTTCTTCATCGAATAAAGACTTTTTCTGGGTTAAACCCGCTAAAACAATCCGATTATCGGCAGTTTTTGCAACCAAAGTGCTGTTGTCATCATCGACTTTAAAAGCAATTTGGCTTAAAGCTTGCCCAGTGGTATCGACCACAACCGGTTGATTACCTAATGGATATTGAATCGATGGGGTAATAACCCGCTTGCCATCGGGATAGCTGAGTTTGTAATCGTGTTTAACGATTAAGGCGCGACCATCCGACAAACCATAAATCACTTCGGCTTTATCAAAGTCACCATGCGCAAAACTGGTAACGGTCACTTTATCTGGAATCGGTAAATTTTCGGTGGCAATGGTTGCGCCATTCGCCACGTTAAAGAAAATCGCTTTGCCAGTTTCGGTAAATCGCACCGCGACTTCATTCTGCTCTTCCATCGCTAACAACAGCGTTGCACCTAAAGCAGGTTCTGGCGTGTCATATTGAGCAACGGACTCAGCATGCGATGAGAGCAATAGCGGAAATACCACATACAGCAAGTAAAAAAAGATCAGGAGAATCGCGACAATGATACTCAAGCCGCCAGCAACAACGCCGCGAGCAACTAATTTATCTTTAACGAGTCTCCAGCTTTGATAGCGGTCACTGGCCGTCATATCTAGCTGAGAGGAGTGGGGCTGGGTTGAATTAACTTCAGACATAACCAAGTATCAGTAGTAAACATCCTGCCATTTTGACATAGCACGACCGTTTTAAATAGAAAAGCCGACAACTGCGTTAGCAATCATCGGCTCTAAATATGCTTGCAAAACCAGAATACTAATAATTAGATCGGATTTTGCTCCGCCATCCATAGCCGCATCCTTGCGCAATAATCCATTTTTTAGACTTCCTTGACTAACCTTATTTCACTAAACCTAAAGCTTTTTCAGCTGCTTTCGCTGGCAACGGAATGTAGCCATCTTTCACAACCACTTGTTGGCCAGATTTAGATAAAACCATTTTGATGAACTCTTTTTCTAATGGTGCTAATGGCTCATTCGGTTTTTTGTTCACGTAGATGTACAAGAAACGCGTCAAAGGATAAGCACCAGAAACTGCGTTTTCAGGTGTTGGATCAACAAACGCGCCGCCATCTTTTTTAGTTAAAGGCACGGCTTTAACGCCAGAAGTTGAATAACCGATACCTGAATAACCAATACCGTTAGCAGAAGTGGTTACAGATTGTACAACTGACGCTGAACCCGGTTGCTCGTTAACGTTGCTTTTGAAATCGCCTTTGCACAATGCTTCGTCTTTGAAGAAGCCATAAGTACCAGAAACAGAATTACGGCCGTAAAGCTGGATTGATTTACTTGCCCAACCGCCAGTTAAGCCCGCTTCACCCCAAGTAGTGATGTCAGAAGCGTAACCACATTTACGCGTAGAAGACATAATCGCGTCTACTTGTGAAATGCTTAAACCTTTAACTGGGTTGTCTTTGTTAACAAACACCGCCAAAGCGTCAATTGCAACAGGGATTTTGGTTGGTTTGTAACCGTATTTGCTTTCGAAATCGTCGATTTCGTTGTCTTTCATTTCACGGCTCATTGGACCTAAGTTAGCTGTACCTTCGGTCAATGCTGGTGGCGCAGTTGATGAACCCGCCGCTTGAATTTGAATGTTGACGTTTGGATAAATTTTGCCAAACTCTTCTGCCCACAAGGTCATCAAGTTCGCCAAGGTATCTGAACCAACACTCGAAATGTTGCCGGATACACCGCTTGCTTGAGCGTATTCTGGAAGAGCAGGATCAACAGCAGCAGGTGCTGCAACAGCTTGGCTAGTGAACATTGCCGCAGAAGCAAAGCCAAAGCCCAAAATCAATGATTTTAGTTGAAAGTTATTTTTCATATTTTTTCTCATTTCGAGTGTTTAAAACTGGATTCTATACTGCCAGTCAGGCGTGACAATAGTATGAAGCTTTTATGACAGTTTTGTGACAGCGCCCAGATTGTAAGCGCGGATTGTGGTTTTTACCATCTTTCAAAATCTGATGGCTTGTTTCTGTAAATTGGCTAACTTCAAGAAACTATAAGAAAAATCGACGCTTGCATCATTATCAATGTCTTGCCGCGCGACTTCTTGCCAAATTTGACGGTCGAAATCGGGAAAAAAAGTATCCGCCTCGAAGGACCGATCAATTTCGGTTAAATACAAATAATCCGCATAGGGCAACAGGGCTTGATACAACGTGGCACCACCAATAATAAACACTTCATCCAAATCCCTACAGGCTTGCAAAGCACTATTTATATCGGCAAACACCTCAGATCCAGACGGCAAATAATCAGGATTACGACTGACCACCAAATTCCGCCGGCCCGGCAAAGGCCGCCCAATCGCATCAAAGGTTTTACGCCCCATAATAATAGGAGCGCCCATCGTCACCTGCTTGAAATGCTTTAAATCAGCCGACAAATGCCAAGGCATTTGCCCATCCAAGCCAATCGCCCGATTGCTTGCCATTGCTACGATCAATGAAATTTTCATAATTTGTGTTTAAGATGCGGATATTCTGAATTTGCGGCAATGATACCTTATGAAAACACGACTTTTGCTAGTCTTTACGGGTGGGACAATCGGCTCTCAAGCTGAAAACGGCAATATCGACCTTAATCCCAATGCCGGTTTTAAACTACTGCAATTATTCAACCAAGCTTTTGCCGGCGCCGAACAAATCCGTTTTAAGACCTTACAACCGCTGCAAATTCTCAGCGAAAACCTGCAGCCGCAACATTGGCCAACCATCATCAACGCCATCGAAGCCGAAGATTTAAGCCAATTCGACGGCATTATCGTCACTCACGGCACCGATACCTTGGCGTTCAGCGCCTCGGCTTTAGGCTTGTACTTCAATCAGCTAACGCTGCCCTTATT
>CAMCSF010000078.1 GCA_945877625.1 Methylomonas koyamae | reverse complement strand
AGTCATTAAAGTCCTGTTTTTAATTTGAAAACGAATGAGATGATAAAATTCTATCAAATTTATTTTTAAGCTGGTTATTTACCTGAAAAAGAATTTTTGGTATAAAGCGCGGCTAATTTGAATTATAAAGCTCGCACTGAGGTAGTCATGTCCAGAGTATGCCAAGTAACAGGAAAACGACCTGTGACAGGAAACAACGTTTCACACGCAATGAACAGAACCAAAAGACGTTTTACCCCAAATCTGCACCACCACAGATTTTGGGTTGAAACCGAAAACCGTTGGGTTCGTTTGAGAGTATCATCGAAAGGTATGCGTATTATCGACAAAAACGGCATTGATGCTGTATTGGCTGATATGCGTAGCCGCGGCCAACAAGTTTAAGGAGATAGAAAATGCGTGACAAAATCAAATTGGTTTCTACAGAAGGCACTGGCCATTTCTATACAACCACAAAAAACAAAAAAACCATGCCTGAAAAAATGGAGATCAAAAAATTTGATCCTGTTGTTCGCAGACATGTAATCTACAAAGAAGCTAAAATCAAATAACTTCTTTTTAAGGCTGTCGGGTCTTATTTTAGACTCGACTAGCTTTAGTCAAATCGGTTCAAACCAAAATCCCTCTCGAAAGTTTCAATTTTGTTTAGTGGTACAAACTCGCTAAACTAATTCGATGTCTTGTTTCTAACGCTAAATCGGTCGCATAGTTTTGTTGATTTAGTGATTAATCATTTTCTTGCCTGTTTTTGCCGGAGTTGCAAAGTCATGTTGTCGAATTTTAAGTCTTATAAGCTGATCAAGGTTTTGTGGATTGCTAGTTTCAGTGGTTTATTGGCGAGTTGCTCTATGCGATCGACTCAACCCAGTGTGGAAGTTCAAACGCAAAAACTGGCTGAGACACAGAGTAAAGGCGGCTATGTTGCTGGTGCAGAGATAGAAATTGATAGTCAGCGTGAGGTTTGGAATCATGATCATGTTCAATTAGATACGATGCTGACTATGCCGACCGCTGCAGGTAATTATCCTTTGATTATCTATTTGCCGAGTTTGGGCGAAGACGCAAATGCTGGGCGAATTTGGCGAGAAACTTGGGCAAAAGCCGGTTATGCGGTGTTTAGTCTACAGCCGGTTTTGATTACTCAAGCGTTGAAGGAAATCGAGGCTATGAAAAAACTCAATCCCGAGCTTGAGAGAGAGGAGGGTTTTGAAGCAGAGGATGAACTTGATCAATCTCAATCTTTAACAGAAGGTTGGTTTGGCGGGAAGTTGCAACGGCCTTCGCGTAGTGCTCAAAACAGCGAATTACGTTATTTAGGCCACGAATATTTTGCAGTTGATAACTTAAAACAGCGTATGCAGCAGGTGTTTTGGGCTTATCAGCAATTGAAAGTTCGTAAATCATCAGGTCAATTTGCCAGTGTTGATTTATCGAAAGTGATTATTGCTGGTTATGATTTGGGGGCGCAAACCGTAGCGGGTATGATTGGTGAAAATTTTGATAGCGCTTTGCCTGAATTACCCGAATTTAAGCCTTTAGCGGCAATTACCATCAGTCCATCGGTTAATTTGGCTAAAGGTAATGTCCGTAGTCGGTTTAAAGCGATTAAGTTGCCGTTATTGGTGGTGACCGGTACTGAAGATAATGATCCTTATGCGATCAGCTCGGCTTCGGTTAGAGCTTCGTTGTGGGAACATGCGGCAGCGGGTAGTAAGTATTTGTTGATGTTGCAAAATGCAGGGCATCAAGTCTTGGCGGGTTCAGAAGTCAGTGCTCGATTTGGTGCTGGTAGACGAGGATTGTCGGATCAAGAGCAGTTTGGTGGTTCGCAAGTGAACCATAGAAGTAGGCATACCAATGACGGTTTAATAATGGGATTAATGGGCGGTCGTGAACGAAGAAATGCTGAACAGGGCTATAAGCAGGTGGCTGCGGTGGCGAGTGTTAGTTCGGCATATTTGGATGCTGTGGTTAAAAATGATGAGTTTGCGCGGTTTTGGTTGGCAGATAAGGCCAATGTTTGGCTGGGAAATACTGGGCAAGTTAAACAGCGCTAGTCGAAACTAGTCGGTCTAAAGCCGACAATGAATAGGTTCTGCGGTTATAATGAGCCTTTTTTGCACTATATTGGGTTGTTAATTGTGGATATTAAACAATACATGCAGCAATTGGGACAGCAGGCTAGACACGCTGGGCGTGCCATTAGTAAAGCTGAAACCAGTCAAAAAAATCGCGCTTTGTTGAGCATTGCTGATGCGATTGCTTTGGGTAGTGCTGATTTGGTTACTGAAAACCAAAAAGATTTACAAGCCGCAAAAGATAACGGTATGGATGCCGCGTCCTTGGATAGATTGCAATTAACCCCTGCCCGCATTGATGCAATGATTGAAGGCCTAAAGCAAGTCGCCGCTTTGCCTGATCCTGTTGGTGAAATTACCGGATTAAGTTATCGCCCTAGTGGAATTCAAGTTGGACAAATGCGCGTGCCTTTAGGGGTTATCGGCATTATTTACGAGTCCCGACCTAATGTGACTATCGATGCAGCTGCTTTATGTTTAAAAGCCGGTAATGCTTGTATTTTGCGCGGCGGTTCCGAGTCAATTCATTCAAATCGTGCGATTGCTGCTTGTATTGCTCAAGGTTTAGAGCAAGCAGGACTGCCTCAACATGCAGTACAAATTGTTGAAACCACTGATAGAGCGGCTGTGGGTGAATTGATTACTTTAAAAGAATTTGTTGATGTCATCGTGCCGCGCGGTGGCAAAAGTCTTATCGAGCGAATTAGCGCAGAAGCAACGATTCCGGTGATTAAACACTTGGACGGGATTTGCCATGTTTATATCGATGCGAAAGCGGATATTGAGAAGGCGGTAGCGATTGCGGTGAATGCCAAAACTCACCGGTATGGTGTTTGTAACGCGATGGAAACTTTATTGGTTTCAGAAGCGATTGCCGGACAAGTTTTACCGATTTTGGCTGAAAAATACCGAGAAAAAGGTGTTGAGTTAAGAGCTTGTTTAAAAACTTGTTCGCTGGTTCCAGATTGTATTCGGGCGACTGAAGAGGACTGGCAAACCGAATATTTAGCGCCCATTTTGTCAATTAGAATCGTTGCCGATATTGATGAGGCAATTGCGCATATTAATCAATACAGCTCGGCGCATACTGAGTCTATCGTTACTGAAGATTACAGTTTGGCTCGACGCTTTTTGCGTGAAGTGGATTCGAGTTCGGTGATGGTGAATGCCTCAACCCGTTTTGCTGATGGCTTTGAATATGGCTTAGGTGCCGAAATTGGCATTAGTACCGATAAATTACATGCGCGTGGGCCAGTTGGATTGCATGGCCTAACGTCGTTGAAATTTATTGTGTTGGGCGATGGTCATATTCGCCAGTAATGATTGGTGTTTACGGCGGGACATTTAATCCGATTCATTATGGGCATTTGCGAACCGCATTAGAGGTCAAATCCTTATTTAATCTGGAGCAATTGCGATTAATTCCTTGTCGTCAGCCGCCGCATCGCGATCAGCCTGATGTTTCAGGTCAGATGCGACTGGAAATGCTGCAGATCGCCATAAATGGTGTTGCTGGATTGGTTGCCGATAGCCGAGAATTGGATCGAGAGGGGCCGTCTTATATGGTTGATACATTAATGACCTTGCTGCAAGAATTCCCCGATCAGTCGATCGTGTTGTTTATGGGCGCCGATGCTTTTTTAGGGCTAGAAAAGTGGCATCGTTGGCAGCAATTATTTGATTATGCTCATGTTGTTGTTATGACTAGACCTAGTTTTACAGTAGAGTTTAGGTCTGAGTTTCTTCAACAACGAGTGGTTGTTCAGCGTGAGGCGCTGGAAAATAAATTAGCAGGTTGTTTGTTTTTTCAGGCGGTTACTCCACTTGATATTTCAGCTACCCAAATTAGGCAAATTATTGCCACAGGCGGTAATCCGCAATTTTTATTGCCCGATGCCGTGTTAGCTTTTATTAGGCAGCACCAACTTTATCAGGCTGCACCCTTAACGACAGGACATTGAATGCAAACCGACGAATTAGTTAAATTAATAGAAACCGAATTGGATTTTCGTAAAGGCGAAAATTTAGTGACGCTTTATGTAGGGGATAAAAGCACGATTACTGATTATATGGTGATTGCCAGTGCGACCTCTTCTCGTCACGCTAAATCACTTTCTGATTACGTGGCTGAAAAGGCTAAAGAGCATGGCGTCATGCCGCTGGGGATTGAAGGGGCTCAGGTTTCAGATTGGGTTTTATTAGATTTAGGTGATGTGATTGTGCATGTGATGACTGGGCAGGCGCGTGAATTTTATCAATTGGAAAAATTGTGGTCGGTGCCTGCAACAGCGGTTAACGCATAAGTTTTGTGGGGCTTGATTTTAATAGTAAGATAATTAAGATTGTTTTTGGCGTATCGGCTCTGAAGTTGGAAGTATCCGGTGCAAGTTAGATAATTTTTCATAAGAAATTAAATACTATATGTCTTTTATTCGAATTGTTCTTTTTAGTTTGTGTGCGAGTTTAATGGTGTCTTTTAATACGCTGGCTGCAGATTCGGCTGAGCCTCAAACAGCGATTGAAGATGCATCTAATAAGCTAAAAGTGCGTATGCAAGAACCGGGTTTTTCGCATGATTTTCGTAAAATCAATGCATTTGTGAATGAAGTGATTTATCCGCATGTGGATTTCGATGTGATTTCACAATTAGTGTTGGGCAAGTTATGGAAAGATGCTTCGCCAGCTGAAAAAGACAGCTTTAAAAAAGAATTTCAAATTTTATTAGTTAGAACCTATTCCAGAGCGTTTGTTGAATTTAAAGATTGGTCTGTGCGTTTCTTGCCTGTCAATAAGGAAGAAAACGAGAAAAAGGCAATGGTCAAAACTGAGATTTTGCAGCCCGGCCTACAGCCAATTGCGGTGAATTACAGAATGCATAATATCAATGGCAATTGGAAGGTCTACGATATTTCGATCGAAGGTGTTAGCTTGGTGACTAACTATAGAACCAGTTTTAAAAATGAAGTTGAACGCTCAGGTTCGCTTCAAGAAGTAATTGATCAATTAGCTAAGCGCAACAATGAAGCGCTTAGTGCACAGAATCATTCTTAATCTCCTCAAATTTGCCGCCAATTTCATAAGCATGAAGTTGGCGGATCATTTATGCAATTCAACAAAGATTCTATATACGCCAATCCACTAGGCCAAATTACAGCTTTTAATTTTGATGAGGCTGTGGTTGATGTATTTCCTGACATGATTCAGCGTTCCGTGCCTGGCTACAGCGCCATGATTTCGGCAATCGGATTACTGGCTGGGCGTTTTGGTCAAGATAATAGTTTTTGTTACGACTTGGGATGTTCGTTGGGTGCGGCAAGTTTGGCTATGCATCAACAAATAACCGCCCAAAATTGCCAGATTGTTGCGGTGGATAATTCCGAGGCGATGGTCAGTCGGTTTCGATTAGGTTTGCAAGCGATACCTGATGCAAAAATCGAGGTTCATTGTGCCGATATTCGCCATATTGAAATCGTCAAAGCTTCAGTAGTGGTGCTTAATTTCACTTTGCAATTCATCCCTGTTGAAGATAGGGAGTTGTTATTAGCAAAAATCTGGCAAGGCTTATTGCCGGGCGGGCTGTTGATTTTGTCTGAAAAATTGGCGTTTGATGATGACAAACAGCATGAGCTGCAAATGGATATGCATCATTTGTTTAAAAAAGCTCAAGGCTATAGCGATATGGAAATCAGTCAAAAACGCACTGCACTGGAAAATGTGTTGATACCAGAATCATTTGCCCTGCATCGTCAGCGGTTGAGCAAAGTTGGATTTAGCAGTGTTGAAGTTTGGTTTCAGTATTTTAATTTTGCTTCAATGATAGCCTTGAAATGATTGAATACACAGAATTGTATAAAGCTTTAGAGGTTGCGGGTGCTGAACAATGGGCTCGAATAATGCCGAGCCAATTAGAACGGGCATTTGCCAATCAATCGCATGGTGATTTACCTCGTTGGCAGAGTTTGGTGGATCAATTGCCTGCGCTATTGGCAGATGATATTGATTTGTTAAATCAAGTTCGGGTTGGTCGTGAGCATGATTTAAGTGCTGATCAGCGCCAAAATCTTTACGATAAATTGATCGGTTTACATCCTTGGCGCAAAGGCCCATATGAGTTATTTGGGATTAATATTGATACTGAATGGCGTTCGGATTGGAAATGGGATCGATTAAGTCAGCATATTTCACCACTAAAAAATCGCTTAGTTTTGGATGTGGGATGTGGCAATGGCTATCACTGTTTGCGCATGTACGGCGCGGGCGCTAAATTAGTGCTGGGTGTTGATCCGACTATGTTGAGTGTGATGCAGTTTAAAGCAATCCGAAAGTTGCATGGTGAGGCACCTGTTTACGTTTTGCCTTTAGGCATTGAAGATGTACCTTTGGAAACAAAAGTATTTGATACTGTGTTTTCGATGGGGGTGCTTTATCACCGACGTTCGCCAATGGAACATTTGATGGAATTGAAAGGCTGTTTGCGTCCGGGTGGTGAATTGATTTTGGAAACGCTGATTGTTGATGGCGATGTAAATACGGTGTTAGTGCCGGAAAATCGTTATGCGCAGATGCGAAACGTTTGGTTTTTGCCTAGTACCGAGATGCTAATGCTATGGATGCGGCGTTGTGGGTTTAAAAATATACGTTTGGTCAATGTGACTAAAACCAGTGTTGAGGAGCAACGTAGCACTGAGTGGATGCAGTTTCATTCATTAGAGAACTTTCTGGATAAAGATAACCAGGATCTGACTTGCGAAGGCTTGCCTGCGCCGATAAGAGCGATAGTGATTGCAGAGGTTGATTGATTTATTGAATAAGCTTGTAAATTTAAAAGTCTGAACTAGTCTTTTCTAGCGGGTACTTTCAGTTTTTATCGGAGATAAACGAATAGGTACTCAAGGCAAATTTAATCAATTTACGGAGCTAATTATGAAAAAAATATTTGCAATTTTAATGCTTTGCTCGTGGTCTGTTTTTGCTGAACCAGTTGATATTAATAAAGCCGATGCTGATACGATTTCCAAAGCATTGGCAAATATAGGGCCTAAGAAAGCAGCAGCAATTGTTCAATATAGAACTGAGCATGGTGATTTTAAGTCCGCGAAAGATATTGAAAATGTAAGTGGTATTGGCGCAAAGACGGTAGCGTTGATTGAGAAAGATATTGTTTTTTCTGATTCGGCATCTGCTGCAGATAAAAAATCAGAGAAAAATGAGCCAAGTAAAAAAACGAAATAGTTAGCGAAATAGCGAGATGCATTTCAGCTAAATGTGTCTCGCTTTGTTAAATGATATTAATTTATACAGATTTCCCCTGTTTACGCAGACACAGTTCCACTTAAACCAGCATAATTGCTGTATCAGTAGGCATTGACATACATCCCATTTCTATCTTACAGTTACAGATGCATCACAAGTATGTGACAAGCCTAGCAGGTTGTGGCATTTCGCAAATCGGCTATTACTAAAATTAAAAACTTTCGGAGCACATCACATGGCGAGACCATTAATTCAAATGGCGTTGGATTCATTAGACTTCAACCAAACAGTTGCGTTGGCTGACCAAGTAGCACCTTATGTCGATATTTTCGAAATTGGTACACCTTGCATCAAATACAACGGTATCAATTTGGTGAATGAATTAAGACAACGTTTCCCAGACAAATTGTTGTTGGTTGACTTGAAAACGATGGATGCTGGCGAATACGAAGCCGGTGCATTCTATGCAGCTGGCGCAGATATCTGCACAGTATTGGGTGTTTCTGGTTTGGCTACAATTGCTGGCGTTATCAAAGCAGCTAAAAAACACGGCGCTGAAGTGCAAATCGACTTGATTAACGTTGAAGACAAAGCTTACATCGCAAGAGAATCAGTAAAATTGGGTGCTCAAATCGTGGGCATTCACACTGGCTTAGACGCTCAAGCAGCTGGCCACACCCCATTTACTGACTTAAATGACGTTGCTCGTTTGGGCTTGAACGTTAGAATTTCAGTTGCTGGCGGTATTAAACAATCGACTGTTCAACAAGTTGTTGAAGCAGGCGCGAATATTATCGTTGTTGGTGCAGCTATCTACGGCGCAGCATCTCCAGCAGAAGCAGCTCGCGAAATTCGTGAATTGGTAGAAGCGGCGGCGGTATAAGTCATGCATCAGCAGTTAATTTTTGACAAAATTAAAAGTATTCTTGACGCAACTAACGATGATTACGATCAACAATTGACCACTATTTTGGATCAGGCAAAAAGAATTTTTGTTTCTGGTGCAGGTCGTTCTGGTTTGATTGGTCGTTTCTTTGCAATGCGTTTAATGCATAGCGGCTATGACGTTAGCGTTGTTGGTGAAATTGTAACTCCAAGCATTAAAGCTGGCGATTTGTTAATCGTTATCTCTGGTTCTGGCGAAACAGAGCAGCTTGTGGCGTTTACTAAAAAAGCCAAAGAAATCGGTGCAAAAATTGTATTGATTTCTGCGAAAGATGAATCAACTATTGGTGATTTGGCTGAACTTACTTTGCAAATTGGCAGAAATGAGCAATATGGCAAAGTTAAAGGTATGCCAATGGGCACCGTATTTGAATTATCTACCTTGCTATTCTTGGAAGCGACCGTATCACACATGATTCATGATAAGGGTATTGCTGAAGAAGACATGAGAGCAAGACACGCTAATTTAGAATAAACAGTATGTAACCTGCGATTATTTAAAGTGGTCGCAGGTTTATTATAGTTTGGGTGTCAAGGTCATACCGTTTCGCAGTCCAAAACGATAGCATGGTTGTCCTTGCAGTTACCAAGCATTAGCCTGCTTGATGTTTTACAAACAAACATCGCATATAAATACAAATTTAAGGAGACCAACATGCCTTCGCGCCGAGACCTAGCGAACGCCATCCGCGCACTTAGCATGGACGCCGTACAAAAAGCCAACTCAGGACACCCAGGTGCACCGATGGGGATGGCTGATATTGCAGAAGTTCTATGGAACGATTTCTTGCAACACAACCCATCAAACCCACAATGG
>CAMCSF010000077.1 GCA_945877625.1 Methylomonas koyamae | reverse complement strand
GCTTTTGGCGCACATTTGTTTTTATCGGCTAATAGTGAAGATGTTCGCAAAGCTTTAGACGCAGGTTTTGCCGCCGCCACCATTGTTTCCGGTGCCTCTGCTAATTGTTCGCCACAATTACGGATTGCTTTTGATGGTGACTCGGTGTTGTTTTCCGATGAAGCCGAGCAGATTTATCAACAACATGGCTTGGCGGCCTTTGCTGCCAATGAACGTGAAGCGGCGCATAAGCCCTTATCCGGTGGGCCGTTGAAAGGCTTTTTAAGTGCTTTGCATCGGATTCAAAGCCATTTTGGCGAAGATTCACCGATTCGCACCGCTTTGGTCACAGCTCGCTCAGCGCCTGCTCATGAACGGGTGGTACGCACTTTAAGAGCTTGGGGCATCCGCATCGACGAAGCCTTGTTTTTAGGCGGGATGCCTAAAGGGGCGTTTTTAAAAGCCTTTGCCGCTGATATTTTCTTTGATGACCAAAAAGGCCATTGTGAATCAGCGCAACAGCATGAAGTCGCCGCCGCCCATGTGCCGCATGGTGTAACCAATCAATAAAGTAAATGGCTAATTAAGGCAGAATAAATTTCTCGATTTACTAGCCAGTTAAGGCTTTTCCGTTCGTCCTGAGCTTGTCGAAGGATGAACGGAAAAGCCGAGGTCATCGCCAACATCACCGCTCATGCTTCGACATGCTCAGCACGAACGGCTTAAGTTGTAGGCAAGATTTATAGATTGGCGCTGTTAATTTATTTGGGTAGACGGGTTAATCCGTTCTACATAGAGTCCCAGTTAGCTGAGCGAAGCCGAAGCCTGATTTTCGCGTCGGCTTTACTCAGCGAACGGGAGTAATAAGTTTGACGCGCTCCCACCCACATCAATTAAAAACTTTCCCAATCAAACCCTTTCTCACATGAATCAACTTTTAAAATGGAAATGGCAGTTAGCATCACCGCTAATCGGCGTATTAATGACTTTAGCCTTTGCGCCTTATGGTTTTAGCTACGCTGCAATTTTAGCCTTGATGTTTTTGTACCAAAGCTGGTTAAAACTATCAGTGAAACAGGCAGTTATCAGCAGCTACTTATTTGGCTTAGGTTTATTCGGCTCTGGGATTTGGTGGATTTACGTCAGTGTTCACGATGCGGGTGGTGCTGATCCCGTCAGCGCGGTGCTATTGACTATATTGGCCGTGGCATTTTTCGCTTTGTTTCCGGCCTTAACCGCTGGCTTAGCAGTTAGAGTTTTAAAGTCGCAGGTTGTGTTGTTACGGATATTTGCCGCCGCTTTGCTGTGGGTAATGATTGAGTATTTCCGTGGTTATTGCTTATTAAATGGCTTTCCGTGGCTGCAAATCGCTTACAGTCAATTAAGCACACCGCTGGCTGGCTTCGCGCCGTTAATCGGGGTTTATGGCATCGGCTTTTTATTAGCCATCTCAGCCTTTTCATCGGTGGAAATCCTGCGCCGAAAACTGATGCCGTGGTTTGGTTTAACTATGTTGTTAGTGATTTGGGCTGGCGGTAGCTGGCTAAAAACCGTGCAATGGACGCAAGCGGCGGGAGAGCCGATTAAAATCACTTTAGTGCAAGGCAATGTCAGCCAAACTCAAAAATGGCTACCCAATCAAAAGCTTAATACCTTGCAGCTCTATCAATCCTTAACCGAACAGCATTGGGATTCACAAGTCATCATCTGGCCAGAAACCGCGATTCCGGCGTTTTTGTCGCAAGTAAAACAGTTTTACCTCGAACCACTCGCAGCTGCAGTTCATGAACATGGCGTTGATTTAGTGGTGAGTTTGCCCAGCGGTGAAGGTAAGCAATATTTCAACAGCGTGTTGAACGTCAGCGACATGCAAACCCTGTATCACAAAAACCATCTACTACCGTTTGGTGAATACCTGCCGCTACAACCGTTATCAGGCTGGATTTTAGACTTAATCCAAATTCCTTTAGGCAGCTTTACGGCGGGCGGCGATAAACAACCTTTATTAACCGCTGGCGGCCATCGCTTTGTGACGACGATTTGTTATGAAGATGCGTTTGGCGAACTGGTTGCCAGACAAGTGGCGGATGCTGAGTATTTAGTCAATGTCACTAATGATGCTTGGTTCGGTGATACCTCACAGCCGCATCAACACATGCAAATGGCACAAATGCGTGCCTTGGAAACTGGCCGTTATTTAGTCCGCGCTACCAACACAGGCACCACCGGCTTCGTCGCACCTGATGGTTCCATCATCCAACAAGCGCCATTGTTTACTACCACCACTTTGACCGACAGCATTGTGCCAATGACTGGCTTAACCCCTTATGCCAAATGGGGCGATGAAGCGGTATTTGCGGTATTGATGGCTTTGGTTTTGTTGTTGTGGGGCTTGCAGTTGGGATTGGTTAAGTTACGAGGGCGTGATTAGGCATGGTTTTATTGAAGGCTAAAGCTGATAATCAAACTCATACTGGCAAGAGAAGTTTGTTATGACTATGTATCAGCCACCGTTTCAGCTTAATCATGCCATGTTGTCGAGCGTGGCTGACATCGCCGAGTTATTAGGGCGTTGGAAGCAATCTAGTGATAACGAATTGGTTCCGCAGTTGCGGCGTGGCAATCGTATTCGTACCATTCAAGCCTCGTTAGCCATTGAACAGAACACCTTGTCAGTCGAACAGGTAACGGCTGTACTGGCTGGTAAAGTCGTGTTAGGACTGCCGCGCGAGATTCAGGAAGTGAAAAATGCCTTTGCTGCCTATGAGTCGCTACCCGATTGGCACCCAGAGCGGTTGGATGATTTGCTGGCTGCTCATGGTTTATTGCTGCAAGGTTTAGCTGATGATGCTGGTTGTCTTCGTGAAGGTGGTGTTGGTATTTATCGAGGTCGTCAGTTAGTGCATATGGCACCCCCCGCCAGCCAGTTGCCGCGATTGATGAAAAATCTATTGAACTGGCTGGCAGACAGCGATGCTCACCCCTTGATTGCTTCCTCGGCGTTGCATTATGAACTGGAATTTATTCATCCCTTTAGTGATGGTAATGGGCGCATCGGGCGGTTATGGCAAACCTTAATATTGAGCCGGTGGCAACCGATTTTGGCCTATCTGCCAGTCGAAACCGTGATTAAAAGCCGACAGGACGATTATTACCGAGTGTTAGGTGAGGCCGATCAAGCCAGCGATTGCAGTCATTTTATTGTGTTTATGCTCAATGCCATTGCTGAAGCTTTGCGACAAGCGATTACCAGCGAAACGCCCGTTAAAACGCTGGTTAAAACGCTGGTTAAAACACCCGAACAGATTTTAAACCTGTTGCGGGAACAGCCAGAGTTGACTTTGTTAGAAGTTGCTAGTCACTTAGGTAAATCAACCAGCGCAGTAGAACGAGCAGTACGTAAATTGCGAGAAACTGGACGTATCCGCTATGTTGGTCCACAAAAAGGTGGCTATTGGCAGGTCATTGAATAATGCCAATTTAGCTTATTTTGAATCAACAATAACCCGCCATTGCTGAAGCTTCTGCTCAAAACTCATCGCCGCATGAGCAGGGCTGGTTGAAGGCAGTTTTATCAATCGCAATTCCCGATCTACATTCGCTAACACTTGGCGTCTAAAACTTTGCTCGGCGGTTGCGCCATTAAAAAACACCTTTTCAATCTGCTGATGTTCGGCAAAGAACTCGACAAACTGATTGCTAACCATCGATGCCGGTTCAATATCGGCATCTAAACTGCTGTGGCGGCGGCAGGATTGCAAAACGTCCCACAAGGCAATTCGGTGTTCAATCAACATTTGGCAGCGTTGTTGATAATCCCCGTTCAAATCCCCCGCTAATAATTGCGTCATCAATGGCCAAAATTGATTGCGCGGGTGAGCGTAGTATTGATTGGCTTGCAGCGAAGCTTTGCCGGGAATGCTGCCTAGAATTAGGCAGCGGGCATTGGCGTCGGCAATTGGGGCAAAGCTGTAGATCACGATTTAGGGTTTTGCCATACCGCGTAAGGCGTAAAACTCGCTAACAAAGGCTTCTAAACGATGTTCAGAAATCGCATCCCGCAAGCCTTGCATCAGTTCCAAATAGTAATGCAGGTTGTGGATGGTGTTGAGCCGTGCGCCGAGCATTTCTTTGCATTTATCCAGATGTTTCAAATAAGCGCGTGAGTAGTTGCGGCAGGTGTAGCAAGTGCAGCTTTCGTCTAGCGGGCGGGTGTCGAACTGGTATTGCTGATTGCGGATTTTGATTGCGCCGTAGCGGGTGAATAAATGGCCGTTGCGAGCGTTACGGGTCGGCATCACGCAATCGAACATATCAATCCCGCGTCTGACTGCTTCTACCAAATCTTCCGGCGTACCGACGCCCATCAAATAACGCGGTTTATCAACCGGCATTTTTTGATGAATCGCATCCAAAGTCGCCATCATTTCGTGTTTTGGTTCGCCAACCGACAAGCCGCCAATCGCATAGCCGTCAAAACCAATCGCGGTTAAACCGTTAATCGATTCTTCGCGTAAATCGGGATACATGCCGCCTTGCACGATACCAAACAAGGCAGAAGGATTACCTTCGTGGGCGCGTTTGCTGCGTTCTGCCCAGCGTAAAGATAAGCGCATCGAGTCGGCTGCTTGTTGATAAGTGGCAGGGTAGGGCGTGCATTCGTCAAAAATCATCACAATGTCAGAGCCTAAATCGCGCTGAACTTGCATCGATTCTTCCGGCCCCATGAAAATTTTGCTGCCATTGACTGGTGATTTAAAAGTCACGCCTTGTTCAGTGATTTTGCGTAATGCGCCCAGACTAAACACCTGAAAGCCGCCAGAATCGGTCAAAATCGGTTTTTGCCAGCGCATAAAATCATGCAAATCACCGTGCGCTTTCATCACCTCCATGCCGGGGCGAAGCATTAAATGAAAGGTATTGCCGAGAATGATTTGTGCGTTCATTTCCAGCAAGTCTTCTGGCGTCAAGGCTTTGACGGTGCCATAAGTGCCAACCGGCATAAAAATTGGCGTTTCGACAATCCCGCGTCCAAAGCTAAGTTGGCCGCGACGGGCGTGGCCGTCGGTGGTGGTTAATTTGAATTCCATCAATTTCAAGTTGGCAAAAAAGGCCGGAATTATCCTGTCTTTTATGACAAAAAGCCAGCTAATGTTTGATGATTATGTTGTTGTTTTTTAATGGCTTTGTGGTGAAAAACTATTGGTTTGGGCAGGATTGTTGGTGAAAAATGCTCAATCAGCACGCTGATCGAAATCAATTTTTACTGAATATCGCGGCAATGATTTTGCTAAGTCTTTGATTTAAGCAGTTATCCACAAAAGCTGTGGATAACTCTGTGGATTGAAACTGATTAGAACGCCTAACTGCTTAATTTTTCTGGTGTTGGCTTAGATTGTTTAGCTTTTAGCTAGTCAATTTATGACAATGTAAATCAATGAGTTAGGTGATGGTTTTGCAAAGTCTAGCGTATTAATGCTCAAAAAATAGCTAATCGAAACTGTCAATCGGTTTATGTTGATAACTGTGTTAAATAACACTGTTTTTATCTACAAATTGGCTACATTAAACGCTTGCTGGTTACCAGTCATCATTAGCGATAATTGCGCCTATCGCCGCACCCACGCCAGTGGCTAAAGGATCACCACGACTAATACCATAACCAACCGCGCCACCAATCACACCACCCACTAAGCCATTGGCTGCTGGTGCATAGTAAACAGGTGGTGGCGCGTAGTAACGTGGCGCAGGCACATATTCAACGACAGGCCGAGGTACATAGAAAACTTCGGGTGAATAATAGCCTTGGTAGTGATGGCCGTGGTGATGACCATGATGGTGTCCATGATGGTGTCCATGCCAACCGTGATCGGCAACAGCACTGAACGAAATGACCCAACCCAACAAAATCAATGATGTCAATCTGAACATATAACCTCCTTAACGGTAATCAATTCAGTTGAGGCTATTTTGACGGGGTGAGCCTTAAACAATGCTTAAATAGTCAATTCTGATGGCTAATTTTATAAACTAATTTGGTCTGCCAGCACCGGTGCATTGGTATTCCACAGTCGCGAACCATCTGTCACAGCCATGTCGATAATAATGGTTACAGGTTGTAGTAACACCGCCAAATGCATCAGCGCCAGTATAGCCCCAGGCTGCACACTTTTGTTTTGCGGCTATTTCACCTTGCGTTAAATCAATTTGTGGTTTTTCAAATAATCCATACTCATAAGAGAGTTTAACTGTCCCGTCAGCACGACTGCCGCCCGTTGGAATTAAGGTTTTTTGTGTTGCACAGCCTTGGAATAATATCGCTAATATAAAAATTATTAGGTATTTAAAGTTATTCATCTTCTATCCTAAAAAATATGGGTTCTAAAATCTCACACCAACTGTGCTATATGCACCTTCAAAACCATTAAATAAACCTAAGCTATAGCCATGCTCCAGCATATAACCTACAGATAAATCAATTTCAGTTAAGTCTGTCTTTAGTGTATAGCCAATCCCGCCGCCGGTTTCAATAATGACATTTATAATGTCCTGCTTATAGCTGTAGGCATAACTTGACTCATTGCCAGAACAGGTATAAATCAGCGAACTACTGATGCAGCTACTGCTAGTTGATTCAATGCTTTTTGAAGTAGTATTTCCATGAAGAAAACTCGTGCCAAAATTAGCAAACAACTTAAAATTATTGCCAAATGGTTTCCAGATAGGATTTAAGTTCAATCTAGGACCAATCGCCCAAGAATTGGTTTTATCGCTGTTGCTAGTATTGCTAACCGTAGTTGTTGTATATGAAAAGTTGCCACCATTGGCCGACCAACCACTGCCGCCACCAGTTGATGTATAGGAATTAGAACCATATAAATTATCATTCGCTGAGACATAGCGAATACCGCCAGATACCTTTAATGATAAATTTTCATCAAACGTCACTAACTTTCCGATTTCAAAATCTAATTGATTAAAGTCATTTTTATAATTATTAGGCGAATTAGACATGCCAATGATGTTAATATTATCGTAGGTATAATTGATCTTTTGATCGGAATCAAAATTCTTGTATTTAAAAGTATAATCCCAGTTGTTCTTGGCTTGATAGCCTGCTATAAGTTGATAGGCTGGTCTATAATCTGAATTAATGCTACGATTATATGGCATGTATGATGATATGATATAATTATCAAAAATTGTTTTTGGTTTTACATACAGCAAACCCGCCGATGCAAAAAAACCTTCTTTGATAGTTGGTTCTTTAATTTCCACTGTCGCTACCTCTTTAATCGATTTATCGGCAATTAATAAATCGATTCGCGCTTTATCCAGTTCCAACTGTAAATCGGCTTCTCTGGATTTACCTTGATTAATTTCCAGTTTTAATCGATCCTGCTCGGCTTTCATGTCTACAATCATTTGATATAACTGTTCATTGCTTGGTGCAGCATTAACGTTAAAACTTAACACGCTTAAGGCAATAGGTATTGGTAAATAGGCTTTCATAAGTTGTGTCCTGCTATTAACGAAAATAAATTGCTCAATTTTTTGGCATCATCGCCACACCTTCCTAATCAAGAAAATCGCCAAGCCAACTCCCGAAGCCACGACAATAAAACTGAATAAGGCTTTGAAAATACTTATCCAAACTGAATAAGCACCTAATTTCACAAATACCACTGCCAAACCGATAAAAACACTCACTAACCAAAACATAATCGTTATCCTTTAAGAATTAATTGAAAACGGTTGCTATCTTGAAGGCTGAGATTGACAGGTGGTGTCGTTTTCAGTGAAGTGCTAAAAATTATTTGATTTGCGCGTTGGAAATAAAGGCATAACCCACCGTATGTATAGTTTTGACTGGTAACTCGTGATCGAGTAACGTCACTGACTTCTTTCTAAGATTGGCTAAAACCTTGTTCAGCTTAATGTCGTGGTCTTGCATACATTTGCCGATAACAATGTCCATAACCTTTGAACGATCAACCGCTTTACCGGGTTGCAAAAACAATTCATAAATAAAATTAAATTCTCTGGCATTCAATTTCATTTGCTTTTGATTAGGCGCAACCAAAATCCAATGATTTGTAATTAATTGCCAACTTGGAAAACTAGCATCGTCAGAACTTAACAGATTAGTTGGTAGTTTTCTTTTTACACAGTGAAGGTTTTCGAGAATCTCTTGATATTCAATCGGCTTAAGTAAACAGCGATCAACACCTGTTTTTAATAAATTAATCCGTAATTTGTAATCGCCATCATCCACTAAAACCACAATAGCCAATTCAGGTTTTAGCAGCAAATAGCGTTGAACACAGATCAATATAGGTTCAATTTTAGTGTCTTCGATTAAAAGAACAGAAATATCGTGCTTTATAATTTGCTCGAAAACCTCTAGCTCAGATTCGCAATATTCGCAGTAAAAATCAGAAGATTGGTTAAGTGACTGCAAATAAGACAAAAAACCTTGATTGTTATTGGTAACAACTAAAACTTTATCCATCTTAAATTAAATATGCTTAATCTAAGCATGTCATGTTATTTTCAATATAACCACAAAACCAACCTAAATCAATAAAGTGTGTTTTTGGTAATTATTAAGCGCTTAAATGACCAATTGGTATATTTGGTTATTTTTTGGGTTTTTGTTATTTATTGCCACAAAAGCCTGAGCAGCGATTAATCAACACGAGTAGTTTGCTCGACAAGTCAGACAGGTGATGTCGTTCAGCAAAATCACACTTTTACTTTTCAATTTTTCGCTTTACCATGCCTAAATAAAACGACAAAGCCTGTCATCAATGTCATGGATACTACAAAAAAAATAACAGGGAAAAAGCTATGACAAACAGCACTCATGACACCTTGGTGTATCGACTAGCGCAAATGCTGGTTAAGCTAAATCAAGGTGAAAAACTCGAACCTCGCGCATTGGCCGATGAATTTGGCGTCAATATGCGAACCATTCAGCGCGATCTCAACGAACGCTTTGCCTATCTGCCTTTAGAAAAAACCGACGGCAAATATCATTTAAACCCGACTTTTCTGGGCAAACTCAGCACTAAAGATATTGATCGTTTTGCCGGTCTTGCCGGTATCAAAGGCCT
>CAMCSF010000076.1 GCA_945877625.1 Methylomonas koyamae | reverse complement strand
CAAAACTTGGTACATCTTGTTTTAGCTGCGCTGCTTCCAATTCTTGAATAATTTTACTCATTACCACACCCTAATTGATCAACTTCTGTTTTAAATTTTCTAAGCAAAGCGTCTTGCTCTGCAGTTAATTGTATTTTTTCCAGCAAATCCGGTCGCCTTAACCAAGTTCGACCTAACGATTGCTTCATCCGCCAACGCTTAATTTCCGCATGATTCCCACCCAACAACACCTCTGGCACTACGCCAAATTCAGCCTGCTCTGGCCGAGTATAGTGAGGGCAATCTAATAAGCCATCGTAATGCGAATCTTGTTTTGCCGAATCTTCATCACCAAGAACACCGGGGATTAACCTTGTTACTGCATCAATAATAATTAATGCAGCCAATTCACCACCGCTAATAACATAATCACCTAAAGACCATTCTTCATCGCAAACATTCTGGATAAAGCGCTCATCGATACCTTCGTAGCGACCGGCAATTAAAATCAATTGTTCAGACTGACTGGCTTCTTGCAATAGTTGCTGGGAAATTAGCTTACCCTGCGGACTTAAACAAATAACCCGACAAGACCCTGCCTGATTTTGTTGCTTAGCTTGATTAACCGCATCAAGCAAAGGCTGATATTTCATCACCATCCCAGGACCACCGCCATAAGGACGGTCATCAACTGTTCGGTGTTTATCATGGGTGTAATCTCGAGGATTCCACACTGATAAATTAACAATACCTTGATCTATCGCCTTACCCGTGACACCGTAACTAGCACCACCAAGCACCATTTCTGGAAAAAGACTGATAACATCAAAACGCATCGTCAAAACTAGAAATCAGGATCCCAATCAACAATAATCAACTGATTAGCTAAATCTACTTTTAGTACCGTTTGTGGCTGCAGAAAAGGAATCAATCGCTCAACTTCACCATCAACCACTACCAGCACATCATTAGCACCAGTTTCTAGCAAGTGATCAACTTTACCTAGCTTGATACCCAAATCGGTTTCAACCTCAAGCCCAACCAAGTCGACCCAATAATACTCATCAGATTTTGGCCTTGGTAACTGCTCTCGTTTGATTGAAATAGTCCAACCAATTAAAGCAAATGCTTGATCTCGATCACTAATACCTTCAAGCTCAGCAACAACAAGATTACCCTGCCGCTGCCCACCAACAACCTTAAGCTCTTTGACTTGATTATTTTTCTGCAATAACCATGGCGAATAGCGCAAAATATTTTCGCGAGGCTGAGTAAAAGAAAACACTTTTACCCCACCCTTTACGCCAAAAACGCCGGAAATTTCTCCAGCGCTTATGTAATCATCGTTACCCAAGTTACTTATGCAGCAGTAGCTTTACTAGCGTCTTTGATTAGCTTAGCAACACGATCAGTCGGTTGAGCGCCATTGCTTTTCCAGTATTGGACGCGTTCGCTATCCAAAACCAGTCTTTGCTCTGCGCCACGCGCTAGAGGGTTAAAAAAACCAACGCGCTCAATGTAGCGACCATCACGACTGCTTCTGCTGTCTGTGACCACAACATGATAAAAAGGACGATTTTTAGCGCCGCCTCTGGACAAACGAATGCTTACCATTTGAATACCTTATAAAACATTTAATCTAAATTTAATCTGCCTATTCTACGCAATTTTTCGCATAAGTGAAGGAAAAAATTACACACGCATTCCGCGCATATTACTTTTCAACCCACGCATCATATTAGCGACGTTACCGGCGGTGAATTTTTTCATCATTTTTTCCATCATTTGATGCTGCTTCAAGATGCGATTAACCGCTTGAATATCTTGACCACAACCGATTGCAATCCGTTGTTTACGGTTGCCTTTAATCAAATCAGGAAAACGTCTTTCTTGCGGCGTCATTGAGTTAATCACCGCAATCTGACGATTCAAATCTCGGTCATCAACTTTCTCTTTAACGCTTTTTGAAATGCCGCCCATTCCAGGCAGTTTATCCATCATGGCACTAATGCCACCCATGCTTTGCATTTGTTCCAACTGTTCTTTTAAATCATTCAGATCAAACGACTTACCTTTTTGGATTTTCTTCGCTAATTTTTCAGCTTTTTTCTTATCGACTTTTTGCTCAATATCTTCGATAAGCGACAAAACATCGCCCATACCCAAAATACGAGACGCCACACGATCAGGATGGAATGGCTCTAAAGCATCGGTTTTTTCACCAACACCGATAAATTTAATCGGCTTACCAGTGATATGACGAATCGACAATGCCGCCCCACCACGCGCATCACCATCGGCTTTGGTTAATACCACACCGGTTAACGGCAAAGCATCATGGAAAGCTTTTGCAGTATTCGCCGCATCTTGCCCCGTCATACTATCAACGACAAATAAAGTCTCAATTGGCTTGATAGCCGCATGCAAGGCTTTAATTTCGGTCATCATCTCGTCATCGACATGCAAACGACCCGCTGTATCGACAATCAAAACATCAACAAACTGACGTTTTGCCGCCTCAACCGCACGATTAACAATATCAATCGGATTTTCAGAAATATCACTCTCAAAAAACTTTAAGCCAACATCATTAGCCAAAGTTTCTAATTGCTTAATCGCTGCTGGACGATAAACGTCAACACTGACCACGCCGACTTTTTTCTTTTTCTTTTCTTTAAGATGGCGACCTAATTTAGCCACAGTAGTGGTTTTACCAGCACCTTGCAGACCCGCCATCAAGACAATCGCCGGCGGATTAGTGCGAAGATTTAACTCTTCATTGGCAGAGCCCATCACACGAACTAACTCGCCCTGCACAATCTTAACCAATGCCTGACCTGGGGATAAGCTGGATTGGACTTCTTGCCCTAAGGCACGCTCAGAAACCTGAGCAATAAAATCAGTCACTACCGGCAAAGCAACATCAGCCTCTAACAAGGCCATTCTTACTTCGCGTAAAGTTTCTTGGATATTAGCCTCGGTTAAACGACCTTGGCCTTTTAGTTTTTTAAGGGTTCCGCTGAGGCGGTCTGTTAAATTATCGAACATATCTGCTTCTTTATTTTTCTGTGATTGAGGCTGATAAGAGCTAACACAAAGAGGTTAGAACAATCGGTTGCCTTAGTTTAACATAAGCAAATCACAACGCCTTTTGATTATTCCAACCATGAATACCTTACTCGTCGGACTCCTTGCCGTATTAAGCTACATTAGTGCTTCGGCTTTGATGACTCAACAACTCATCACTCAGCAGAAACACCACCGACGCGCCATGCAAATTGGCTGGTTAGGCGCAGGCTTCCACAGCCTTTATATGACATTGATTTTTCAACAATACGCTGACTTTAACTTCAGCTTCTTCAACGCAGCTGCTTTAGTCAGCTTATTTATCGTATTACTACTCTTATTCGCCGCGCTGGATAAACCGGTCGAAAAATTGGGCATTGCGATTTTTCCACTAGCCGCCTGTTTAATAGGCTTAGATTTAATTTTTCCCGAACAAGCACGCTTGCTGGCAACTCACAGCTGGCAAATGAGCATTCATGTCTTAACCTCAATCATCGCTTTCAGCCTACTCAATATCGCCGCCTTACAAGCGATTTTACTCGCCATCCAAGACCAACAACTCCGTAGTCACCATGCTAAACGCCTGATTTTAGCCTTACCGCCCTTACAAGCAATGGAAACCTTATTGTTTCAAATGATCGGCGCTGGCTTAGGTTTTTTAACTGTCGCCTTAGGCAGTGGCTTTTTATTCATCGAAGACTTATTTGCTCAACACTTAGTCCACAAAACCGTACTATCCATCATCGCGTGGCTTATTTTTTCCGGTTTACTGATAGGTCGCCTGCGCTACGGTTGGCGTGGTAGCGCGGCGATACAATGGACTTTAATCGGCTTTGTCCTGTTATTACTGGCTTACTTTGGTAGCAAACTGGTTTTAGAATTGATTTTGAATAGAGCTTAAGCGATTAACTTTAAGCCCGGCGGCAAAGCCTCGCCAAACACTTGTTTCTCTTGCTGAGCATCCAATTCTTTAAACTCAGCCACCATCACCTGCCAAGAGGCAGGCGCTTTGGCTTGCTTTAATTTATCCAATACTTGTAAACGTAAAGCCTCATCAATATCTCGCACTCGATCTTCACAACGCCGCGCCAACAAGGTAGCGGCAAACGCGGCTTGCGGCTGTTTTTTCCAATCAATTTTCAACAGCTGTGTAAACCAAGGGTTAATCGTTTGCGGCGCAATCACATCGTGGTTATGACCATGAAACAAAATCCGCGAACCAATTCGTCCCAAAGCCCACCAACTTTGTTCAGACTCCCCCGCTTTCTCAAGCCGTTTCAACAACCATTCACCCAACTGCACTTTATCCGACACCGCCAATCGCTCTAAAGCCGCCGCTAACCGCACCATATCTTCATAGCCACGAATCAGCGATTGCTTAGCCACGCCCGCTTGTCTGGCTGCGGCTGGATTAATAAATTTAGCAATATCATTAAAAATACGTTGCTGTGCGTCGCTATCCAAACCACCCGCGACTCGCCGCCACAAGGTCCACCATTCAGCCCAATTTTGCTTTTCATTCACAAACTGCAAGCCTTCAGGATATAGCTTCCACAACTGCTCGACCCGCCAATCATCCAAGGGATAACCAAAACCGGGGCGTAAACAAAATCCAACCAAACTCAACCATAAGCGCTCATGTGCTTCGCTACGCCGACGATATTTCGCTCCCTCCAGCAAAGCATTACATAGCTCACGCAAGACAGGCGTTTGCCATTCAGCGCGTGGCGCAGCCAAAATTCGCTCTAAATCAGCACGCAAGGTTTTCACCGCTTGCGGATCAATTTGCTTGGATTTAGCACCAAAAACCAGCTGAATCGCATCCAAAGCTTGTGGCAATTGCGCGGGCAAATCGAGATTAAGCGCCGACGCGGCTTTTTTACGGATTTGAAACTCAACATCCCAGCGTAAACTGGCGTCATTAACCGCGACACATTGCAAACGCAAAGTACCGACTTCGGTATAAGTGGTTAACAATTGCACGGCAATTTCGGTTTTTTGCTGGCCATCAAACGCCACAGCCAAGGGCGGCAAACTATGAAAGCGCTCTTCGTCGAGTTCAACCACATCACCGGCCTGATACTCACCATCACCACTATTCGACAACAAGTGAAAGCGAACCGGCTGACCAACACGCAAAGCAAACTGCCTATCCGCCAACAACACCTCATGACCTTCTTCACTGGCCTTCGGCAAAATACAAACACCGCGCTTGCTTTGCTGACTATCACTATCAACCTGCAAGAAATAACTACGCGCTGCACCACCAGAAATCTTGAGTTTCTTATCACGACGAGCCATCGCATAACTGACCGCCCCATACGCAACCGCCAATTCAGGGTGATCGTTATCCAATAACAACGGCGTTTTCCCGTCCCTCCAATTGGCTAACAACGCCACTAAACGCTTAACCATTACCTCACTGCGAAACACACCGCCATTAAGTAATAAAGCATCCGGCACAATATTTTCACCCGCTAAGGCCAATTTTGCCGCTTGGCTGTGCTGCTGTAAAAAGGCGGCGATATGCTTACTAATCGCTGGCTCAGCGGCATAAGGCAAACCAAACTCCACTACCCCGCTGCGTTTTTTATCCGGCAAAGCCTGTAAATCCGACAATGGCAAAAAGCCATCCAAAGCAATGTCTCTAACTTCGTCTCGGGTCAAAACCGTGCTACGAGTGCCGCCAATTAGTTTCGAACCACCACCCAACAAAGTCACCGCCACTTGCTCTGGCGCATCGGCCGCCAACAGACGCTCTTTCGCGACACGACATTGCTCTAATAGTTGCGATAAATCAGCGGTTGAGAGTTTTTTATCATCGACACGCAAACGACTTTCCGCCAAATGCGCCAAGGTTAAATCAATATTGTCACCACCCAACATCAGATGATCGCCAACACCAATTCGGGTCAATTGCGGTTCGGCTGTGCCTTGCTGGATTTTAATCAAGGTTAAATCGGTAGTACCGCCGCCGACATCGCAAACCAACAATAATCGACTCTCACCCAAACTCGGCTTAACGCTGCCGGCATGACGACGTAGCCAGTCATAACAAACCGCTTGCGGCTCTTCCAGTAAACGCACATCACGCAAACCAGCCATTTTCGCTGCTTCCAAAGTCAATGATCGCGCAGACTCATCAAATGACGCCGGAACAGTAATCACCACATTTTGCTCAGCCATCGGTGCATCGGGAAAGCGTTGCTCCCAGACCGTACGAACATGGTTTAAATAACTGGCGCTGGCGGCTAATGGCGAAACTTTAAAGACAGAATCATCACTACCCCAAGGCAAAATCGAGGCGGTGTGATCAATTGAGGCATGAGACAACCAGCTTTTAGCGCTGGTTACTAATCGACCTTGTGATTTACTGCCCAATAATCGCGCAGCTTCGCCAACCACTGCACCATCCTCTGTCGGCAAAAAGCCAGCATCGGCACTTAATTCGCCTTGAGCGGGATGATAGCGAACCGAAGGCAATAAAGGTCTTTCGGCCACTTCACCGGGCGCGATTAATTGCCGGATTTCAAATAATTGAATGTTTTTTTCAGAGTCGTTATTTGCCGCATAAGCAACAACTGTATGAGTAGTACCTAAATCGATACCAATAAGATAGTTTGGTGTTTTCACAGTTTTATTATTGTTATTGTTTATTGCACCCGATTATTCCACGAAATAATCCAATTGATTAGCCAAAAGCTTATCGACTAACACCTGACAAGAACGGCACAAACATCACACGCTCTATCACTTCGTCTTCAAAGCCCTGTTCTGTACGAGTAATTCGATGTAATTGCTGTCCATTTTCACCACCGACCGGAATCACCATCACCCCACCCATCGCTAATTGATCTAACAAAGCCGGTGGAATTTCTTTAGGTGCCGCTGCAGCAATAATCGCATCAAACGGGGCTTGCTCAGGCCAACCCCAACTACCATCACTGTGTTTGAAACCAATGGTTTTTAAATTCAGTCGCCATAGCAAATCACGGGCTTTTTTCACCAAAGGCTCGATACGTTCGACTGAATACACCTGTTTAACTAAATTAGCTAAAACCGCAGTTTGATAACCACAGCCAGTACCAATTTCTAAGACTTTTTGCGGTGTGCCATGCTCCAACAACAATTCGGTCATTTTGGCGACGATATAAGGCTGGGAAATAGTTTGATTGTGACCAATTGGCAAAGCGGTATCTTCATAAGCGCGACTTTCCAAGGCTTCATCGACAAAGATATGACGAGGAATTTCAGCCATCACCGCCAACACTTCGCTATTGCGAATACCTTGATCACGTAATCGAGCAATCATCCGGTCGCGAGTGCGCCGTGAGGTCATGCCGATACCTTGTATACTTCGAGTCATTCCTGTGTCTCCAATGCTAACCAATCGCTCAAACCTTGTAGGCGTTCGTAGCGGGTTAAATCCAGTTGTAAGGGGGTTACGGATACATAGCCGTTTTTAATTGCATCAAAATCTGTGCCAGGGCCCGCATCTTGCTCAGCGCCGGGCGGGCCAACCCAATAAATAGTGCGTCCTCTAGGATCGGCAGCTTTGATAACCGGTTCGGCTTTGTGGCGCTGGCCTAAGCGAGTTGATTGATAACCTTTTAGCTCCGACAGAGGCAAATCAGGCACGTTAACATTCAGCAAGGTGTCTTTAGGCAGCGGATGGCGAATAATCTTTTTCATCAACGTAACTGCCACATGCGCTGCGGTTTCAAAATGTTTGGGATTACTGGAGGTCAAAGAAATCGCCACCGCAGGCAATCCTAAAAAGCGCCCTTCGGTCGCGGCAGCCACGGTGCCAGAATACAAAACATCGTCACCTAAATTAGCACCATGATTAATCCCAGCAAACACCATATCCGGCTCAGTCGCTAATAAACCGGTAATGGCTAAATGTACGCAGTCGGTTGGCGTACCATCAACCCGCACCACGCCATCATCACCAGTGATCGCCCGTAGCGGCATTTCCAAGGTTAGCGAATTACTGGCAGCACTGCGATTTTTATCGGGGGCAACCACAGACACATCGGCATACGGTAATAAAGCCTCAGCGAGTGTTTTAATGCCTTGTGCCAGATAACCGTCGTCGTTGCTAATCAGAATGTGCATGATGCTTTAAAAGGCTTTAGAATTAATTCATCTTAGCAAAAAAACCACAAAACCAGCATCTTACGTGTCAAAAAAAACCACTTCCCCTGCCGATTTAGCTTTATTTAAAACTACTGTCGGAAAAGTCCGCGCTTTAGACAACAACACTGTTATTTTAAAGCCCGATAAAAAACCGCGTCCAGTGCCGGTATTTAAGCCCTTAGAACAAGTTGACCCTTTACAAAAACAGGTCGATGGTGGATTAGACACTTTATTTCAAGAAGACAAAGTCGGCTTCATCGCCCCAGGCTTACAAAAAAATGTGCTTAAAAAACTCCGCAAAGGCTACTACGGCTTAGATGCGGATATTGATTTACACGGCCTCTCCAGCCGCGAAGCCCAACAACAATTACTACAATTCCTGCATTTTTGCGTTGAAGACGGCTGCCGCTGTGTACAGATTGTTCACGGCAAAGGCTATAACTCACCCGGCAACCAACCGGTGCTGAAAAACGACATCAACCTCTGGTTACGCCAACACAAAGATGTACTGGCTTTCTGCTCTACCCCGCCAAAAGCGGGCGGCACGGGTGCGCTGTATGTATTGCTAAAACTGTCTGAGAAATTTGATACCAATGACAGCGAATTTTTTGAAGATTAGGAAAAAGCCCCTTTTCCAGAAAATAGATTGAATTTTTCAGCGATTTTCCCTATCCTTTAGCCGCTTAATTTGAAATCAGCTGTGTGTTTTTTAATAAATACTCAGCTACTTTTTAATCACAACGAGAGAACACAATAATGAAAAAATCATTTGGTTTGGTAGTAGGCGCAGCGTTATTGGCTTTGAGCGGCCAAGTTTTTGCTAACGAAGCAGAAGAAGTAGGTTCAAAAATCTACGAACGCGCTTTCGGTCGCGGTTGCGGCGCTTGCCACGACATCGCTTCAAACCCACAATTGAAAGAATTGATCAAAGCTGGCAAATTGCCAAAAGACCAATTCGCTAAAGTTTT
>CAMCSF010000075.1 GCA_945877625.1 Methylomonas koyamae | reverse complement strand
ATCGCGTAACTGGGCTAGGATTGATTGTGTTTTGCTCAATCCCGATCACAACCCGCTAACTATCAACCCGCAACAGGAGCCAAACCATTACTGTAAAAAAGCAGCCTAAATAATTTAACTGAGGCGACAACTAGCTTGAAAATTTCCGTAACTGGGGTTCTACCAGTTTTCTAAGCTGCCTGCGCGGCAGCGAACCTCTTTTTAATTCACCCCAATATTCATTGCAATTTCTAAGCTGCCTGCGCGGCAGCGAACTTCCTGCGGCGGTAAATGCTTCAATCAAACATTTTCTAAGCTGCCTGCGCGGCAGCGAACGATAAGTTGAAAATGCTAGACGACTTGTCGAGTTTCTAAGCTGCCTGCGCGGCAGCGAACTCGATCAAGTGCTTCAATCATTTCACGCTGTTTTTCTAAGCTGCCTGCGCGGCAGCGAACGCCGCCGTTGACCCACAAAACAGCATTAAAATTTTCTAAGCTGCCTGCGCGGCAGCGAACGTAAACACCTCTGAAAGCCCCGCCATTCGCAATTTCTAAGCTGCCTGCGCGGCAGCGAACCGCAACATGCCATCAGTACCTAAATATATTATTTTCTAAGCTGCCTGCGCGGCAGCGAACAGATGCTAGACGACTTGTCGCGTGTGTTTGCGTTTCTAAGCTGCCTGCGCGGCAGCGAACTAGCAGCTGGATAACGTGACCAGCACTATCAATTTCTAAGCTGCCTGCGCGGCAGCGAACTTACCAATATTTTGGTAGGTTGTCCCATCACTTTTCTAAGCTGCCTGCGCGGCAGCGAACCTGATAATCATACGCGCCAAGGTTATGCAGATTTTCTAAGCTGCCTGCGCGGCAGCGAACCATCGCATCGCCCAAGCCGCCAAAAGCTGGCATTTCTAAGCTGCCTGCGCGGCAGCGAACATTGTTAGCATTTTTACGGGATTAATTGAGCATTTCTAAGCTGCCTGCGCGGCAGCGAACTTCTCGATCCTCGATTCTGTTTACAACTGCAATTTCTAAGCTGCCTGCGCGGCAGCGAACTATCAATGGATACTATTTTGTCGTCCCATATTTTTCTAAGCTGCCTGCGCGGCAGCGAACATGAATGGCTTTTAACTAACTACGCTAAACAATTTCTAAGCTGCCTGCGCGGCAGCGAACGGCGGACTAGCTAGGTCCGCTCGACAATTACATTTCTAAGCTGCCTGCGCGGCAGCGAACGCAATCCCAATGGATATTGGCCCCATGCTAAGTTTCTAAGCTGCCTGCGCGGCAGCGAACTCACTTTACCTGCTGGCGCTAATGCTGCAGGTTTTCTAAGCTGCCTGCGCGGCAGCGAACACAGACAAATCAAATATAAGGCGGCATGGTATTTTCTAAGCTGCCTGCGCGGCAGCGAACGGGTGTACTTGTCCGCAACTGCTACATGTCTTTTTCTAAGCTGCCTGCGCGGCAGCGAACTAATGCGCGGCTCATCAGTATCCTTTGCTTTTTTTCTAAGCTGCCTGCGCGGCAGCGAACTAACTAAACACCACGGCTACTGGTACTGTGTCTTTCTAAGCTGCCTGCGCGGCAGCGAACTTTTAATAATAGCAGGGTTTTGACCGAACAACTTTCTAAGCTGCCTGCGCGGCAGCGAACTCGTGCGCGGATCTGTCCAGCCGATTGCGGTGTTTCTAAGCTGCCTGCGCGGCAGCGAACTGACCTCAAAAAACTTCAAAGCCAGTTGCGGCGTAGTTTACAAGAGATTTAACCCAATTTACCCATCCCAAAAACCACGAAACGCAACTAGCTCATTTATATTACATTTTTAAAAAGCGAAAAAACTTGGGTCAAAATTCGGGTACAGCGGCGGTGGCACTTAGACCATAGCTGCTGTAATGACCTGTTGCAGGCTCCGAAACCAAAGTTTTCTTAATCCACAAACAAAACGTCTGCTCACTACTCAAACTTTGCAGGCGGATAAACGGGGTTTTGATTGTTGGCTGTGGCATCTCGCAATAACGAAACTGAGTCGATTGATCACGCAATACCACCGTGCCATTCAAAGCCGTTTCAAAATCGAGCTTATGCCGTTTCGCATAGCGCCGCGCCAACCGCTCTTTGTTGGTTTTAGGTTGTTGGCGTTGATAAATGGCATAAGCCGTTAACTGGTCAGGCACAGGCCGAATGCTGGTGCAATGCACGTAATCACTCAGACGTGACAGCCATTTTGCTGCATCAAACTTCGCCAGCGTGGCTTCATCCTCAGCAAACAACCGCAACTTGCCACCCAACACGCTGTATTTCTCCCCCGTCACATACTCAGGAAACGAAACCCCAATCGGCTGTTGTTTTTGGTCGTTTTGCATTTCAACGAGGCCAAGGTGGATTTGTTGGAAGAGTTTGGACCAGAGAAAATGGATGCCAACTTCGGGATTCGGTAATAAGGTAATTTCCAAATAAAACCGCATGGCTTAATCCTTGCCGCTTTGACCAAATACGCCACCACGCACTAACACAGCCATCACATAGTGCTCTTGATTTTTATCAGCCAAACTTTCACCCAAAGCGAAACGGTCAAACAGATTATAAAAATCAACTTTGTCTTTTGGTGTACGGAACGCTTTACCTAAATTTGTCACCGCGCCATAAGGTTCGATGGCGATTGGACCAATTTGTGCGTCATCAAAACCTGGATACCAAGTATCAATCGTGCGTAAAGCGTTACCAATTTTTTGCGAGTGCATAGCTGCAATGTCATTAACCTGATACAAGATTTTACTTTTGTCACCTTTGCCTTTGTCTAACACCAATTCTTCGCTGGGATAAACTTCTTGAGCCTTGCCAACCAAAGCATAAGCATCAATACTGATTAACAGATACGGTAATTTACCGCTCAGTGCATCAGCAATTTTATTAGCTAAAGTGTCTAAATCTGGGGTGCTGGCATTGAAATCGCGCAGTGAAAATTGTTGGGCATCAAAAACTAATCGTTGTTGATCTCCGATATTAACCACTACTTCGATTTTTTCCGCCCCCACTCGGTTACGCCACAAATAACGGCCATTGGCAATATTGATGGCATAGCGTTTGGCTAATTCGGAAAAGCCGGTTTCTTCAATATAGGTTTTTGCAACGTTGGGATAAGATTTATTGAACTCAGGGCCATTGCTGGCTGAAGGTTTTTCTACGCCACCCAATACTTTCAGCGTAAAGGATAAATGTAAGGTGTCTTGATTTTCAGCCAAAGCACAAGCATCCACTTTTTGCAGATTGGGTTTTTCAACTTCAGCATTCAATTTCAACGGGTCATTTTGAACTGCCGTTTTTAAGCGGTTTGAAATCGTCCCTCTAACAGATTTTTCAATCAATTTTAGAGGGCTGGATTTTGGCCATGTATTATCAGTTCTCCAAGTCGTGCCATAGAGGTAACCATCCGAAGATACTAATTTTTTCTCGAAAGCCAATACTGTTGCGTCATTTTTAATAGCCATTTTTAATCTCCGAAGGTATTTGAAGTTGAAAGGGTTTGGCAAAGGTACAAATTCTGTTCAAGATCGACATGGTATTGCCAAAGCATGTCGTCTAAATTATTGATGCGATAAGGCATCACAAACTCGCCCAGTGTCACCACGCTTTCCGCAAAACGGTGCTGAGTTTCGGTATCGCGTTGATTTTTTGCGTTCCCTAGTTCTGAAATGCCCTGAAAACCTGTGGCAATCGGTACTAGCCAGCCTGCTGTTTTACGTCCAGTTGTCCATGTCACGTTGCCATCCTCATCTTGGGTGGAGCGGTGCATGATTTTCAGATGATCTAGCAAAGCCTCCAAAGCATCTTTGCCGTCTTTCATGCTGGCAATCATTAAGTCACGACGCTCAATTAACACATGCCCAAGCATCAGTTTTCTCAAGGCTTGTTTAATCTCTTGATCGTTATCTTCATCGACCACCAACAATTCAGCTGGTTTTGCCGATAACACATCGCCCCCAGCCAGCTTCATCCGTAATAATTGGCTATCGACTGTTTGTTTGAATTGGTCAAGATAATCGCTATCTAATCCTTGGTATTCGATTAATAACGAAACCTCCAAATGACAACGGGCTTCTTCGATGAATGCTTCACCTGTCAATGGTGCGTCAAACTTACTTTTGAAATTTTTCCCAAAATTTTTATCTTTATATTTTTCATCAAAAACCAACGGTGATCTGAAATGAATAATCGAATTTGAAAAATCATTATTACCTTTGTAAGTTCTTACCTCATGATAATGACAACTAACAGCAACACTCGTTAATTGCACATCTGCGAACTCAGCTTGTTGAATCTGCCGTTGTAAAGCATGAACGGCCCCCAACCATGCCGTCATCGCTGGAAAGCCGATGGTATAGGGGCTGCTCATCGCATTAGCATTATGGATTTTGATCTGCGGGAGTAATAAAAAAAATCGTGTCATTTGAAAAACTCCTGATCGCTACTGACGGCCTGCGTAACCATGATGCGAACCTCTCGTAACTCGTGGTCACTTAATTTGACGTAACTGTCTTTAAATAGGTATTCGTAGCTGTCGAGTATCCAATTAGCAAACCCATCAACAATCTCTTGTAGCCAATCATCTTGGTTTTCGCGTTGCGCTAAGTTGGCATCATCCAACCATATCCGTTGAGAGAGCGGTAAGGATTGGTAATAGTCGCTGTCAGACCAACCTTCACCGTATGCCCTAACGATAAATGCTCGCTGTAGCACTTGATCAATGATGTATTTCAGGCTGTTTTTGATACCGTCCCGAATATGGACGTTATTGACATCAGTACGAATTAATTTGTCTAGCGGCTCAAAAGCGTCTTTAAAGCGTCTAGTCTGCAAACTGTTTCTGAAAAAATTTTGGCTTGGTAAGCGAATTTGACGCTGTTTCAGTTTAGGCGGTGTACTTGCCAGCAGATACGCTCGACCAGCGTTTTTGCTATTTAAAACGCTCACGTTTTGCGGTTGGGTTCCGCCATAAGCAGTAATGGTCAAATCAAATAAATCATCGTATCCGGTAACATGGTGTTCGTTCTTTTTGCGGTATTCCTTGGCTTGCTTGGTTTCTTCGGAAAAACGAATACTGTCAATGCGGCTTTTAACTTGAGTCAGTAAGCCAGAAGGCGTTAATAAAGATAGCAAGTGATAGCTGTCGTCTACCAGAAAATAAACCTGTTTGACTAAATGATCGGTTTTGTTTGAATCATCTAACTGTTTAATACTGATTAAACCTTGTTTTAAGTTTTCATAGCTCGCGGTCGGTAGCGAAAATAAGCCTTTGATTACCGCGCTATCCTCCTCTAAGTGATCAAGAACGGTTTTGCCATCATCCATCACTAAGGCTAGGAATTTATAAACATCCATTGCAGCAGCATTGCCAAACACATCCAATTCATAATCAACATTTCCACTACGCAGATAACCGTCATTGGCTTGACGATTATTAGCAATAATGGGTGATGTTTTAGCACTTGGATGACTAAATTTACTGGGATGACTCGCCATTGTTAGCTGCGCTGCGCGTTTAGCTGCATCGGGTAACCAATTGGCAAGTGTGAATTTTTCGTTTGCTTCTTGCTGGAGTTGCGTTTGTTCTTCATCGGTTAATGAAGGTTTTAGCTTGGCTTTAAGCCAAGCCGCTTTTCGATCCGCGAAAAAATCGGCGATGTTTTGATTCATAAATTGCCTGCTGAATAGTGTGACCGAGCGCATTTTATGAGCGAAAAAATTTAAAAACAACCGTAATATTTGTTTTTAATATTTTTTTACAAAACCCGAGCCACCTAATTTGCTTACCATTGAGCATTTAGCTAGAATCCATCGGACATCGCACAGATGGCTTAGTAAGTAATATTTGTATTTTGTAGTCTTCTACCGCACAGGTAGCTTAGAAATCACGGGGAAACAATCCAAACTGGTCTGAATAAAAAAAGCCCTGTTCCTTGTTTTCTGGAAACGTTATTTCACCGTAACGTTTTGATTTCGCCCGTATCACCTGCTCTTCTTGACTTTGCTCGATGTCAGCATCAAGCAATCGACGAAGAGCGGCTTGATAATCTCTCTCCAACCATATTCTTGATGTCATTTCACTGTTTAAAGGCAACGCCACTTTGATATTCTGTCTGCCGGCAACGGCAATAAACTCACCGCTATCGATTTTTTCAGTCAATACAAACTCACCATCCTGCCAAACCAAATACAGGGTTATATCTGGACAACTTTCCCGAAAACGATTGAGCTGTTGCGGCACCGCCGTTAACCACCAACATTCGCTTAACCACCCTTGTAGCCCCTGAGGGCCTTTAGTTTGATATTGAGTCAAGCTGTTATTGATGGCTTGATGTTCCAAATCAGCCAATTGCTGTTTAGGCCGTAGGGTTTGCGGTTGTTGTATACGGGGAATGGCATTGATAGCTGCGTTGATTGCCGATTCATCGACTAATTGCGTTAAATCATGAGAAATCAGTTTTAAGCTATTAACTTCATAGCCTGGGCGACAGTAAGCCGGTTTACCGTTTTGGCGTAAGGCTTTTAAGTTGTACTGCATGATGGCGATATTGGGCTGTTCAACTGCCGTTTGTCGATGGCGACGCACCCTGCCTGCCAGCTGAATAATCGAACGGTAAGAAGAAGGCTCAATAATTGCCCAATCAAAATCGTGATCCCGACCTACTTCTTCAACGGGTGTTGCTACCAAAATAAACAACACATTTTCGGCATTGGTTGAATCAAGATGTTTACGAATCAGCGAGTTTTCAAAAGCTTTTGGCATTGAGCCCGACTTTTCTTTACGCTTTAAAACCTCGTCTAAATGTTGCTCCTGCTCATGGCGCAATAACAGCACTTGCCGACTGTGATAAGCCATTACTTTGGGAGCTATCGATTCTTCCCACTCTGCTCCTAATAAAAAATGGGTTAAATCGATACATGGTGGAATATTCGCCATCCGAATAACGCCAAACGACACTTGTTTACCGGTTTTTTGATCGATGTTCGCATGTTGCTGATGAAGCTCAATTGCTGTTTGTTTGATCTTGCCAAAATATTGTTGTTTTAATGATGTTTGGTCATTTTTAACCGCCAATAATTCATCACAACGCACGATATAGGCTTTGCGTTTAACAGACTGTTGCTCTAGTTTGGTCACGCGCTTGGCAATAAATTGTTGATGAAGTTTTTGATAGTTTTGACAGCGAAGAATGGAATCGACGTTCTCCAAGCGATGAACATCAGTCCCAAATTCATCAACCCATGCACAGGCTACTTGTGGATTAGCAGACTTGAAATGACTATGCAAAGTCCAACCGGCTTGATACGCATTAAAAAAACCTTCAGCTAATGCTGGTGGAATCGTTGCTGAGGAAATCATGACTTTTCGGCCCAACATCCCCGCTAAATGAATTAAGCGCCCAATCGCAATTAAGTCTTTACCATCAAAATCATCGACTTCATCAATTACTAAGTCTGACGACAATAAACGCAAACTAGGCAAAATATACTTACCGCCACGGGTAGTTTCGGTAGCCGCAATGATGTGATCGATAGTGCATGCTAAAACGGGCTTATACAAAAAAGCTTTATTTTTCTCGGCTAATTTAGGTTTGTATTTGGGAATGATGGCGTCCAAAAAGTCAGCCGTAGGTGCATCGGCATAATCTAACGCTTCGCTTAACAATGCTTCTAAAGACTCTGAACCCGACTCCTCAAAATCAGGTTGTTCATCGATTGTTAATTTGGCTTTTTCGTGGAGCTCTTTAACAGCAGATGATCCAATTAATACTGCGAGTTCGTCATTTTTTAAGCCAATACGCTCCCGATATTCATCACCGGTTTGTAGGGTTAAAGTACGCAACCCCAAAGCCAAAATGAAACGCAGGCTTTCGCCATCATCCGATAAGGCTCGCATGATTTTGGCGTTGGCAATGGTTTTGCCGCAGCCGGTACTCGCCATATTGACAATAAACCAACCATTATCGTTTAAGCTTTGCTGTTCGGTTTTAAGGTGGTTGATTTTTTCAACCGCCTTGTCTTGCCATTGGTAACCATCGGGACTTTTTTGTTTTAGGTTTTTAATGTCATAAGCCTTATCCATATCGGTAGTAAAGCGCGATAGATTTTGGCTGATACGCATCGCGTGATCACTAACATTGACCAAATGCTCGTCCAACTTTTGCTTGGGCTGTCGATCATGATCGGTATTGGCAAGCAACGAAATTTCAGTTTTCCAATGCTTGTCAGCATCGCATGACGAATAATAGTGATCACCCAACATCAAACATAATCGAGCATGATGTAACACTAAGCGATAAGCACCATTGTCTAGCAATTGTTGAACTTGAGGCTCAAGCGGCAATAATTTTGCAGACCACTTTTTTAATTGTTTAAGCCAAGGTGTTGACTGACTAAGTAAGCCTTCTGGGAACTCAAAACAGGCTTTCAGGCGTTTTTCATCATCATTTTTATTTTGATAACTCCATGAAGCAGAAATGCTTTTCAACATTCTTTGCAAGCTCTCCCTAGCTTGCTTATCTTCTAATTTTGGATTAGCGCTAGAAGGCAATCGATGATGAGTCAGAATTAACCAGCCAACCAGTTGGGCTATCGGTGGCAAGCCATCTAATGGCTTAAGATTGTTACCTGCAACGATTTGTTTAAGCGTTTGCTCGTTAAATTCGCCGCTCGCTAATAGCTGTAACCAAGCTTCATCGGTGTTACCAGCTTGTTGAACCAGTGCATTGAGCAGCAAGCATGAAATCCATTCATGACGTAATGGATCGCCTAATCTGCTATTGGTTTTTAATTTGCTTTGGAATAGAGCCGTCGCTTTGCCCCAATCATGCAATAACGCTGCAATCGCTACTAAAGCCTTGATAACCGGCAAATATTGCCAATCGTTTTCCCATTCTCTATTCATCAAATTTTTCCGTGTAGTGTTTACCGGCACTATCCCCTCCTCATTAAATCGCTTCCGATTCCCCACAATCCAAACCAACTCACTCCGGCTTCTCGACCGTATCCAATGACAGGCCACAGCAGTATTTTTAGTCGCGGTTTTGCGTAGCAGGGTTTTCACCGCAATCAAGCCGTCTTCGGTAATCACGGTTTGCCAAGTGTTGTCGCCGATGCGGTTGGCAAAGGCGTCGAGTACGCGGCGGGTGCGGTTAAGGGCTTTTTTTTCGCATTGGCTAACAAAGG
>CAMCSF010000074.1 GCA_945877625.1 Methylomonas koyamae | reverse complement strand
ACCGTACTGTTTTAAAAATTCCGGCAAGGATATGCCGTGTTGAAATTGAATACGATTCATTGACATGGCGGCTAACCTCTTGAATTTTCACGTTTAGCCCAGTTTACTCTCATCTAGGGTTGATGGCTGAGTTATCTTGCTAATCAGGTCAGATTTTATCTATGCTAGATGACTTTATTCTCAATATAAAAGCCGAGTATTCAGATTATCGATTTGAAGAAATATTATTCGAAAGTTTGTTAGATGATGCGATTTATCAGGTTAAAGACTTGATGAAGGCACAAAATATGCGTGTTAATTTAAGTTCTGATGATATGCCGGCATTTATTAAAGCCGATAATCGTCTGTTGGTTAGGGTAATTGTTAATTTATTTGTCAATGCAATTCGCTATGGCGAGCCGGGTAGTGAAATCGACATTAATATGTCTGTGTCAGACACTCCTGAACAAAATCAATTAACGGTATCGATTAGTAACAAAGTTGCTAATCAAGCTGATACCGAAGAAAAACCTAAAATTACCGGTTTTGGGATTGGTATGTATTTTATTGATATGGTGATTAAAAAGCATGCCGGCCAAGTCAATTACGAAATACCCAATAAAGCCGGCGCAATCGCCACAGTGACCCTGACTTTACCCTGTGTTGACTATTAAACAGCGACCCATCTTAGCGGCTGTTTTTTAAAAAATGGCCAAAATTCAATTGCTTGCAAATTTAATCCCGCTTTGGTGCAAGATTTTTGTAGAATTGAAAGTTTTTTCAAAGCAGGAAACAGAAAGTGAGTGTTAATCAGCGTCCCAGAATTGTAGGCTATCGGCAACTGAAAAAGCTGCGAACAGCATTAGCAATTTTGCAAGGCGTCAAACTGTTATCCGAACTTGAACACGAGCAGGAAAGCACGGTTTCCCACGACCAAACCAAGCGTGTTACCTATCTCACCGCCTTATTCACCCGCATACATCGTGAAATGTTCTGCGATTGGAAAGAGCAAATCACCGTTAACCATCGTCCCGGCACAATGCTGGAAGCCGACAAACGTAAGTTGTTTCGAGTGGCGATTGAGCGTTTGGTTTTAGACGATGATGATAAAAACCAAGCGACCGCGATTTTCGATAACAATGGTTTCGTGATTCGCTCTGAAGATATTGCTGATCGCTTAGCTGGATTCTATCGGGCGATGCGGGCGATTCGACCTTTTTCTTATGGTAATCGCCTAACGCTGGATTTATTCATGACTGCGTTAGGTAACTTACCGGCTTTTAAAGCGGTTTATGAATCAGGGATTGATTTTCGACGTTTAAGCGCAATCGACGCGCAAATGTTGCACAACCTAGATAGCCAGCCCCGCCAACTCGCTACTGTGTTTCGCCATGCGCTGGATGCATCGCGCTGTAAAAATCTAAACAATCAAGCTAACGCCTACGGCAAATGGCCTGAGAACAAAAAATTCCTGTTAGGCATTCCATTTTTATCGCATACCACACCAGAAGGGATTGAATGTCTGGTCACGGTTAATGGCGGATTAGTGCCATTTAATAGTATCCAAGTCGAGCATTTAATCGCGGGGCAACATTTTGCTGATAACCCGCTTAGTGCCTCTGAAGCTGTGATTGGCTATTTGCCGGGAACCGAAGCCTTAAGAGCGCCTGGCAAAACCTGTATCGATGGGATTCCGATTCGGGAAGATGGAGTCGCGCCTTTATTTGGCTTAGATGTTAATGTCCAAACTGGATTAAGACCCCCCAGTCATGCCGAATTAATGGATTTACTACGCCAATGTGTCGGTGAAAAAGCGAGCTTATTTAGCTTGGCAGATAATTTGCGCTTAAAAAACCGTATGTTAGCGATGACCGACGGTGAGGAGCGATTAGCGCGCACCGTAGAAATTGCTTATGCGCGACTCAGCCAAGTCAACCAAGCCTTATTATCAGCACTCGACAGCTTATTTGTTGGCAAAACCCCAGATCCACAACCGAAATTATTCATGGCGATGGGCGGTGCCGGCTCTGGAAAATCGGCTGTAGAAGAAATGGCTCAAGCCTTATGTGGTGAAAACTTTGTCACAGCCTCATTGGACGAATTTCGTAAACTCAGCGACTTGTATCAAGTGATGACCGCCGCTAATCATCACAGTGATGATTACGTTTACATCGAGCCATTTGCCAATCGGCTGCGCGATTTGGTTGCACAAAAAGCCCGCGAAACTGGCGTCAATATTCTCTACGACGGTACAGCGATTCCTTATCATCCGCGCTACTCGACCATTATTCAGCAATTCAAAACTGCTGGGTTTAACACCAACATCACGGCTGTCGATGCCTTTTTAGTGAAACCAGCTGGACGCGAAACTGAGTTGTCGCGAGCGGGGGTGATTGGTAGTGTCAAAGCCCGTTTTGAAATAACCGGCCGCGCCTTGCCTTGGGTGGTGACAATTGACAAACATATCCGTGTACCCAGAGCATTTCTCAACGCCTTGGAAGATTCGTCGCTGGATAAATTATCCTTATTTGCCAACGATGGTGATCGCGATAAGCATTATTTGGTAGCGGAAAGCTTTTTATTTTGTGATGAGGAATTACTTAAACTGCAACAGCATCAAGCCCAAGGTCAATTAACCGAGTATTTAATTGAAATCGTTAATCATCGAAACGACTCGGTGTTGAGAAATTTATCAGCCCATCAATCTGAGCAAATTGGCGAATGGTTAAGCCGTAATCCCGCCATGACCGAAGATAACGTCGGGTATCAAATTTATCGTGGTAGTGAAGTGAATCGGGTTTTATTGATTTACAACGTCAAACGATTAGTCGATTTTGTCGAAAAATCACAGCTTAATCCTAATGCTTCCGGCAAAGACGGCTTGTTACATAAACCGAGGGCTTTGGCATTTCATGTTGACCCTTACGCAAAAGAAGCCTCGATTACCCGTTTGCAAGGTTCGTTGGAGTCGTGATTCATTAAGACCAATATCTAACCCGTTGTTTAATCCTAATCACAGTTTGTTTTAATAACACTAACTGTTTTTCTTCGGCAATTTGCATGCCTAATAAATAAAAAATTGGCAGCCAAAATGGATTAATTAGCCAAGCGCCTAATGCGCTTTTAACGGTGCGGGCGATGTTTTTAAATGGATTAAAACCCTCATTCAAACCTTTGGCGGGTAAGGTGTTGAATATATCAATCACAGGCTGAAGGGTTGCGATGTGTCGTTGCTCTAAGTCCGAGGTTGAAAAATACACTTTGCGATGAATATTGTAAAAGTTAAACCTAGCGCAACAAACCGAGCAAAGAAAACACAAGGCCATCAGTGGCAATAATATGTGGGGTGGGGTAATCGGGGCGAATAAAGGGGATAATAAAACTAAGACATAGCCCAGCATTAAAATGCCTTCAACACGCTTAATATCATGATCAACCCCATTAATAATCGAAACGACAGGGTTGTTGGCCTGATTTAAATAATTAACTGGTTTTGACATAAGCCCGTCCCTAAATATGCTTAATGGATGTTTATATCAGTGAAGCGTCTTGTCTAATACAAAAAAAGGCTTGCATCGTGACATACAAGCCTTCTTAGGTGTGTTTTGTTATTCACGAAACACTTTCAACTATCTCCGAGATAAGGATTCCATAAATTATTGGCTTGGCAAATCGAAGTTGGAAATTTTTTTTACGGGGTAGCTGAGTTGCTCGGCTTGGTCTTCAAAGCACCATTGATGCTTGATTACTATTGTGCAACAAAGCCAATGTGTAAGCCTTAGGACTATCGGAAAAAAGTTGAGCGCATCCACTTAGATACTTTGTTTAAGCTTCTCATAATTTAAGATACGGTAACCAAATTCGGGGTCTATTGGAAGGGCATTATGGATACTCGTTAATAATTCAGCGGTTGTTAACGATTGTTTATTATTCAATATATCTGCAATGACACCGGCAACCATCGGTGATGAGAAACTGGTGCCGACGCCCTTATCAGCGGCAATAGCATCTAACTGACCCAAACCGTTATCTCGGAAAGTAGCAACTTTAATGCGGTTGATAATGCCTAGGGATTTATACAAGCTTTTGCCGCCACCTGGGGCATACAATTCTATCCTTGAATCATGCGGGCTATAAAATGTTAATGAATTATCGGGATTAACCGAGCCAACGCTGATGACACCTTTGCAAATCGCCGGTTCTTGTGCTTGATTACCGAACGTATTGCCGGCAGCGCTGACGATAATCGCCCCGTTATCAATGACTTTATTAATGGTTTCTTGAAGTAGATCGCTGCAAATAGTGCCGCCACCTGTCATGCTGATATTAAGAATTTTTGAGGGCGTTGGATTATCAGGTACACCGTCCACATGCAAACCCGCCGCCCACAGAATCGAGTCAATTAAGTCTTTATAGTTCGATGAACAAGGGCCTATCGCTTTAACGGGTAGAATCATGGCTGAAGGGTTGATGCCATTGACACCGAACGCCCCATTGCCAGCAATAATACTGGCCACTTCAGTACCGTGATTTGGGTTAGATCCATTGGGCAGATGCGTCGTTGGACATTTAGTCTCTTTTGAATCTGGAAAATAATTTGAACTGCGTTGGCCTCTTGGGTTTATTTCCGCTGAAACCATGTCAAAACCCGGCAGAACCTTTCCCTTAAGGCTTGGATGATCAGAATTAACACCGCTATCGATGACAGCCACGATAACAGGCGGCTTATTTTCGCCCAAAATTAAATGATTGGCACTGATAGACGATTTATGTTGTGAATTGGGATTATCAAAATACCAAGGGATTTCGGTTGAATAGGCGGGGTTATAAAAGAGAACAGCCAGTGTAACTATGAGTTTTTTTATAAACATCTTTATTCTCCACTTTCCATGAGCAATAAAACAGGTCCGTTTGATGAGTCTAAATGCTTAGCTAAAGATTTGCTTGGTGGTATCAAGTAATCAAAACAATACTTTGAAAGGATAGATAACATTCCGAGAATGTCATCGGTATGGTCTATTTTTTATGCAGTAAGACTAAACGCGTGCCAATTCTTCTTGTTCAATACGACTCATTACGGACTTAATTTTGAGTGTAATTTTATTGTCGCATGAATAAGCGCACTAGTGTAAATTTTTGTAAAAATTATTGAATCGGATGTCATGTAATTCTTTGATTAATCAGCACAAGCACCCTCTGATCCAGTCAATGATTCCATTGTCAATTTAAGGCTCTTTTTTACACATCAGGGACACAAATTCGTTCGTAGGTTGCTGATAACTATCGAATGAGGCAATTTTCTAGAACTGTAATTGTGTCGAATTGATAAAAATAGGAGTCTGTTAAACATTATTCCCCCCGAATCTGCAGTGGTTAACCCATTAATTAAGTCTGCATTCCGTACTTTAGTAGGGTTTACACTGGTGATCATAATTGTAAAAATGCGTTAAAAGCTGTTTGTAAACTTATGTAAATTTATTTCTATTTTTAGATGAGTTTCATGGTTCATCGGTCGTCAAAGCTACTGAGTTTGTAAACTTGAGTAGTCGACATGAAAAACAGCTAATTCAACATTAATTGCTGCACAGTTAGTCAAGCCATTCTTAATAATGATTGCGTTACACACTTCGTTTACCGAAAGGCTAAATTGCCTGTGAAGCTTATTTTTAGATTGATAAATAGCAGAATCTTTTATGAAAATGCCTAGCAAAGCCCACAAACTCACTTTAATTAAACTGTATAAAAACGGCGAACGTATTGAGAAAAAACTGAGTTTTGATGTTGTATCTGCCGAGGCTGGGGTTAATTATCGTCTGCTTGATACTCAGACATTGTTACAGCCGTCTAATCTGGTGTTGAAGCGAAAAGCTAATTCGTTGTTGATTTTGCAGGGTAAACGGCAATTACTAGCGATAGCGGGTTTTTATCAAGATGACTGGTCACAAGAAGATTTACCGGTTTACCAGTTAGATTCTGATGCGTTTGATGTGCAAAGTTTGGTATCTGATGTTCATCAATCGCAAGCGTTTGATAGTGGGCAGATTATCCCTTGTTCGCCATCCTTTCAGGATATGACTTGGCGGTTAGCAGCGCTCCCTGATCTGAGTTTTAATGGCGTTGACGCTAATCAAACGCAGTCAAAACTAAGCGGTGTTGATTTTTCATCATTTAAGCTGGGCTCATTTGTTTTGCCAGATGATTATTTGGTTAAGGACTTAATTATCAAAGGCAAAGTGCTTGCTGGGCCTATGTTTCAAGGGGTGTTTGTTCAAGCCTTCGATAGCTTGGGGCAGTTGTTGGGTTCTGACCAGATTGCCGATGACGGTAGTTATCAAATCATCATTAGTAAACAAGCCAAATTCCAAGGTGTTGTTTTGTTGAAAGCGGTTGATAGCAATCAAAATGCGGTCAATTATTTGGATGAAGTCACCGCTAGTAATAAAGATTTAGGGGCGACGGCCATAAGAGCCTTAAGTTATGCCGGTTTTGAAAATCCGCAATATGGCAATGTCGATAATGGTAATGCCTTGTTGTTGGTTGATCTTTCAATCATCACAGAATTGGCAGTGCGTGTGGCGGGTGTTAGCAATGACAAGCCTAGCCTAACTCAAGCCGAGGTGGTTACCGTCAATCAAACCGTTGCGCATGTTTTAGGGTTATCCGGTATTGATATTACTGGCCCGAGTGTGACCACCAATTCATCAGCGTTTAATGCCTTGGATGCGAATGGCATTTCCGATGCAGAGAAAATCGGTGTCGCGTTAGCCAAATTATCCGGTCTTGATAGCCTCAATGCTGGCAGTATTAACGAAAGCTTGAATCAAATCAGCCAAGGTATTCAAGGGCAGGGTACTACGGCGAGTTTAACGGCTTATGCCGCGGAAAAATTGGATCAAGGTCGCCAACAAGCGCTGATTGCATTAAAAACCCAAAGCAAAACTTTTTTGATTGATACGCCAATTAATCGCCAGTTGTTAGGCGATATTGTGATTACCGATCAGAATCTCAATAGCGCTGGTCAATTGATTGTTAGTGGTACTGCGCTACCAAATTCCACTGTGACGGTAACTTTACCGAGTGGTCAAAAACAGACAGTACAAGTCAATGCTGCTGGTCAGTTTAATCTAACCTCAACCACGGCAGAAAAGGATTTATCGGTGCCGGTGATTATTACCGGTACTGATGTGTTGGCCGCGCCAGTTTCAAAGCTTGCGCCGATTGCACCAGTGATAGAAGCAAGTAATGGTAAGTTGGTGACCGGTACTAGCGCGCCCGGAACCTCGGTTGTGGTGATGGTTGGTGATCAAGTGATTGGCACTGCCAAAGTTGATGCTAAGGGACAATGGTCATTACCGGTATCTGATGCCATAGCTAATAACAGTATTGTGACGGTTAAAGCTATCGATGCTGACAATAATGTCTCTGGGCCCGCTAAAAGCACGGTTGATGTCAATTTAACTAGCTTATTGGTGCCAGAAGCCAGTGATGGTTTTATCAATATAGCTGAAAAAGCCTCGGATGGTGGCGTGCCAGTTGTGATTAGTCTGCCGGCTAATGCTCAGGTGGGAATGTCGGTAAAGATAACGGTGACAGCGGCTGATGGGAAGACTTCGATCATCAGTCATTTGTTAACCGTTGATGATATTGCTAACGGCAAATTCACACAGTTAGTGAGTAGTTCTGACTTGTCTGTGGACGGTGCTTATAATTTTGCAGTGGCCGTAGGCGACAATGCTGCGGTGAGTCGTAACGTAATTATCGATACCACCGCACCTGCCGCGCCGGTGATTGATTCAAGTAACAGTAAATTCCTGAGTGGCCAAGCCGAGCCGGGATCAATCCTGACGATCCGCGATAGCAATGGTCATGTCATTGGCGTGATCGACCCAGTGCCAGCGAATGGTCATTGGAGCTTGCCACTGGTTTCGCCATTAGCTAATGGCACTCAACTATCTGCCGTTGTCACAGATAAGTCGGGCAACCAAAGCTTGCCGATTTTTAGCGCCGTTAATACCGCAGCCTTAAACATTACGGGTGCTGTTGATAATCAGGGCGGCGTGGTTGATTTATTGCTGAATGGCGCTGCGACTGATGATAGTAGTCCGAAATTAATCGGTGATTTGTCGCTTGAACCGGCTTTAGGCCAGTTGGTGGCGGTGTATCGTGATGGCATTAAACTGGGAAATGCCTTGGTTGAAGGTCGTGCTTGGCAGTTCCAAGATGCTGGATTGAATGAGGGCGCGCATCAATATCGGGTGCAACTCGAAGATGCCAATGGCTCGGTATTACAAGTAAGTCCGCAGTTTAATTTAATCATTGATACTCATACGCCATCAGCGCCATTGGTGTCTATCCCTGAAGCGAGTGATGGTTATATTAATGCTGCTGAGCGGGTGTCAGATGGCGGTGTGCCAGTATTGATTCAACTACCCGTCAATTTGTTGCCGGGTGATTACGTTAAAACCGTGATTACTTTGCCCGATGGTAGTGTTCAAACCTTGTTGACTGTATTAACGGCAGCTGACATTACCAATGGTCGTTTAACGCAACTGGTTCCTCAAACTTATTTAGCTCAGCAAGGCAATTATCAATTAAGCACAACCATCAGTTCGGCAGCTAATGGTTCAGTCAGTTCAGCCGTTGTGAATCAATTGATTGTCGATACTGATTCGTCTGATAGCGTCAACCATTTGGCGACCGTTTCAATCGTAGCAATTAGTAATGATAGCGGGGTTCAAACCAATGATTTCATCACCAACGACCATTCACTGATTTATAGCGGTCGTTTGGCTAATTTCACAGCGAATGGCGATTGGGTTAAGTTAGAGCTCAAAAACCAGAGTGGTGTCGTGGTTCAGACCCACTACGCGGTACCGACTGGCAATACTTGGACTTGGGATAACACGGCTCAGGATCAGGCAGATGGTTTTTATACCTTAGTGGCAACGTTGGTTGATGCCGTTGGCAATGTGGTCAATACGGGGATTGGTGGCAGTGTTAGCCAAGCCATCGTGATTGATAATAGTGGTGCGGTTAATCCAAACAGTAATCCTAGTAACGATCCTAATGCTGATCCTGTTAACCCTGCCACTGTGCAAATTACTGCGATCAGCGACGATAGTGGCCTGAGCGCGACCGATTATCTGACCGGCGATAACACTTTGGTTTATCAAGGCACGGTCAGTCACTTTACCGCCAATGGCGCGGCGGTGATGCTGGTGTTGAAAGATGCAAACGGCAGCGTGTTGGAAACCGCCTACGTGAAACCCGATGCGATGGGGGCTTGGCGCTGGGATAACAGCGGTGTCAGTCGCGCGGATGGTCTCTATAGTTTAGTGGCGACGGTGGTGGATGCAGCCGGTAACCTCCTGAGCAGTGC
>CAMCSF010000073.1 GCA_945877625.1 Methylomonas koyamae | reverse complement strand
CGTTTCCAGAATGGTAGCGGTTGATATTGAAGAAGCAGTGAGCATGGCAGAAAGCTAATGGATAAAGAATTATTAAGACTTGTGATTGTTTTAATCGGTCTGCTGGCGATGATCGGTATCGTAATATGGCATTTTTTAAAAGGCTTTCGTAATAGCCGTCAGGCCTTGGAAGACGAAGCTGATTATGACGATGCAGACGATTTCGATTTCGAAGAAGACGATGAGTTTGCTGTGCTACCCGTCGATTTTGAGGATGAAGCGGATCAAATTGACCAGCCTGCCGCTGAGAGCGAAGCAACCCCAGCACCGATAGCACCCAAAGTAATGCGCTACGATTTGCCCAAGTTGATTGAATTTAGCATTGTCGCTCGTGCTGATGAAGGTTTTAATGGCGAAGATTTATTCGAAGCGTTTGAGTCTGTTGGGCTGCGTTATGGCTCGGTGAAAGTGTTTGAGCGTATCGATAGTCAACGGATGGTTGATTTTGCGGTGGCCAGTATGTCCGAATTAGGTACTTTCCCAGTAGATAATCTCGACGAATTCTCCTGCCCGGGTATTGTGTTTTTCATGCAACCACGCGAACTCGATAAGCCAGCGGCGGTATTTGAAGACTTTATCGATACCATTCAAGCGTTGGCTGATCGATTAGATGGCGTGGCTTGGGATAATCAACGTCAACCTTTAACCCTCGATACTATTGAACAGTTCCGCGAAATACTAGCTGACTAATTCCTTTTAATTTAAAGACAATCGCTTATGGCTATTGTCTAGGCAACAACAAGAAAAACTAAGTGGATCAAAAACATATCAGAAATTTTTCCATCATCGCTCATATCGATCATGGAAAATCAACCTTAGCCGATCGATTCATTCAAATTTGCGGTGGTTTAAGTGACCGAGAAATGGAAGCCCAAGTGCTGGATTCCATGGATTTGGAAAGAGAACGCGGGATTACCATTAAAGCGCAAAGCGTTACCCTTGATTACAAAGCCAGCGATGGCGAAGTCTATCAACTCAATTTCATCGACACCCCTGGCCACGTCGACTTTTCTTATGAAGTATCACGTTCATTAGCGGCTTGTGAAGGTGCTTTATTAGTCGTCGATGCCGCACAAGGCGTGGAAGCGCAAAGTGTTGCCAACTGCTATACCGCGATTGAACAAGGTTTAGAAGTGGTGCCGGTGTTGAATAAAATCGACTTGCCTTCTGCTGAGCCAGAGCGGGTGATTACCGAAATTGAAGATGTCATCGGCATTCCGGCGGATGAGGCTTTAAAAATCAGCGCTAAAACCGGCATTGGTGTTGAAGCGGTACTCGACCAATTAATTCAAAAAATTCCACCACCAGCCGGTAAAGAAGACGGTGCTTTGCAAGCTTTGATTATCGATTCTTGGTTCGATAACTATTTAGGCGTGGTGTCTTTGGTGCGGATTGTTAACGGTAGTTTGCGTAGAAAACAAAAAATTACCGTGATGTCGACCGGTAAGTCGTTTTATGCGGAAAAACTGGGTGTTTACACACCAAAGCAGCTCGAAAAACAACAGCTTAATACCGGCGAAGTAGGCTTTATCGTTGCCGGTATTAAAGATATTTTTGGCGCCCCCGTCGGTGACACCATTACCTCGGCTGATAATCCAGCCAGCGAAGTTTTGCCCGGTTTCGAGCAAGTTCAGCCACGCGTTTTTGCCGGTTTGTATCCAGTCAGTTCCGATGACTTTGGCACTATGCGCGAAGCTTTAGACAAATTACGTCTTAACGATTCCTCGCTTAATTACGAAGCAGAAACCTCGCAAGCTTTGGGCTTTGGTTTTCGTTGTGGCTTCTTGGGCATGTTGCACATGGAGATTGTCCAAGAGCGTTTAGAACGTGAGTACAACATTGATTTAATTACCACTGCGCCAACCGTGGTTTACGAAGTTGAAACCCACGGCGGCGAAGTATTGATGGTCGATAACCCATCAAAATTACCTGATGCAGGGGTGATTACCGAAGTTCGTGAGCCGATTATTTTGGCCAATATCTTGGTGCCACAAGCTTATTTAGGCAACGTGATTACCTTGTGTATTGAAAAACGCGGTGTTCAAAAGAATATGCAATATGTCGGTGGCCAAGTCTCGTTGAATTACGAATTGCCGATGAGTGAAGTGGTTCTGGATTTCTTTGATAGATTGAAATCGGTTAGCCGTGGTTATGCCTCGTTTGATTACGAATTTTTGCGTTTCGATCCCGCACCTTTGGTCAAACTTGATGTGTTGATTAATGGCGAAAAAGTCGATGCCTTGTCGATTATTGTCCATCGCGATCAAAGTCAAAATCGTGGTCGTGATTTAGTGGAAAAAATGAAAGACTTAATTCCTCGTCAAATGTACGAGGTAGCGATTCAAGCGGCAATTGGTGCGAAAGTAATTGCGCGTTCTACGGTTAAAGCGATGCGTAAAAACGTGATCGCGAAATGTTACGGTGGTGATATTACCCGTAAGAAAAAACTGTTGGAAAAACAAAAAGCCGGTAAAAAACGTATGAAACAAGTCGGCAGTATTGAGATTCCTCAAGAAGCGTTTTTAGCTGTATTGCAAGTCGGCAAAGAGTAAGTTTATGGATTACGATTTTTCATTTTTTCTAGTCATCGCCAGTTTTGTAACTGGCGTGGTTTGGGGTGGGTTTTTACTCTATCTCAAATTCGTTGATAAGCCTTATCCGACCGAAAACGAACCCTTGATGGTTGAATACGCGCGTTCGTTTTTTCCTGTGGTTTTGGTGGTCTTGCTACTGCGTTCGTTTTTAGCCGAGCCGTTTAGAATTCCATCGGGTTCGATGATGCCGACTTTGTTAATCGGTGACTTTATCTTGGTTAACAAATTCACTTACGGCGTGCGTTTGCCAGTGTTGAATACCAAGATTATTGAATTGGGCGAGCCGAAGCGTGGCGATATTGTGGTGTTTCGTTATCCTAAACAACCGACGGTTGACTACATCAAACGCGTGATTGGCTTACCGGGTGATCGCATCGCTTATTTCGACAAAAAAGTTTACGTTAACGGCCAGTTGGCGGCACAAACCTCATTAGGCCGTTACGAAGGCGTGGGTCAAGGCGCGAATATGACCGGTGCTGAGCATTTCGAAGAAAATCTGGAAGCGGTGAAACATTCGATTTTGATTAACCACGGCACGATTTCGGTTGAAGATGTGTTTGTGGTGCCGCAAGGTCAATATTTTGTGATGGGCGATAATCGCGATAACAGCAACGATAGTCGTTATTGGGGCTTTGTGCCAGAAGCTAATTTAGTCGGTAAAGCCTTTTTTATCTGGATGAATTGGGATTTAGAAAACAATGGCATCGCTTTTAATCGTTTAGGCACGGTGCTGGAATAATGCAAACTGACAGGCAAACACACTCGATAGGTGTGTTGTGATTAGAAAATCTGATATTTTGGCAAAAAAATTGGGGCTTAATTTTAATCAGCCTCAGCTATTTACTACCGCTTTAACCCATCGCAGTGTTGGCGCTAATAATAATGAGCGATTGGAATATCTTGGGGATTCTGTTCTAGGCTTTGTGATTGCACAAAAGCTTTATGAACTGTTTCCTAGTGCTGGTGAAGGGGCTTTGAGCCGCTTGCGTGCGAGTCTGGTTAATCAAACCTCGTTGGCTGAATTGGCGCGAAAGAATAATCTGGGTGACTATTTGATTCTAGGTTCTGGCGAACTGAAAAGCGGCGGTTATCGTCGTGATTCAATTTTGTCGGATGCTTTGGAAGCGATTATCGGTGCTTTGTTGTTAGATCAAGGTATTGAAGTTTGTCAGCCTTGGGTGCTGAGTTTGTTTGCCGATAAACTGGCCGAGCTTAAGGTCGATAATTGGAACAAAGACCCGAAAACGCGCTTGCAGGAATATATGCAAAGTCGCAGAAAAGAGTTACCAGTTTACGAATTGATTGGCCAAACCGGTGCTGATCACGCACAAACTTTTGAAGTTAAATGCACCATCTCTATTAATCAACTAAGCACCACCGGTGTGGGTATCTCCCGCAAAAGAGCCGAGCAGGCTGCGGCAGACACGATGTTAAATCTTCTACAAAATCAAAACACATGAATTGCGGATACGTCGCTTTAATCGGTAGACCCAATGTCGGTAAATCGACCTTGATGAATCATTTGTTGGGCCAAAAACTCAGCATCACCTCACGCAAACCACAAACCACCCGCCATCGGATTTTAGGGATTAAAACCACCGAAGCAGGTCAGGCGATCTTTATGGATACCCCTGGTATGCATCAAGATGAGCAGAAAGTGCTGAATCGTTATCTCAACAAAACCGCTGATAGCACTCTATTGGGCGTCAACGTCGTGGTTTGGTTGTTGGATGGTTTGTATTGGCATGACTACGACGAAAAGATTTTCAAGAAGTTAGAACAAGCTGGTTTGCCAGTGATTTTGGTGGTCAATAAAATCGACAAAATCAAAGATAAGGAAGCGGTATTGGCGTTTTTTGCTGAAGCTAAGGAAAAATATCCGTTTGAACAAATCGTTCCAGTGTCGGCGCTGAAAAGCCAAAATCTGGAAGTTTTAGAACAACAAATCATGTCCTTATTGCCTGAATCGGATTTGATTTACCCAGAAGACCAAATTACTGATAGACCAGAACGCTTTTTCGCTGCCGAAATCGTCCGTGAAAAACTGACTCGGCGCTTGGGTGATGAATTGCCTTATGCCTTGACGGTCGAAATTGAACGCTATGAAGAACATCCCGAGCTGTGCAAAATTTACGCGGCGATTTTAGTCGAGCGTAACAGCCAAAAATGCATCGTGATTGGCAAACAAGGCGAGATGCTGAAAAAAATCGGCACCGAAGCACGGTTAGACATCGAAAAACTGATCGGCCAAAAAGTCTATTTGCAGCTTTGGGTGAAAGTCAAAAAAGGCTGGTCAGATAGTGAACGGGCTTTGCAAAGTTTGGGCTTTGTTGACACGATTGATTAAATGGATGAAGCGGTCGTTTATCTTCAGCCTGCTTTTATTCTGCAGCACCGACACTACCGCGAAACCAGCTTACTGCTAGAGGTATTTACCCGTGATTTTGGTTTGGTTTCGCTGCTTGCCAAAGGGGTCCGCAAAGAAAAATCCAAAACCGCCGGTTTATTGCTACCGTTTACCTTGCTGCAAATTTCCTATCTCGATAAAAACGAACTCAAGCTGTTAACCCATGCCGAATTTTTGGAAGCCCATGATTTGCAGGGATTGGGCTTGTATTGCGGTTTTTACGTCAATGAGTTAGTACAGCGGTTTTTGCATAAACACGACCCCAATCCAGCGTTATTTGTCCGTTATCAGCAGTGTTTGCAAGCTTTGTTGGCTGATGACAGCATCGAACAAACATTACGCTATTTCGAGTTAGATTTATTAGAACAAGCCGGCTATGCGATAGAGTTGGATGTTGATAGTCGTAGTGGCAAAGCGGTTCAAGCCGAGCGACGTTATCAGTTTGAAGCTAACTTAGGCATGGTCGAACACAGCACAGGCATTGATGGCCGAACTTTATTAGCGATTTCGGAACGAAGCGCGCTAGATTCTGTCGCATTAAGCCAAGCAAAACAGTTATTACGCACTCTACTGGCGCAGCATTTGCAAGGTAAGCCCTTAAAAAGTCGGGCGGTGCTGGCCAATGTTATTCAATATTTATAAACACAATCGGTTATGGAAAAACAAAGCATTTTATTAGGCGTTAACATCGATCACGTTGCCACCATTCGTCAAGCAAGAGGCACTCGCTATCCTGAGTTGATTCAAGCTGCTTTAGTGTCTGAGCAGGCTGGCGCTGACGGCATCACCGCCCATTTACGCGAAGATAGACGCCACATTCAAGATCGCGACATTGATTTGCTAAAACAAATGCTACACAGCCGTTTAAATCTGGAAATGGCAGTGACTGATGCAATGTTGACTATCGCCACAGAAGTGCGTCCAGAAGCCTGTTGTTTGGTGCCGGAAAAACGCGAAGAACTGACCACTGAAGGTGGTTTAGACGTTGCTGGATCACCAGAACGAATCCGTGAAGCTTGTCAGGCGCTTGCAGCTGTGGATATTGAAGTGTCTTTGTTTATCGACCCTGAGTTTAAACAAATTGAAGCCGCAGTCAAAGCCGGTGCGCCAGTGATTGAATTACACACTGGCCGCTATGCCGATGCTGAAACCAAGCAAATACAAGCCCAAGAATTACAACGAATTCGCGAAGCAGCGGCTTATGCTCATCAGCTAGGCTTACAAGTCAACGCCGGTCATGGCTTAAATATTCACAACGTCGAAGCGATTTGCCAGATTCCGCAAATTGTCGAATTAAATATCGGCCATTCGATTATTGCCCAAGCGATTTTCTCAGGCTTAGATCAAGCGGTGAGAGATATGAAACAGGTGATGGTTTTGGCGCGTGGGGCTTGTTAATCGAAAATCCCTGTTATTAACTGATGTTAGGCAGCTGTGTTTTTTAACGAAAAATGATGTGATTTCTGTGGAAAAGTATTGTTTGAAATTGCTGAGCCACTTTTGTTTTGTCATCCCGTTAGGGATCGCTTAGTTCTAAACTGATTGGATAGCTTTGAAGCTAAGGGATTGCTTCGGAATGACAAAATCAAAGGCTAAGGTATTAAATCAAACCATGCTTCTGCATCCGGTAAAGCAGGGTATCCCTAGAAATTCCCAGCAAACGCGCGGATTTACTGCGGTTACCTTTGGTTCTTTCCAAGGCTTGATTGATCATATTCGACTCAAGCTCATCCAGCTGTAAGCCCGCAGCGGGCAAGATAAAGTCATCACAACTGGCGGTTTGATTGGGAAGGTTAAATTCTTTAGGTAAATGTTTCGCTTCAATCAGTTGCCCAGGCAGCAAAATACATAAGCGTTCGCAAAGATTGCGTAATTCGCGGATATTCCCTGGCCATTTATATTGATGCAGTATTTTCGTGGTTTGTTTATGCAATGAAGGCACATCCAAACTGTGTGCCATCGCAAATACGGTGAAAAAGTGTTGGGCTAATTGTTCAATGTCTTCAGTGCGTTGTTGTAATGGTGGCAATTCTAAAGGCACGACATTTAAACGAAAATACAAGTCACGGCGAAATTCACCGGCGGAAACCAAGCTATTTAAGTCGGCATTGGTTGCGGCGATAATCCGAATATCGAGAATGTCGGGGGTAGTGCCGCCGATAGGCATGGATTCGCCATTTTCAAGAAAGCGTAATAGCTTTGATTGCACGTTGATCGGTAGCGAATTGATCTCATCAAGAAATAAAGTCCCACCATTTGCGGCTGAAAATAAGCCCTGTTTGTCGCTCACCGCGCCAGTAAATGCGCCTTTTTTGTGACCAAAAATTTCCGATTCCACCAAGCTTTCGGGTAAAGCTGCGCAGTTTAGCGTGATAAACGGTTTGTTGGCGCGCGGACTGTCTTGTTGAATAGCGCGGGCTAAAACTTCTTTGCCAGTGCCGGTTTCGCCTTTGATTAATACCGTAACATCGGTAGCGGCAACCACTCGGGCGCTACGAATTAAGGATTCAAGGGCTGGAGATTCGCCAATAATCGAATTGAAATTAGTCATGAAAACCTCTTAAAACGTCATGATATGTTCAACTTTCATCGGATTTAGCGATGGAAAGGCGGCTAACAATGCGAATAATATGAAGAGAATACCGACCGCGTGTTTGAAATGTTTGGCTCTTGATAGGCCGGTTAGCAGCGGGGTGATAACGCCAACGCCCATTACAGCAGGTAAGGTGCCAATCCCGAAGCAAAACATGGTGATTGCGCTTTGTACAATATTGCCGGTAGTCGCGGCTAAAGCTAATGCTGTATAGATCAAGCCACAAGGCAACCAGCCCCAAATCATGCCAAACATCAAAGCTTGGGCGTTGTTTTTGACTGGAATCAGTTTGCGTCCAAACGGTTCAATGATTTTCCAAAAACGGGTGCCGAGTTTTTCGATATAGGCAAAACGTGGAAACCAGCCAGCTAGATATAAACCCGCGCCAGTCATCACTAATGCCGAGAAAATTTGTAATAAGCGATGGGCTTGGCCTTGTGTAAAAGGTAAGCTCAAAAAGCCTGCCATGACCCCAACTAATAAGCCCGCTAAGCCATAACTGGTAATCCGACCCAAGTTGTAGCTAAAAACAATTGTTAATAATCTGAATTTACTTTTGCGGATTTCAGGGCTAAGGCTAAAGGTTAATGTGCCAATAATAGAGCCGCACATACCAATGCAATGTAAGCTGCTGAACAGCCCCATCATTATCGCGGCAAGATAAGAAGCATTAAAATCAAGATAAAGATGCATGATTGGAGGGCGTGAGGAAAAAACAATGATGGCGATTATAAACGCTCAGGCTGACAAATAAAGCCGCTATTTAGCTAATTGGCAGTTTGTAAGCGGCTCCGGCTTGTTCTCTGACCAGTTTGGGGACTAAGTAGCCCGGTAACTGGCGCTGCATTTGTTCCAGCAATTGCTTGGCGGTGTCATCATCAACTGCGAAATGGCCGGTGCCAATGGCATGATCGAGTAAGTGCAAGTAGTAAGGCAAAACGCCTAAGCTAAATAATTTTTCGCTGAGTTGGCACAGGGTTTGGGCATCGTCATTAACGGCTTTAAGCAACACGCTTTGATTCAGTAAAGTAATACCGTGTTGACGGAGTTTTAAACAAGCGGCTGCGACTGACGGACTTAATTCATTGCCATGATTGCTATGCAAAACCATCACGACTTGTTTATTTGAATTGCTTAAATGAGTCAACAAGCTATCGGTTATCCGAGCCGGTAACACGATAGGTACTCGGCTGTGTAGTCTGATGCGTCGAACATGTTTGATGGCAGCTAATTGTTGCAATAAAAATCCCAGCTTATCGTCGTTCAACAACAAAGGATCGCCACCGCTCAAAATCACTTCGCTAATATCGCTGTGTTCGGCAATATAGCTAATCGCTTGTTGCAGTTTTTGGCTGGACAGTTGTTGTTCACCATAAGGAAAATTACGCCGAAAACAATAACGACAATGCACCGCGCAAGCACCGGTAGCGATCAGTAACACGCGACCTTGGTATTTATGAATCACTCCAGCCGCCGCCACCGCGTTTAAATCACCGACTGGATCGGCGTTATAGCCCGGGTAATTAACTAACTCATCTTGGATGGGCAGAATTTGTCTTAACAAGGGGTCGTTGGGATTGCCTTTTTCCATGCAATCGACAAAACCGCGCGGCACTCGCAACGGAAAATCTTTAAAACCGACCAACAAAGGCAACTGATTGGGCTCTAATTGTAAATGCTGACAAAGGCTCTCAATGTCAGTAAATCCCTCGGCAAGCAGCTGTTGCCATGAGGTAGTTGAGGTATTCAATGTCGCTCCGGTTTCCGAATAAAAATCATATCCATTATAATCGCCAGACTATTGTTTGTT
>CAMCSF010000072.1 GCA_945877625.1 Methylomonas koyamae | reverse complement strand
GCTTTATTGTTCAATACCTCAATTTTTCACGCAGGATACATTAACGATAACTATCGGTTGTTTTGATAGCCTGACTTTTTGATCAATCTCGGTAAAACCAAATTTTGGAGTTTATAAATGGCCAATCGACCAAAACCTTTATTGCTACTTATTCTTGATGGCTTTGGCATCAGAAAAGAGCGCGAAAATAATGCTATAGCGTTGGCAAACACCCCTTGCTGGGATAGTTTGCAACAAGATTATCCAATGACCGCTTTGGATTGTTCCGGCGATGTAGTGGGTTTGCCTGACGATCAGATGGGCAATTCTGAAGTAGGGCACTTGCATATTGGTAGTGGTCGTTTATTGCGTCAAGAATTGTCACGCGTCAGCTATGAAATTGAAGAGGGCTCTTTTTTCAACAATCCGGTTTTATGCCAAGCGGTTGATGAAGCGATTCAAAAAGACAAAGCTTTACATATTATGGGCTTGTTATCAGCTGGCGGTGTGCACAGTCATGAAACCCAAATTATGGGTATGATCGAATTAGCTGCAAAACGCGGCTTGAAAAAAATCTATCTTCACGCCTTTTTGGATGGTCGTGATGTGCCACCTAAAAGCGCAGACAGCTCATTACAATTAGCCGAAGACACCTTCAAAAAATTGGGTGTTGGCCAAATTGCGACGGTTAGTGGCCGTTTTTATGCAATGGACCGTGACAATCGTTGGGATCGTGTTCAACGTGCTTACGATTTGATTGCCAAAGGCGAAGCGCAATACAGCAGCACCTCAGCTCGCCAAGCGTTGGCTGAATCTTATCAGCGTGATGAAACCGACGAGTTTGTGGTGCCAACCGCAATCTTGGATGAAAACGGTCAGGCAATTGTTTTGCATAAAGACGATTCTGTGGTTTTCATGAACTTCCGTGCTGATCGCGCTAGAGAAATTTCGATTGCCTTAACCAGCAAAGAGTTTGATAAATTCGAGCGTGGCTGTGAGCCGCACCAAGGTTATTACGCAACTTTGACTGAATACAACCAAGCCTTTGATTACCCAATCGCTTATCCATCCGTTGATGTTAAAAACAGCATCGGTGAAGTGGTGGCTGATTTGGGCATGAAGCAATTGCGTTTAGCGGAAACCGAAAAATACGCACACGTTACCTTCTTCTTGAATGGTGGCCGTGATGAGCCATTTGCCGGTGAAGACAGAATTTTGGTGCCATCGCCAAAAGTTAAAACTTACGACATGCAACCCGAAATGAGTGCTGCTGAAGTAACCCAACATTTAGTCGGTGCAATTACTGGTGGACAATACGATTTGATTATCTGCAACTACGCCAACTGCGACATGGTGGGGCATACCGGTAATTTAGACGCGGCGATTAAAGCCGTTGAAACCATTGATCACAGCTTAGCTCAAGTCGTAGCGGCCAGTAATCAAGTCGGTGGACAGATTTTGATTACCGCCGATCACGGTAACATTGAGCAAATGACTGACGTTGACACCGGACAAGCCCATACGGCTCATACAACAAACTTGGTACCTTTAGTCCACGTTGGCGGTAGCAAGCCTTTATTGGATGGCGGTAACTTGGCGGATTTAGCGCCTACTATGTTAGCCATCATGAACATTCCACAACCGGTGGAAATGACTGGCCGCTCATTGCTTGCCTAATCAATGAAGCCTCGCGTTTGTTTGTTGCTAACCGCTCTCGGCATCAGTCCGGCGCTTTATGCCGCGACTGATGCTGCTAAGAATCGTGAATTACGCGAAGTTCAATCGAAGATTCAACAGGTCGGTGCCGATGTTCGAGTATTGGCGGCAGAAAAAAGCGAGCAAATAGATCAATTAAGAAAGCTGGAAAAACATTTTGGTGAGTTAATCAACGCGGTTAATACGATTAAATCGCAAATTGCTCACCAAGAACGGATTTTGCAAGAGGTTCGCAATAAAGTTGCTGCAACCCAAAAAGATATTCGTACCCATCAACGCGGTTTAGAAGGCTTGATAAAAGCGGTCGCGGCCATGGGTGATAAAGATAATTTAAAAATTGTTTTAAATCCCAGCGACCCAACTTTATCGAGTCGAATGTCGGTTTATTACGATTACATCGGCAAAGCCCGCTTACAAAAGTTGCAGGCGATTCAGGAAGATTTCCAAACTTTGCGGCAATTAGAATCCCAAAAAGATACTGAAGCACAACTGCTGCAAATATCGTTAGATAAAAAACAGCAAGAAACCGACGCGCTGCAAGCAGTTAAAAATCAACGTGAAAATTTATTAGCGCAGATTAATAGCAATGTCGCTTCTAAAACCGAACAGTTACAACGTTTAGTTCATGATGAGAAAAAACTAGAATCCTTGCTGGCTTCATTACCAAAAACTGATGATAATGGTTTTCATCCCGCGCCACAGAACGTTGAAGCGGTGCGACCCACTCAACATTCAGCGGTTAATACAGACGATACGCCGAAAAAATCGGAACCGATTGTTAATGAAACAGTCTCAAATCAGCCATTTGAATCGTTAAAGGGTGAATTACCTTGGCCGGTTCAAGGTGCAATAGCCGAGCGCTTTGGTAGTAAACGCTTTGAAGTCACTTGGGATGGTGTTGTTATCAATGGTCGCGAAGGTGCCGATGTACATGCGGTAGCCTCCGGTCGAGTGGTGTACGCCGATTGGTTTCGCGGTTATGGATTGATGGTGATTGTTGATCATGGCAAAGGCTATTTGAGTTTATATGCCTTCAATCAGAACATCAGTAAAAATGTTGGCGCACATGTTAAAGCCGGCGACACGATCGCATCGGTTGGGCGAAGTGGCGGTAGAAGCCAACCGGCCTTGTATTTTGGCATTCGTAGTAAAGGTCGACCGGTTAATCCAGAGCACTGGTGCCGAAAGTAGCTTAAGGGAAAATTTAAATAATTGGTTTTTGAGGATTTAAAAAACACATGGTAAAAAACAAAAACAGTTTGATTTTAGTCGCAGGCTTTGTTTTAGGCGCTGCAGTGAGTGTATGCGGTAGTGTTTTAGCTGAAAAACCAGCACCTGCGCCTAAAGCAGATGATCTGCAAACCTTACCATTTGATGAATTGCGCACCTTTACCGAAATTTTCGGACGGATTAAGCAAGATTACGTCGAGCCCGTATCGGACAAAAAACTGCTAGAAGATGCGATTCGCGGCATGTTATCGGGGCTTGATCCTCACTCAGCGTATTTGGCCAGCGAAGAATATAAAGAATTACAAGAAGGTACTACCGGTCAATTCGGCGGGCTAGGGATTGAAGTAGGCATGGAAAACGGCTTTGTGAAAGTCGTATCACCGATTGACGATACGCCAGCGCAACGTGCCGGTCTTAAATCGGGCGATTTGATTGTTCGTTTAGATGATAAGCCGGTAAAAGGCATGACCTTGGCCGATGCCGTCAAAACCATGCGCGGTGAACCAGGAACGGATATTGTTTTAACCGTGATTCGTGAAGGTGAAGAAGCGCCTTTGAAATTCACTTTGACTCGCGACATTATCAAAGTCAAAAGCGTTAAAAATAAATTGTTGGAAAAAGATTACGGCTATTTACGTATCAGCAGTTTCCAATCGGCAACCGGTCAAAACTTGGTGGATGCGGTTGAGGATTTAAAGAAAGAAAATGAACGCCCATTAAAAGGTGTGGTGTTGGATTTGCGTAATAATCCGGGCGGGGTTTTAAATGCCGCAGTTGAAGTCAGCGATGCCTTTTTAAATTCAGGTTTAATCGTCTTCACTGAAGGCAGAATTAAAAACTCAGAAATGCGGTTTAATGCAACTCAAGGTGATGTCATCAACGGTGCGCCGATTGTAGTCTTGATTAATGGCGGCTCGGCATCAGCATCAGAAATTGTCGCCGGTGCTTTGCAAGATCAAAAACGCGCGGTGATTATGGGTGAAAAGTCATTTGGTAAAGGCTCTGTACAAACTATTTTGCCAACCAGCAATAATGCCGCGGTTAAATTAACCACTGCCCGTTACTTCACGCCATCAGGTCGATCAATTCAAGCGGAAGGGATTGAACCGGATGTGAAATTGGCGCGGGTTAAATTAGAAAACCTAGAAAAAGCCAAAGTTGAGTCGATTAAAGAAGCTGATTTATCGCATCATTTGGCTAATGGCAATAAAAACAAGCCAGTCAAAGAAGATAAAAAAGAAGACAAAGATGATAGCGAAACCTCTGAAAAAGAAACCGAAGATAAAGCAACCATTACCGATTATCCGCTTAACGAAGCACTTAATCTGTTAAAAGGAATTGGTATTTTAAAGAAGTAAATGATGTCCAGCCTACCCAATATCGTTAATTATGCGATGTTGGGTAGGCTTTTTTGTGTCTGTAGAAACGTAACGCTGATTAAGTAAATCAGAAATAAAGCCAATTATTAGCAAGCAAATTTGGATTGAGAGGACTTTATGCGTAACTGGAAAATATTTCCCGCTATATTGGGTGCGACCGCTTTATTAGTTATTGGACTATATGTTGCGTTTTATTTCGTATTTCTGGATTTCTTTGTCGATCTTTGGTGGTTTAGATCGTTAGATTTTGAATCGTATTTCTGGCTTAGATGGTTATATGGTTTTGTTTTTTCAGTGGTTGTTACGGTATTTTTCTTTGCCGTATTTATGTTGCACTTTTTCATTGCTTCACGATATTTAGGACTTAATCCTCCCGATGACGTATTGATGGACAGTAAAAAAAGGCGAAATTTTCAGCGTTTTGCCGATGTGTTTATGAGTGGCTCGGCCACAGTTTACACGCCAGTTTCATTGATATTGGCAATTTTGATTGCGATACCATTTTATTTGCAATGGGAACAAGCATTATTATTTTTCTTTGGTAGTAATGCCGGTGTCAGTGATCCTATTTATGGTAATGATATAGGGTTTTATCTATTTTCCTATCCGGTTTATATTCTCATTCAAAAAGAATTACTGATTAGTGCGGTTGTGGTGTTGTTTGCAACCGGCTTATTGTATTGGTTAGAACATATTTTTGTGCCTAATCAACGTAAACAGTTTCCGATAGGCGCCAAATTACATTTAACGGTTTTATTAGGTTTTGTTGTCTTGTTTGTAATTTGGGGCTTTTTGCTTGAGCGATTTGGTCTTTTATATGCAAACAATAATCAGCCGGTATTTTTTGGCCCAGGTTTTGTTGAATTGCGCTACCATCTGCCGTTAATTTGGTTGATTATTGTTACGATATTGGCAGTGGCTGGTTTAATTGTTTTCAATGTTTTTGCTGAAAAGCATAGACATAAAACCCCATTAATTCTTGTAACTGTTGGTTTATTGGTTTTGATTGGATTGCAATCTAATCAATTTGTCCCAGATATCATTGAAAAATTTATTGTTAAACCAAATTATAGTCGAGCAGAAGCTGAGAATATCCGCGATAACATTAATGCTACGTTGGCAGCTTATGATCTTAATCAGGTAGAAACAATTGATTTCAAAGTCAGTTTGGATCCGACTAAAGATATAGAAGCATGGTCAACCACTAAACATTTTGAAAATATTCCAGTTTGGGATAGAGAATTGTTAATTGATAGCTATAGTCAATTGCAAGGAATAAGACCTTATTATGGTTTTGCTACGATTGATGAGGATCGTTATTTTATTAATGGCCATCATCAACAAGTCAATTTGGCTGCTAGAGAAGTGAATATCCAAAAACTACCTAAAGAAGCTCAAAACTGGGAAAACACGCATCTTCGTTATACTCATGGCTATGGTGCGGCAATCTCACCAGCAGCACAAGATGCCGGTATTCCAATTGTTTGGTATTTGCGCGATTTAGATTTGACTTCAGAAGTTGGCTTTTCGGTTAAAAATCCTGATATTTATTTTGGTCAAGAGCAATATGATTATGCAATAGTGCCGAATAAATTAATTTCCGAGGATATTTCTAGTTCGCAAGTTGATAATGGCAAAAATTACGGCGGTAATGCCGGTATTCCTGTGACATCGTATTTTAGAAAAATGTTGCTTTCTTTTTATTTTAAAGATGAAAAAATATTTTTCTCGCCCAATATTACTAAAGATAGCCAAGTTCTATTAAGACGTAATATTGGTGAGCGGATTAGAACGATAACTCCATTTTTACATCTGGATAAAGACCCATACTTAGTTCTAAATAAAGATAGATTTTATTGGATTCAGGATGCTTATACGTTATCTAGCCATTATCCAGTTTCGATACCAACGGTTGATAGTCGGTTGAATCAAAATCGCCCATTTAACTATATTCGCAATTCGGTAAAAGTTGTCGTTGATGCTTATGATGGAAAAGTTCAGTATTTTATATCTGACGCAAAAGATCCAATTATTAATGCTTACAATAAAGCTTATCCAGGATTTTTTAAGAAAATAGAAGAAATGCCTGAGAGTTTGCTAGAGCATTTGCGTTATCCGCGCGATTTATATCATCTGCAAATGAAAGTTTATGCCAAGTATCATCAGCATACCCCTGAATTATTTTATGAACAGGCTGAAACTTGGCAGCCAGCAACGGTTGATGGGGTAGAGGTATTACCTTATTTTATTACTATGGACTTGGGTCATTGCAGCGATCAAGAAGAGTTTGTGATGATTAATCCTATGACGCCTGTGCATAGAGATAATTTGAGTATGGTCGGTGTGGCGGGTAGTTTAGATCAATCGACTTGTGATCATCGTTATAAACCGAATATTACAGTTTATAAATTCCCGAAAGAGGTTCAAGTTAATGGCCCATCGCAGGTTAATGCGTTAATTGATCAAAATCCTGAAATATCAGCACAATTTACTTTATGGAATCAGCTTGGTTCTGAGGTTAAAAAAGGTCGTATGGTAGTGTTGCCAATGGGTAATTCAATTTTATATGTACAGCCAATTTATACATTAGCAAGCAAAACGAAAATGCCTGAGTTATCTCGAGTGATTGTGTCTATTGGTAATCAAGTTGTCATGGATAAGACCTTATTGGCTGCTTTTGAGCGCTTGAAAACCTTGTTTGTCAATGGTTCTAAAACCTCTCGCTCAGGTATTTCATCGGTTAAATAATTAAATAGGAGTTAATTGATTTTGCGTCCGACTGTTTTTATTTTTGTGGCTTTAGCTTGTGAAGCCAAGCCATTAGTGCAAGCATGGCATTTAAAAAAACTTACCCAACAAAAACCATTCGCTATTTATAGCAATCAAGAGCGGGTGGTTGTGATTGCTGGCGTGGGTAAATTAGCGATGGCAGCGGCGGTTGCATATACCATGTGTTTGTATGCAGAAACAGTCAGTCCTATTTTGATTAACTTTGGTATCGCGGGGCATCAAAATTTTCCCGTCGGTAATTTGTATCTAGCGGATAAAATTACCGATTGCGAAACAGCTAAAAATCATTATCCGCAATTAACATTCGCTAATCATTTTCAAACCAGTGCAGTGAAAACGTTAACTAAACCGAGTAGCGATTACGCGGGTGATAGTTTGTTTGATATGGAAGCGGCGGCATTTTATGAAATAGCCACTAAATTTAATACCAATGAGTTTTTACATAGCCTGAAAATTGTTTCTGATAATGCTGATTCAGCGATTGAAAATATCAGTGAAACGGTGGTGGTGGAGTGGGTTGGAAATAAAGTAGATGAGATTAATCGCTTGCTGAATAATTTGTTAAAAGCTAGAGACTTATTACCAAAAATAAATAATGATTTGTATTTTGAATTGATTCAGCGAGTGCATTTCACAGAAGCTAGTGCGGTCAAACTAAAAGGCTTAATGCAAAGATGGCAGGCTGTGATGGGTGATAGCGATTTGAAGTGGACCGATAGCGGTGCGAGTAGCGGCAAAGAATTGATTGCTTGGATGGAGCTGCAATTAGAGGGGAATACTTTTCGATTATAAAAAAACGGGGCGTTTCAAACGCCCCGTTTCAGAAACATTAGATTAATTTTTTCAAGTTTTCTAAAGTTTCTTTAGCGCCAGCCAAGTGGCCTTTCGCTTCATCAAAGTTACCCGCTTTTGCTGATTTTTCAGCAGCTTTCATGTGTTTAGCAACTTTTGAATTTTCTCTAGCAACTCTGTCGTTTGCATTGATTTCTTCAGCAAAGTTAGCTGCTTTTTTGATTGCAGCAGCTACATCGGCTGCAGACGCGCCGTTGTTCATCGCAGATTCTGCTGCAGCAATAAGATCTTGTACGCCTTTAACAGCATCAATTGGCTTGTGAGTAACTCGACCTGGATCTGATTCTGCAACTGCTGCAGTTGAGAAAGAACCCATAGCAACAGCTAAAGAAAATGCGACAACAGCACTTTTTAAAATTTTCATGTATGAACCTCATAGTTGTTTTTATAAGAACATATAGCTGCTATCACAATCGTTTTAACTACTACATGCTGTCGCGATAATAGCACAGTTTATGCGGTTTCATAGCGGTTTTAGCCGGAAAATTAGCGTAAAACTTATTCAACGCTGATTAAAATTTTATCCAGCCAAGCGGTTGGTAAAAATCGTTTTAACCAACTAAAAAGGTGGGTTGGAACGGTAACTGGATAGCGATATTTTGGTTTTTTTGCTTCCAAGGCATGAATCACTTTATCAGCCACTGCCGTTGCCGGTAAAGTGAACGGTGCTGCTGGCCCCTGTTTTTGCAAACGCGCTTCCATCGCTTGATAGGTTTCACGGTGATAGCTGTTACTGGGATCGATATTTTTTTGATACATGGCGAAAGCATTTTTACGGAAATCGCTTTCAATTGGCCCCGGCTCGATCAGGGCAATATGAATCCCTGTACCGCGTAATTCTAAGCGCAAAGTGTCAGCTAAGCCCTCCAAGGCAAATTTGCTGGCGTTATAAGCACCGCGATATTTCATCGCTACAAAGCCTAATATCGAGCTGTTGTAGATAATTCGGCCATGGCCTTGTTCGCGCATTAACGGAATCAATAAATTGGTTAATTCATGGGTGCCAAAAAAATTGGTTTCAAATTGATTTCTCAAGGTCTCGCGGCTCAAATCTTCAACTGCGCCGGGTTGACCAAAGGCGCCATTGTTAAATAGCGCATCAATTTTGCTATCTGTAAGCTGTATTAATTGCTCAACGGCATGTTGAATACTGGCAGAATCAGCCAAATCAAGTAGTAAGCATTCAAAGCCTGCATTTTGTAATCGGCTGACATCGTCTGGTTTGCGCGCCGAGCAAATGACCCGATGTCCGCGTTTTTGTAGTTCAATAGCGGTCGTGTAACCAATGCCAGTTGAACAGCCGGTGATAAAAATGGTTTTAGCGTGAGTCATAAAAGGGATTGTTCGCTTAGAGTGAATGGATTCTTTCGATTAATGGGCTTGTTTGGCTTTAGTTAACTCTCTATTATCGAAGCCGTTGTTGCTGTAAATCAGTGTTTTTTGTATCTCGCGTCGCACCTTGCAAACCTTGAAAAATCGAGCTTTTGTGCGTCAAGCAACCGATTTGCGCCATTTTGCAATAAAATAGCAACATATTCATCCATGCAACCTGCCTTAGGAGCTATTCAATGGCTGACAGCAAGTCAATTAATCTGACGCTTAACGATCAAGACAAGCAGTTTGAGC
>CAMCSF010000071.1 GCA_945877625.1 Methylomonas koyamae | reverse complement strand
GGTTTTGCGAACAACAAAAGCCTGCTCGACGGACTTTATAAAGATTTACTCTAAGCTCCCAAACATAAGGCTTGCCGCGTGACACAATCAACATCAACCAATATCCATTCCGACAAAATCCTTATCCTCGATTTCGGCTCGCAATACACCCAGTTGATTGCTCGCCGGGTTCGTGAAATTGGCGTTTATTGCGAAATTTATTCTTGCGATTGCAGCGCTGAGGAAATCCAAACTTTTGCCCCTAAAGGGGTGATTTTGTCCGGCGGCCCTGAAACAGTCACCAGCAGCGACACGCCAAGAGCACCGCAAATTGTCTTTGAACTCGGCATTCCGGTGTTAGGCATTTGTTACGGGATGCAAACCATGGCCGAGCAATTAGGCGGCAAAGTTGAATCATCCGATCATCGCGAATTCGGCTACGCGCAAATTCGCGCTCGCGGCCATTCCAAATTGTTATTGAACATCGAAGACCATACTTCACCCGAAGGTTTTGGTTTATTAGATGTTTGGATGAGCCACGGTGACCGCGTGGTTGAATTGCCCACTGGTTTTAAACTGATTGCCAGCTCAGACGGCGCACCGATTGCTGGTATCGCCGACGAAGATAAAAACTTCTACGCCCTGCAATTCCACCCAGAAGTTACCCACACCAAACAAGGTGGCCGGATTTTAAGCCGTTTTGTCTTGGAAATTTGTGACTGCCAAGCCTTATGGAACGCAAATAACATCATCGAAGACAGCATTCAATCTGTGCGCGAAAAAGTCGGCACCGACCAAGTGATTTTAGGTTTATCAGGCGGGGTTGATTCCTCGGTCGTAGCTGCCTTGTTGCATAAAGCCATTGGCCAGCAACTGACTTGCGTATTCGTTGACACCGGCTTGCTGCGTTTAAACGAAGGCGACCAAGTGATGGCAATGTTTGCTCAACACATGGGCATCAAAGTAATTCGCGTTGATGCTGAACAGCGTTATTTAGCCGCATTAGCTGGCGTTAACGATCCAGAGCAAAAACGTAAAATTATCGGCGGCTTGTTTATTGATATTTTTGACGAAGAAGCCAGCAAATTGACTGACGCGAAATGGTTAGCACAAGGCACCATTTATCCTGATGTTATCGAATCGGCTGGTGCAAAAAGCGGCAAAGCGCATTTGATTAAATCGCATCACAACGTCGGCGGCTTGCCAGAAAACATGACCTTGAAATTGGTCGAGCCATTACGCGAATTGTTTAAAGATGAAGTGCGTAAATTAGGTTTAGAACTCGGCTTACCCGCCGACATGATTTTCCGTCATCCATTCCCAGGCCCAGGTTTGGGGGTGCGAATTTTGGGTGAAGTGAAAAAGCAATATGCCGATTTACTACGCCAAGCCGATGCGATTTTCATCGAAGAACTGTATCGCCACGATTTATACGACAAAGTCAGCCAAGCCTTCGCGGTATTTTTACCGGTTAAATCAGTTGGCGTGATGGGTGATGGTCGTAAATACGATTACGTGATCGCGATTCGTGCCGTTGAAACCATTGATTTCATGACCGCTCGCTGGGCGCATTTGCCTTATGAGTTTTTGGATTTGATCTCACGTCGAATTATCAACGAAGTAGCCGGCATTTCTCGCGTTACCTACGATATTTCAGGCAAGCCACCTGCTACGATTGAGTGGGAGTAATTGGGTTTAATTTATGAATAGCTATCCCCTGCTTCGGCCATTATTGTTTTCATTGGATCCGGAAACCGCGCATCACGTTACGTTGGCGTTATTAAAGCTGGCGCATCAAACGGGTTTATCGGGATTAACTGCGCCTAAAGTGGTTAATAAGCCGATCACAGTAATGGGTTTGGAATTTAAAAATCCGCTGGGTTTAGCGGCAGGTTTAGATAAAAACGGCGATTACATTGATGCTTTGGCGGCTTTGGGGTTTGGTTTTATTGAAATCGGCACCGTGACGCCTCGTCCTCAGCCCGGTAATCCAAAACCGCGTTTATTCCGTTTGCCAGAGCATCAAGCGATTATTAATCGAATGGGCTTTAATAATTTCGGCATTGATCATCTGCTTCAACAAGTGGAACGTAGTGCTTATCAAGGCATTTTAGGGATTAATATCGGTAAAAATGCTGATACCGCGATTGAAAATGCAACGGAAGATTACTTGATTGGTTTACGCAAAAGTTATGCAGCGGCCAGTTATATCACCATCAATATCTCCTCCCCGAATACCAAAAACCTGCGTCAGTTACAGGAAGGTGATGAGATTAAGCATTTGTTGCAAGCCTTAAAAACCGAGCAATTAAAGCTGCAAGCCGAGCATGGCAAATACACGCCGATTGCGGTGAAAATCGCGCCGGATTTAAGCGATGAAGCGATTCGTCATATTGCTGATTTGCTATTGGCGTTTGAAATGGATGGCGTGATTGCCACTAATACAACGATTGCTCGTGATGCAGTGCAAGGTCATCAATATGCTAATGAAACCGGTGGATTAAGCGGTGCGCCCGTTAAGACCGCTTCGACACGGGTTGTGAAAGGTTTGGCTACGGAGTTGCAAGGTAAATTGCCGATTATTGCCGCAGGCGGGATTTTGAGCGGCGAAGATGCGCAGGAAAAAATCCAGGCTGGCGCGAGTTTGGTGCAGGTTTATAGCGGTTTGATTTACAAAGGGCCGGAGTTGATTGGTGATGTGTTGCGGGGGATTTAGGTAGGATATTGGATTTTCCGTGTTGCTCAAAGCGAACGGAAAATCCAAGTTTTCAGGTGGCAGCTATTTAAAAGCGACCTCGATTAATTTCATAAAAGCTGGGTTAAACAGGGTTAAACCGAAAATAGCGCAGCCGACTAGTACTTTCATCATAAATGCTATGTGTTTAATTTCGGCTTTGAATTCACTTCTCAGGGTTGAAATTTCAGTTTTTAATTCATTAATCTCCGCCCTAACAAATTCTTTGGTGGCCAGTTCATTACGCAGGTCGTTATAAAGTTCCGCTTTAATTACCTGTTTTTTGTCGTCAGCCTTGTCATCAATAGCTCGTATTGATGATTCGATTGCACGGGCAACGAGATCAGTTTTCTCTCTATCTTGATTAAGCGCTGATTCGATTAATAGATATAAATCGTGAGGAAGTGAATAAGCCATGACTATGCTCCTTTGAAGGTTGGCTAAAAATTATAGTCATAAGTTCATTATTCGCCAGCAATCGCCATCTGTTCAACTAAAATCGAGCCAGTGCGGATATTGCCTCGCAAATCGACATCGTTGCCAATCGCGACAATATGACGCAGCATGGTTTTCAAATTACCCGCAATGGTGATTTCTTCCACCGGATATTGAATCACGCCGTTTTCCACCCAAAAACCTGACGCCCCACGCGAATAATCACCAGTTACTCGATTAACGCCTTGCCCCATTAATTCGGTCACTAATAAACCCGTGTTCATCAGTTTTAACATTGCTGCAAAATCGTTGCTGCCGGTTTCGACGGTTAAGTTATGCACGCCGCCAGCATTACCAGTGCTTTGCATACCCAATTTTTTGGCTGAATAAGTGCTTAGCACATAGCCTCTTAAAATCCCTTCGCTGACGATGTCGCGGGTTTGGGTGGCAACGCCTTCGCCATCATAACTAGCGCTGCCTAAGGCGCCGATTAATAACGGCTGCTCGTGGATGCGAACGAAATCAGGCAAAACTTGGGTATTTAATGAGTCGAGTAAAAACGATGATTTACGGTACAAGCTGCCACCGCTAATCGCACCGATTAACGCACCGATTAAGCCTGAAGCCATTTCTGGTGCAAACAAAACTGGGCATTGGCGAGTGCTGAGGCTGCGGGCCTTGAGTCTTGCCAAAGTCCGTTGCGCGGCTTTTTCACCCACCGCTTGCGCTGATTGCAAATTAGCGGCGTTACGCGCCACGCTGTACCAATAATCGCGCTGCATGGCATCACCGCTACCGGCCAACACCGAGCAACTGATGGAATGGCGGCTGGATTGATAGCCTTGCAAAAAGCCTAAGGAATTACCAAACACCCGCGTGCCTTGATGACTGCTGACTGATGCGCCTTCGGAATTGCTGATAGCGGCATCATAGCCTCGGGCGGCGTTTTCGCATTCAATCGCTAAAGCAATCGCTTGTTCGGCATCGACACTCCAAGGATGATTGAGGTCGAGGTCTGGAAATTCGGTCGCGAGTTCGCTGACATCAGGTAAACCTGCGTAGTCGTCAGCACTGGCGTAGCGAGCGATGCTGCAAGCGGCCTGAACGGTTTCTTTTAATGATTCGGGTGACACATCGTTAGTGCTGGCTGAGCCTTTTTGCTGACCAAAATAGACGGTGACGCCTATGCCTTGGTCACAGTGAAATTCGACCGTTTCCACTTCACCTAGACGGGCAGAAACTGACAGGCCATTATCGACACTAAAAGCAGCTTCAGCAGCGCTGGCGCCTTGTTGTTTGGCTTCGTCGAGCAATTGTTGCACGACAGTTTTTAAACGATTGATTTCGGCTTGGTTTTGCACGGGAAATTCTCGGTTTAATAGTGATTTTTAGAGTCGCTGGATTTTATCGAACCACCAAGCAACTAAAGGTTAGTGCCACCAACGGTTAAACCGTCGATTTTTAAAGTGGGTTGCCCAACCCCCACCGGCACGCTTTGACCATCTTTGCCGCAAGTACCGACGCCGCTATCAAGTTGCATGTCGTTGCCGACCATCGATACTTTGGTTAAAACATCGGGGCCGTTGCCGATTAAAGTCGCGCCTTTGACCGGACGGGTGATTTTGCCATCTTCAATCAAATAAGCTTCGCTGGCAGAAAATACGAATTTGCCAGAGGTAATATCAACCTGACCACCGCCAAAATTACGGGCATATAAGCCTTTTTTAACCGAGCGGATAATTTCTTCCGGTTCGCTTTCGCCGGGGAGCATATAAGTATTGGTCATGCGCGGCATCGGTAAGTGGGCGTAGGATTCGCGGCGGCCATTGCCTGTAGGTTTGACGCCCATCAAGCGAGCATTGAGCTTGTCTTGCATATAGCCTTTTAAGATGCCTTTTTCGATCAGTACGGTGTTTTGGGTAGGCGTCCCTTCGTCATCAACGCTTAATGAGCCACGACGCCCCGCTAAAGTGCCATCATCGACCACGGTACATAAATCGGAAGCCACCCGTTCACCGACTCTGCCACTAAATGCCGAAGTGCCTTTGCGGTTAAAGTCGCCTTCCAAGCCATGTCCAATAGCTTCGTGTAACAAAATCCCCGGCCAGCCTGGGCCTAAAACCACGGTCATATTGCCAGCAGGTGCGGCTTCGGCTTGTAAATTGACTTGTGCTTGACGAACTGCTTCGCGGCCATATTCAAAGGCGCGGTCGTTTTCGAGGAAATAGCTGTAATCGCTACGAGCGCCACCGCCCATGCTGCCTTGTTCACGGCGACCATTTTCGACCATGATCACGCTGACATTGAGTCTGACCAAAGGGCGAACATCGGCGACTAAGGCACCGTCTTGATTGGCAATTAGCACGGTGTCGTAGGCGGCAACCAAGCTGACCATCACTTCTTCAATCCGGCTATCCAGTTTGCGGGTTGCGGCATCAACGCGTTTGAGTAAGTCGATTTTGTCTTGATCGGCTAAGGATTTAAGCGGGTTTAGCGGTTGGTAAAGTTGCGGCCAATTTTGCGGTGTGGCGATTTTATGTTGAACATTTTGACCGTGTTTAACAATTGCTTTGACGTTGTTAGCGGCTTCTAACAAGATAGGCATTTCAATTCGGTCGCTGTATGCAAAGCCGGTTTTGTCGCCACTGACTACCCTGACGCCCGCGCCGTGTTCAATCGAATGACTGCCTTCTTTAACTATCCCGCCTTCTAGTGACCAAGATTCAAAATGGCTGGATTGAAAATAAATGTCAGCCGCATCCACGGGTACGCTGAGTAGCGTTGCCATAACCCGATCGACGTCTTGCGTTTGTAAGCCGTTGGCGGTGAGGATAGTGTGTTTGACTTGTTCTAGTAAAGGCATGGTGTTTATCAAATTAGGGTTTAAATCACATCACAAAAAATGACGCTAAATACAGCACAGCAGTGGCGGCGATACCGATGCCGATTTTGTTAAGCAGTTTTTGTGCGTGCCAGTAAGTTAATACTTGGGTTTTACGGCGTATCCAAGCATCGCGGGCTAATTGTCTAAAAAAACGATAACTGCGTGGAACGATGAATCTGAGTTTGTATAAGCCATAGCCAATCATCGACATCAGGGTGTAAAAAGTGATGACTTGGCTACCATGACGCTCGGTGTGAAAAATATGCTCAACTGCGTGTTCAATGCCGAGTTCTACCCACTCGAACATATTGTGAAAAACTTCAAAGATGAGATGCAGTATTTCCACAACGATTTCTATCGTCAAGTCGTACATGATTAACGACAGCAATAGGAATCCAACAACAAATAAATCCAGATTTTTCTTTGAAATGATGCTCATGGGTAATCAAATCCTTCGCTTAATTCTCAGGCACTTGCCACTCTATTTTCCAATGTCCTTTACCATCCGTTAGATGTTGGTTTAACCAAGGCAGTAATATCTGCGCTTGTTGCTCCAATTGCCAAGGTGGATTGATAAACAGCATACCAGAACCGGTCATGCCACGCACCGAGCTGTCTTCGGCAACGCAGTGTTCGATGCGGAGTTGTTTGGGAATACCGGTTTCTGCTAAGCGTTGCAACATACGTTCAGTGTTGGTGCGATCTATCACCGGATACCACAGGCCGTAAACGCCGGTGGCAAAGCGGCGATGCGCTGCAGCAATGGTTTTCACGATTTGGTTGTATTCGGCTTTTACTTCATAACTGGGGTCAATCAAAATCAAACCGCGTCTTTGAATCGGTGGCAGTTTCTTCTCTAAACTGGCTAAACCGTCTTCTTTGTTAGCGTTGACTTGTTTATTACCCGCAAATAGCTGGTGTAGGCTTTCGTAATCAGTGCTGTGTAATTCTGATAACACTAAGCGATCTTGCGATCTGACCAAACGGCTGACTAATTGTGGCGAGCCGGGATAGCGGATTAGTTGGTGATTGGTATTTTCAGCACGGACTGCGGCTAGATAATCTTTAGCTTCTTCTGGGCAATCATCGGTCTCCCAAATTTTGGCGATACCTTGTTGATATTCGCCGGTTTTTTGCGCAAATTCCGATTGTAACGAATACTTGCCAGCGCCGGCATGGGTGTCGATATAAACAAACGGTTTGTCTTTTTGTTTAAGCGCGGCAATCACCAAGGTGGTTAAGCTGTGTTTGAGTACATCGGCAAAATTGCCGGCATGAAAGCCGTGACGGTAGCTAAGCATGGTTGTTTCCTGTGAATGTCATCAATAAATCCTTGATTAATTGAGTTTGGCGCGAAAAATAAAAAATACTGCGCCCAGTATACAAAGCCCAGCCCATAGATAATCCAATTTGAGCGGCTCTTTTAAGTAATACACTGAAAAGGGTACGAAAACCGTTAAGGCAATCACCTCTTGCATGATTTTCAGTTGTCCAACATTGAGCGATTGATAGCCAATACGATTGGCTGGCACTTGCAGCAAATATTCAAATAAAGCAATGCCCCAGCTGATTAAAGCGGCAATTAACCAGCTTTTGTGATTCAACTGTTTTAAATGCGCGTACCAAGCAAAGGTCATAAACACATTGCTGCAAACCAATAAGCTGGCGCTGATTAAAATCGGGTTCATGATTGGGTGGCTTGGTAATCGTGTTTAAATTGTTTTAGGGTTTGAATCCGCAACTCTCTAATCGCGGTGCCAATCGCTTGACCTTGTAACGGGCTGTTTAAAATCGCGCTGGTGTCGATTGCTACGGCAGTCTGACAAGCCGCGCGCAGATAATCGGCTTGCGGATAATCTCTGTTTTCAAAACCAGTCCGGCCACGGGCATCGGCTTCACAAGCTAAGACAAAATTTTCTAAAGCTTGATTAGATTTAAAACCGCCCATGTTATGCAGCATATCGGCCAAAGTGTCTGGGCGCAGTTCAAATACCCGGTGACAATGAGTGTGATATTCCATCACATGACTGGCTAAGGTTTTAAAGCTTTTCGGTATTCGTAGGCGTTGGCAGAGTTTGTCTAAAATCGGTAAGCCTTTTTTCTCGTGACCGTGATGGCTAGGCCAGTGTTGGCTAGGGGTAACGGCTTTGCCAAGGTCGTGTAGCAATGCGGCTAAGCGCACTTCGGCTTGATCAGATAAACGTGTGGCTTGGCTTAACACCATTAAAGCATGAATGCCGGTATCGATTTCGGGATGATGTTGAGGCGGTTGCGGCACGCCGAATAAGGCATCGATTTCGGGAAAAATCACTTTTAAAGCTCCGCAATCGCGCAAAACTTGGAAAAATGCCGATGGGGTGGTGTCGTTTAAAGCTTTATATAATTCCGCCCAAACTCGCTCAGCCACTAAATGGTCAGCTTCGCCATTTTCAACCATGTCTTGCATTAATTGCTGTGTCGATTCAGCAACCGTAAAGCCTAAATGCGCATAACGAGCGGCAAAGCGAGCAACCCGCAAAATTCTGACGGGGTCTTCGCTAAATGCGGGGGACACATGGCGGAGGATGCGATTTTCTAGGTCTTGTTGGCCGTTAAATGGATCAATCAAACTGCCATCATCGCCTTGAGCAATGGCATTGATGGTTAAATCGCGGCGTTGTAGGTCTTGTTCGATAGTGACATCAGGTGCGGCGTAAACCGCAAAGCCTTTATAGCCGGGAGCGGTTTTGCGTTCGGTACGAGCCAGCGCATATTCTTCGTTGGTTTTGGGATGCAGAAACACTGGAAAATCTTTGCCAACCGCTCTGAAACCTCTGGTCAGCATCGATTCTGGCGTTTCGCCAATCACCAGCCAATCACGTTCTTTAACCGGATAATCCAGCAAACGATCTCGGACTGCACCGCCGACTAGATAGGTTTTCATGCTTCCCAAACTCGCTTTTCAATCAATTCTAAAAGCACAGTATAAATGACTGATCAATTCGGTGCTTTGTTGGCGTTGAATTGCGCTGGAAAGTCAGCGTTAATCAGCTGTTATTGCTCAGTTGCACAAAGAAAAACTTCATCGTATACTTCGGTCGGCTTTCTTGATCAAGCTAGCTAACAACAAAAACCTCTGGAGGGTATTACAATGAAATGGGAAACACCTGCATACAACGACATGCGTTTTGGCTTTGAAGTCACCATGTACATCTACAACCGTTAATTTTTACGGTTTAGGGGAAAAAGGAGCATGAAAATGCTCCTTTTTTTTGCCCGATAGTTTTTCTTTATTTTTTGAGCAATTGAAGCAATTTGCTAGAAATGACATTAGGGCATTTGGCACATTTTATTGCTTTAAGTGTGTCATATCACATAGTTTTATTATTTTTTTTAGGTTGTCTTTTAAGTCGCTGATTGTATCTAGTTGTTAAGTAAACCAATTTTAGAGTTGGCTCGGATATTGCTTATAAATACTGCGTCGATTTCTTAAGGTTTTACAGTGAAAGACAATTCATCCAATTCATTACATCGGCTGTTTTTGCAACATGCCAAAGAACTAACAACTTTTATACG
>CAMCSF010000070.1 GCA_945877625.1 Methylomonas koyamae | reverse complement strand
GATCAGGAAATTTCCTTCAACTATGGAGACTGCGAACGATTTATGCAACAAAGCCTATTAATTCCCTAACACTCCCGACAATACTGATTTTTTTTACCAAATTGTATAATATTTTTGTCAACAATAGTTGAAGATGACTTTGTTAAGCTTTGTTACATAAATCATCCGTTGTAAGCATGATTTGATGATATTTTCCGATTGCAACCTACCATGCCTAAGCCAACCCAAAGAAATACCGAACCACGAATTCAATCAACCCTTAATAAGACGAGGTTCGCTTTTGCTATCGAGTGATAAAGACATGAACTAGCTAGAGCCTACCTACGATCGCTGAAAATCTTGGAAACGTAGTGTAAGCGAAGTGAAGATTTTTAGTCCCCGATAGGCGTAGCGCCGGGCGGATTTTCGAAGCGAAGCGTAGAAAACCTGCAAGGCATCACGAAACGCCGTCAAGTCATTTGGAACTTTGTTTTGATCCACTTGCTGGGTCGAGACGAGGTGAAGAGGACGAATCAGGGCCGCCGAAGGCAATAATAGCCAGTCATTTTTCGCCGCTGAAATAAGTTGGACCCATTTTCAGCTTTACGCGAAAAAAATGCTGGCGCCCTACATACGAACCCCTTCAGTGATACAGATAAGCAATATCAGAATTCGGCCAGTACGAAATTAATTTTGCCAACCCAAGACACACGATACATTGTGAATATAGCAATTCGTTTACTCAAAGAGATTTTTAAAGAAGGTTTTAACTGCCACAAGTGCGGTATTGTCTTATCAGCTATTCAATCAGAAGGCTCAGTAGGTCAGACTGATTTATTTAATGACAATCCGATAATCGGTAACGCTGAATTAATGACCACTACAATCAACCGAAAATATCCCAAATCATTGAGAATAGCGACGGCTGGTTTTGATAACAGTTGGAAAGCAAAATCAAACAGAATCACTCAAAGATACACAACAGATTGGGATAACTTGGTTGAGGTCAGATAGTTCTAATTACTGCCCATGTTCACGAACAGGATGCAATACTCCAAATGGACGAGTGAATGTAAAATTAAAGGGTTTCAACACAAAATCATCAACCGCATTTATCAGCAAAAAAATTTAAAACATTGAAACCTATAGTTTTTTCAAGATTTCGCTGTTAATCCGATGCTAACCATTTTTCTACTAGTAGGATTATTCATCGTCTTCAATGCGATTTATTTCGTGCCGACAATCATTGCATTTAATCGAGTTCATCGAAACCGCTGGGTGATTTTTGCGATTAATTTTATTTTTGGATTCACAGGAATCGTGTGGATACTGCTACTGATTTGGGCATTAGACAAGTTTGATATTCCGAATGTTACGCATTGATTGTGAAATTTAAGAAAGGGATGGAGCGGCAACAATCTCAATCTATGAATTCTTTGTTAGTGATTGGTGAGGAATTTTGATGCTAAAGGGGGGTGTTTGGAAATTTTTGACCAAGGTTTTACTGGTATTTCATGCCTAGAATGCGGATTTTGGCAAAATCTGGGCAATTTAGTGGTAATTTTTTGTTACTACTTTTATTGAGTTAGAGAGTGGTGATCATAAAAACCCGTTGAATTAAATCTCTTTAAAATCAACGTGTTAATTTGATATATGGCGGAGAGAAAGGGATTCGAACCCTTGATACGTTGCCGTATACACACTTTCCAGGCGTGCGCCTTCGACCGCTCGGCCATCTCTCCGTATTCAGCAGCCAATAACCGCTAAAGGCGGTGGAGAATAAAGCAATTCGGCTTTGATTGCAATGCATTTGCGGGAAAACCGTCAATAAAACCAAGCAAATTGAATGCCAGTTCATTCAAAAAACTGCCGTTGATTGCTTTTTATTGCAATAAATCCAGTGCTATCCAACATAGTTATCAACATAAAAGGATTGACAATTTCGATTAGCTATTTTGTTAGCTAAATCACAAACAACCCACACCTAACTTATTGATTTATATCAATCTAAAACAGCTGATTAAAAGATAATCAATCTAAGCGAATGCCAGATAAATTAAGCATTTAGAGGCGCTTATCAGTTTCAATCCACAGACTTATCCACAGTATTTGTGGATAAGTGCTTAAATCAATAAGTTAGCCAACAATCTACTTGGCTTGAGCTTCAAACACCACCACGCTACGTTGACTGACTTGATAAATATCGCCAACTAAGGGGATTTGCTGGGAAAATTCAATAATATCGACAGGCGCGGATTTACCGGTATCAACACTGAGATGCCATTGCCGACCGTTAATTTTCGGTAACTGGATTTTCAGTATGTCGTCGGACATATTCATCACAATATGCAAATCGGCTTCGTTTTCTTCAATCGCCGCTAAGGTATAGGCAATAAAACGGTTATCCGCGGTATCCCAATTAGGCGTTTGATCGGGTTGCTCACCATGCCAAGTAATATCAGCAATTTCTCGGCCTTTAACCGCTTCGCCATTTAAGAAATTCCGACGCATCAGCGATGGGTGGCGTTTGCGGAGTTGAACCATTAATTGCACAAAGCGCAATATATCGGCATTGTCTTGACTGGCTTGCCAGTCTAGCCAACTCAGTGGGTTATCTTGACAATAACTGTTGTTGTTACCTTGCTGACTGTTCAGAAACTCGTCACCTGCTAATAACATCGGCACACCAAGGCTTACCAACAAAATCGCATACGCGTTTTTAGCCGATTGTTTGCGTAGGGCAATAACGGCAGGATCTTTAGTTTCGCCCTCGACACCACAATTAAAACTCAAGCTGTTATTACAACCATCGCGATTATCTTCGCCATTAGCGATGTTGTGTTTTTGGTTGTAGCTGAATAAGTCGTTTAGGGTGAAGCCATCGTGGCAGGTGATGAAATTAATCCCGCTAATTGGTAATCGATGTTGCGGTTGATATAAATCACTACTGCCACAAATCCGAGTCGCAACTTCGCTGATAATCCCGCTTTCACCGCCAATAAAACGCCGAATCACATCACGGTAGCGGCCATTCCACTCGCCCCAACGATAACCAGGGAAATTGCCAACCTGATACAAGCCTGCCGCATCCCAAGCTTCAGCAATCAACTTGGTACGGCTAAGTTTTTCTGATAACTCAATCCCCCAAACTAAAGGCGGGTCTTGTAATACCGTACCATCTTCACCGCGTGCCAAAGCACTGGCTAAATCAAAGCGAAAACCGTCAATGTGCATTTCCCGCACCCAATATTCCAAGCAACTGATGATGAAATTCGTCACTAAGGGGTGATTGCCGTTGATGGTATTACCGCAGCCGGTGTAGTCGTGGAAAATCCGTTTGTCGTGTTTGTCGGTTAGGTAAAAACTGTTGCCGGTGATGCCTTTAAAATTGATTACAGGGCCATCGGCGCCGGCTTCTGATGTGTGGTTGAATACCACGTCCATAATCACACCAATTCCGGCTTTGTGTAAGGCTTTGACTAAATCACGAAACTCACGGATATGGGTGGCCTTTTCAGGCGTGACGCAATAACCGGGATGGGGACTAAAAAAGCTATGGGTGCTATAGCCCCAATAATTTTTCAAACCTAGTTCTGCGGTATGAACCGGAACGTCTTGTTCATCAAACGCCATCACAGGCAGTAATTCGACGTGGGTAATACCGAGTTGTTGTAGGTAAGGGATTTTTTCGATTAAACCCGCGAAGGTGCCGGGATTTTTAACCCCTGAAGAAGGGTGACGGGTGAAGCCACCGACATGCAATTCGTAAATAATCGCTTTTTCACTACGAATGACCAGCGGCGTATCACCTTCCCAGTCATAATCGTTATCAACCACGGCGGCTTTCATGGCAAAAGCGCTGTTATCACCGGCTTGGCAAGCTTTTGAACGGTTCCAAAGTTTGTGACTGATTGCCCGTGCCCAAGGGTCGAGCAATAATTTCTGTCGATCAAAGCGTAAGCCCGATTCTTTAGTTAAAGACGGTCCATCAATTCGCCAGCCATACCAAGTCCCTGCCGGTAAGTTTTCAACAAACACATGCCAAGAAAAGAAGGTGTGATTTTTATTACGTTCTAAGGGAATGATTTGAAATGGCTTTTTGCTGATTGCTGTTTTAAATAGCAATAATTCAACAACCGTCGCATGACGACTAGAGATAGAAAAATTAACACCCTCGTCGTTAACTTTAGTACCCAGCGGGTAAGGACTGCCTGAGCGAAATGTGTATTGTTTTGTCATAACCTGAAGCAAAAGTGGCCTGAAGACACGATTTTACTGCAAAACTTGTCAGTTAAAGCGCCTTTCGTTCTCAAGCAAGCAATGACAAAGGTATAATCCACGCTTCTTTTTGTTGTTTACCCACGTTACTTATGACCACTGTTAATACCGAAAAACTTTCCAGCGCCCGTTTTGCCGAAGCCACCGATGCTTTTGTTGAAGAATTTACCGCCTCGGTGAATTTCGATCAGCGCATGGCGATGCAAGATATTCAAGGCTCGTTAGCCCATGCGGCGATGCTGAATCACATCGGTATTCTCACCGCCCAAGAATTAGCCGATATTCAACGCGGTTTAGCGCAAATCAGCGGCGAAATTGAGCGTGGTGAGTTTGTCTGGTCGATTAAACAAGAAGATGTTCACATGAATATCGAAGCGCGATTAACCGACTTAATTGGCATCGCTGGCAAAAAACTTCATACCGGTCGTTCACGCAATGACCAAGTAGCTACCGATATTCGTCTGTATTTGCGCAGCGAAATCACCACGATTTTGGCGCAATTACGCCGTTTGCAAGTTGCGTTACTGGATGTCGCAGAACGCGAAGCCGACACTATCATGCCAGGCTTTACCCATTTACAAGTTGCCCAGCCTGTCACCTTTGGTCATCATTTAATGGCTTGGTTTGAAATGTTGTGCCGCGACGAACAACGTCTGCAAGATTGCTGCAAACGCATCAACATCATGCCATTAGGCGCAGCCGCTTTAGCCGGCACCAGCTATCCGATTGACCGCTTTATGACTGCCGAATTGCTAGGGTTTGAGCGTCCCTCTTACAACTCCTTAGACTCTGTCAGCGACCGTGATTTTGCAATTGAATTTGCCGCCGCCGGCAGTTTAATCATGGTGCATTTATCACGTTTTTCTGAAGAATTAGTGCTTTGGGCCAGCGCGCAATTTGATTTTATCGATATTCCAGACGCCTTCTGCACCGGTTCATCGATCATGCCGCAAAAGAAAAATCCTGATGTTCCTGAATTAGTGCGCGGTAAAGCCGGACGAGTAACTGGGCATTTGATGTCATTATTGATGCTGATGAAAAGCCAACCTTTGGCCTACAACAAAGACAATCAAGAAGATAAAGAACCGTTATTTGATACTGCAGACACGTTAATCAACTGCCTACGCGCTTTCGCCGACATGATGCCGCACATCAAAGCTAAACGCGAAAACATGTACAACGCGGCGAAACGCGGCTTTGCTACTGCGACAGATTTGGCTGATTACTTGGTGCGTAAAGGGATGCCATTCCGTGATGCTCACGAGGTGGTGGGGCAAGCGGTGCGTTTAGGTGTGGATAGCAAACGTGATTTATCAGAATTGAGCTTAGCGGAATTGCAAAGCTTCTCCGCGCAAATTAGCGAAGATGTGTTTGATATTTTGAAACTAGAAGGCTCGGTCGCGGCGCGTAGCCATATTGGTGGCACGGCGCCGGAGACCGTTAAGGCGGCAATTCAACGGGCTAGAGAAGCTATTGTTGAATAGTTAGGGAACGAAGCCGCTTATTCAGGGTGATCTTTGACAGCGGTTGCGAATAAAACTTCCATCCGCTGTACGCTCTTGTCACAGGCTTCAATACTATCCTGCACTTTTGATTTAAATCGCCAACTCATAGATTCGCCGCTCATTTCTCGTTCAGCGTATTCATTGAGTAAATGACAAGCGTCACGCATGGCTTGATCTGCAACTTCAAACACCTCGTCTTCATCTGCTTCATCGTTTAGCATCATTAAACGGCTAGTGAGTTGATTTTGCCGTCTAAAAACCGACTCTGCGTAATCGGCAAAACTATCGTGACCGCTATTGACCGGTGCCGAAGCACAACCCAATAAAAAACAGTAGGGGATGATGCTTAGTATCGATTTAATCAATGGTGATTTCATGACAACCCTGTCAGTTATTTTTCCGCTGTAAAAATACAATATTCGGTGAGTTTTTCGCTAAATAACACATGTTGGGCTAATCCCACCAAGTAATTTGCGGTTTGGGCTTTGGTTCTTAATCCTAGCCATTGGCTGATTTTTTGCACTGGCTGTAAACGCTTGGCCACTTTGTACATGTAATCAGCAGATGGCAAGGTTTGCGCGGTAATGTCGTGGCATTGGGCTTGGTTAAAACCTTGTTGTTGCAATAAATCATAAAACTCATCACGACCGCATAAATTAGGCACTGCCCAACCGTTCAAGCAAGTGACCACCGCTTGCCATTGGCGTTCGTCAAACTGGCGTTGCAGGACAAAACCATCACAAACCACTAAACGCCCACCTTTACGCAAAACCCGAAATGCTTCGCGGAGAAAATCAGCTTTGTTTAAGGCATGGCAAGAGCTTTCAAGTGCCCAAACCACATCAAACGATTCATCGGCAAAGGGTGTCGCACAAAAATCGGCAACTTCAAAATTGACCAATTCAGCAACGCCATGACGCTGAGCGTGTTGCGCGGCATATTGGGCTTGTTGAGCGCTGATGGTGATACCCGTAACGGTATTGCCGTGATTTTTTGCCATCCAGATACTGCTACCGCCAATACCACAGCCAGCATCGAGGACTTTATCGGTGGCTTTAATCCCTGCTTTCTCATACAAGACTTGGTTTTTGTTGAGCAAGGCTTGGTGCTGATTGTAAGGCGTGGCTTGATCCCAATAGCCATAATGTAGGGCTAGGTTATCGCGATTACACCAAGCCACTAAATAGTCGCGATAGCAATCGTCGTAATGTTTGGCGGCATCGGCTTGAAGTTCGGCTGAGGAAAGTTCGGCGTCTTGGCGTAGGCTTTGGTCGCGATAATCTTGGTTTGGTTCTAATGTGTAGCGCATGATTTTTTGATAAAAATGCTGACCGTTTTTAGTCAGAGAATTGAGTGGGTTGCTCGCCATTATAGTTCAGTTCCCATAGTGACTGATGGTTTGTGCTTAATTGCTTGATGGGGGCGGGATTAATCTCAAGTTTGCTAAAGATTTGTTTTAACGACTGCTGTTTGAGTTGTTCGGGCTCAAAACCATAACGAATTTTAAATAACCGCTGCTGTTTACCGTCTGGCAATCTGTTTACTAGTTCAGCCAAGCGTTGATCGATTAAGTATCGAGCCTGCAATAGTTCTGGGCTGAACTTCTGGTTTTTATCCGGCTGAATCGACACAGGTTTTTCAAGCACTGCTTCAGTTTTAGCGCCACTAACCGATGCACGCATCGCCAGTAAACGGCTGCTTTTTTGTAAGATAATCTCTGACATGGTTTTATTGTTGTTTATCAACTTCAGCAATTAAATGCCGAATCACGACTGATGAACAGACGCCACCAAATGCCGCGGGTAAATAGGACACGGTGCCGTAAGCAGATTTTTTGTAGTTGCTGCCATCGGTGTACATCAGCGACTCTTTAACCACCACTTCCGGTGAAAACACCACTTTTAAGCCGCGACTAATTCCCTGTTTACGCAAACGCTGACGAATAAATTGGGCAAAAGGACAGTTATAGGTTTTGGAAATATCGACCACTTTTAATTGAGTTGGATCTAATTTACCGCCCGCACCCATTGAGCTGATGATTTTCATTTTGCGGGTTTTGGCGGCGCGAATCAGATGAATTTTCGGGGTTAAGCTGTCGATGGCATCGACGATGTAATCATAAGGCTGACTCAGTAAGTCTGCGGCGGTGTCGGGGGTAATAAATTCGTGGCGAATATTGAGCTTCAAATCGGGGTTAATCGACAGCAATCTTGCTCCCATCACATCGGCTTTTGATTGACCATGAGTGGTGGCTAAAGCTGGCAATTGGCGGTTGCGATTGCTGGGATCGACCACGTCACCATCAACTATGGTCATCTGCCCTACCCCAGCACGGCAAATAAACTCAGCCGCAAACGAGCCAACACCGCCCATCCCTACCACCAACACATGCGAGTTTTGTAGTTTGTCGAGTTTAGCTTTACCTACTAACAGTTCGGTACGAGATAACCAGCTTAAATCAGTCATGCAAAAATACTCTTTGAAAATTAGCCAAGATTTGTTGTTTCAATGTCGAAACATCGATTTCGGCAATTTTAGCCGCAGCAGCGTAGATAGCGCTAATGCTTATATCGTTGGCGGCGTCGGTTTCTAAAAATAAACGCTCTAAAGGCAGGATAGATAAAGTTTGTTGAGCGTTACTATTTTCAGTTAACAAGGCTTTGCCGAGTGATAAATAAAAACCGTGTTTGATGAGTTGTTGCGCCATTGGCGGCTTGGCGTTGTAGCCGTGAATAATCCAAGCTTTTAGATCAGGATTGGCTTGTTTGAGATGAATTAACTCATTAAAAGCCCGAACACAATGGATGATTAAGGGCTTGTTCCATTGTTTGGCCAATTGGATTTGTTGTTGAAATACTTGGATTTGCTGATCCAAAGGTGTTTTGATTGCCTTATCTAAGCCACACTCACCAATGGCCAGTAAATTGCGATGATTAACCATAGCTTGCAAATTGGCCTGCCAATCTTGCTGTTCAATAAACCACGGATGTAAACCCAGACTGTAAAACTGTTGTTCAGCCAACTGCTGATCAAACTCACCGACATCAAAACTCATCAAGGCTAAATCTGCTTGATTAGATGAATGATGACAATGAATATCGATAAAAACCGCGTCGTTATTGCCGGTCACAGATAAAGCCCCTTAAAAATCTCAAATGCCAAGGTATAATGCCATTTTTGATTTTTTAGCAGCAATCCAAATGGCGCAATATATTTTCTCCATGCACAGGGTCGGTAAAATCGTACCGCCCAAAAAACACATCCTTAAAGACATTTCACTATCGTTTTTCCCTGGCGCAAAAATTGGCGTATTGGGCTTAAACGGTTCAGGTAAATCAACTTTGCTGCGGATTATGGCGGGGATTGATAAAGAAATCGAAGGCGAAGCGGTGCCGCTAAAAGGCATTAATATCGGTTACTTGCCGCAAGAACCACAGCTTGATCCTAACAAAACCGTGCGTGGCAATATTGAAGAAGCGGTTGCCGGTATCAAAGAAGCATTAACCAAATTAGATGAAGTTTATGCTGCATACGCTTTGCCGGATGCCGATTTTGATGCCTTAGCTGCCGAACAAGCGCGCTTAGAAGACATTATCAACGCTTGTGATGGTCACAATTTAGACCGTACTTTAGAAATCGCTGCCGATGCTTTGCGTTTACCAGATTGGGATGCCGACGTGACTAAGTTATCTGGTGGTGAAAAACGCCGTGTGGCTTTATGCCGTTTATTGCTGTCTAAACCCGACATGCTATTGCTTGACGAACCGACTAACCATTTAGACGCTGAATCGGTGGCATGGCTGGAGCGCTTCCTGCATGATTACGCTGGCACCGTAGTTGCGGTAACCCATGATCGTTACTTCCTTGATAATGTGGCTGGCTGGATTTTAGAGCTTGATCGCGGCATGGGGATTCCTTGGGAAGGTAATTATTCTTCTTGGTTGGAACAAAAAGAAAAACGTTTGGCATTGGAAGAAAAACAAGAAACCTCTCGCCAAAAAGCCATGCAAGCCGAGTTGGAGTG
>CAMCSF010000069.1 GCA_945877625.1 Methylomonas koyamae | reverse complement strand
CAGCTAGACGATATGCCGACTGAATCGACAGCGTTATTGGAAGCGATTGGCAAACGGCGCGGTTGTTTGCGGGCGGGGAAACAAGTTGATATGGATAAAGCCGCGAAGCTGTTTTTAACCGAATTGCGAGCTGGAACGCTTGGGCAAATTAGCTTGGAATTACCGGAAATGATGTTGGTAGAAATGGAAGAAGTGGCGTTGATTAGGGAAGAAAAGGCGGCTAAGAAAGCGGCGAGAAGACGAAAATAAATTAACGGTTCAATCATCTCGATGTGATGATTGAACCGTTTTCTTGGCTTAGGATGTCAACAACATATTATCCAGCGACTTCTTCGCTAAGGCCGCTTGCTCAGGCGCGACTGAAACCTGATTCACCACATGACCTGCTGCTAAGTTTTCCAATACCCAAGCCAAATGCTGTGGGTCGGTGCGGAACATGGTTGAGCACATGCTTAAAGTTGGTGCCATGAAATGTACCGATTTACCTTGTGCTTGGCACTCTTGATTTAAGCGGTTGACCAGATTTAACTCGGTCGCTACCAACCAGCGGGTATTGGCTTCACCTTCACGGACGATTTTCAAAATCATCTCGGTCGAGCCGATATAGTCGGATTTTTCGCACACTTCAAAACACGCTTCTGGGTGGGAAACCACAATCGTTTCGGGATGTTTGGCTAAAAATGCGTCAATTTGTTCGGGTTGGAAGGCTTGATGGACTGAGCAATAACCTTTCCACAAAATGATTTTGGCATCGCGGATTTGTTGTTCGGTTAAGCCGCCTTGGGGTTTGTTGAAATCCCAAGTCACCATTTGTTCCAACGGAATCCCCATCCGATAGCCCGTGTTACGGCCTAGATGTTGATCAGGGAAGAACAGCACTTTTTCGCGTTTGGAAAAACTCCAGTTAAGGATTTTTTCAGCATTCGATGAAGTGCAAACAATGCCATCGTGTTGACCGCAAAAGGCTTTTAAATCAGCGGCTGAGTTGATGTAAGTTACTGGGGTTACGGTGTTTTCGACATCAATGATTTTCGCCAATTCATCCCAGCATTGCTGAACTTTGACTTTGTTAGCCATATCCGCCATTGAACAGCCAGCGGCTAAATCCGGCAAAATCGCAATTTGCTCAGGGCGCGACAAAATGTCAGCCACTTCAGCCATAAAATGCACACCGCAAAACACAATGTATTCGGCTTCTGATTGTGCGGCTTCGCGGGATAGTTTTAAGGAGTCGCCAAAAATGTCAGCGTGTTTAAACACTTCATCACGTTGGTAATGATGACCTAAAACGATGCAACGCTTGCCAAGTTTGGCTTTCGCCGCTTGGATTCTAAGATCGCATTCAGCGTCATCAAGTAAGGCGTAATCGTGGATGGGTAGGGCGGTGGTAGTCATAAAATTTAACCTACATCAATTAACTTCGAAACTCGTTTGTAGTATCGCTGGAATATCCTGTGCTGAATGCAAAACACGAATCACATCGATGTATTGTGATCGATCAATATAAAACACAAGATAGTTTTCAAATTTTGAAACAGGCCAAACCCGTAAATTTTCTAGCAAAGGCAAGTGTGCGTAACGAGTTGAACCAATAAGCGGATGTTCAGAGAGGCGTTGATAAGTTGCTTCAACATTATCAATGTAACGTATTGCCGCCTGTAGGCTTTCGTTTGCCAAATAGTCCGTATGGGCATCAATATCTTGATCTGCCTGAGGTCTTATACGGATGGGTTTCATTTGTTTTGATGACGTTCTCGCAAAGCATTTCGCTTTTGTTGCCAGTAATTATCATCAATTAATTGCGCTGGACCTGATTCTAGGCCGTCTAAAATTAAGCGAGCAAGACGTTGTTCTGCTTGGTGGACTTGATCTTTACGCACTAAATCACGCAGATATTCTTCAGAAGTGCTGTAACCGCGATTAATTACTTGGCTATCGATGTAAGCCTTCATGGTATCGGGTAAAGATATATTCAGAGTCGTCATGTTTTAGCTCCTTAAAGGATTAAATGCGCTGCCTTAAAAGCAGCGCATTTTTACGGACTTAATTAATCCTGTTTTTCCTCTTTTCCAGCCGGCTTACGCAATCTAATTCCCAATTCTTTCAATTGTTCATCAGTGACCAACGCGGGTGCGTTGAATAATGGGCAAGCGGCAGTTTGGGTTTTTGGGAAGGCGATGACATCGCGGATTGAGCTGGCGCCGGTCATTAACATTACCAAACGATCTAAACCGAAAGCGATACCGCCGTGTGGTGGCGCGCCGTATTTCAAAGCATCTAACAAGAAGCCGAATTTTTCGCGAGCTTCGTCGTGGCCGATGCCTAAAATGTCGAATACGGTTTGTTGCATCGCGGTGCGGTTGATACGGATTGAACCACCGCCGACTTCGGTGCCGTTTAACACTAAGTCGTAAGCACGCGATAAAGCGGTGCCTGGGTTGGCAACCAAGTCTTCAACTGAGCAGCTTGGCGCGGTGAATGGGTGGTGAATCGCGGTGAAGCGTTGGGCTTTTTCGTCCCATGCGAACATTGGGAAATCAACTACCCAAACGGGTTTCCAAGGACCGGTTAATAGGTTGCGGTCTAAGCCTAATTTAACTCGCAACGCGCCCATGGCTTCGTTAACGATGGCGGTTTTATCAGCACCGAAGAAGATTAAATCGCCGTTTTGAGCGCCGACTTTTTCCATGACTTTCGCCCAAACCGTGTCAGGTGCGAATTTGACAATCGGTGATTGCAAGCCTTCGATACCAGCCGCCAAGTCGTTGACTTTGATGTAAGCCAAGCCTTTGGCACCGTAAATGCCGACAAATTTGGTTAATTCGTCGATGGTGCTGCGGCTTAAATCGCCACCTTCTGGTAAGCGCATCGCAACCACGCGACCGTTTGCATCGTTAGCTGGGCCTGAGAAGACTTTGAAATCAACGTCTTTCATTTCGTCAGCAATGTCGATCAATTCCAATGGAATCCGTAAGTCTGGACGGTCTGAACCATAGCGGCGCATTGCCTCGTCGTAGCTCATCACTGGGAATTGATCGCCTAAATCGACATTGATAATGTCTTTGAATAAGCCGCGAATCATTTCTTCCATGATGGCCATGATTTGTTGCTCGTTAAGGAACGAGGTTTCAATATCCAGCTGGGTAAATTCAGGCTGACGGTCAGCACGTAAATCTTCGTCACGGAAGCAACGAACCACTTGGTAGTAGCGTTCCATGCCAGCTACCATCAACAACTGTTTGTACAGCTGTGGTGATTGTGGCAAGGCGAAGAATGAATTCGGGTGGGTACGGCTAGGAACGATGTAATCGCGCGCGCCTTCTGGCGTGGCTTTAGTCAAGTAGGGGGTTTCGATTTCGAAGAACTCGTGGTCGTCCAAATATTGACGCAAATGACGAGTCACGTCGCGACGGACTTTCATTTTGTGTTGCATCGAAGTACGGCGTAAGTCGATATAACGGTAACGCAAACGGGTTTCTTCGTTAACCTCAATCTCGCTTTCCAATGGGAATGGCGGCGTTTCGGATTCGTTTAAGATTTCGATAGATTTGCCTAATACTTCGATTTGACCGGTGGTCATATTAGGGTTGTGAGTGCCTTTTGGACGGTCGCGAACGATACCTTCGATACGCAATACATACTCACTACGCACGCTTTCGGCAATGCCAAAACTTGTAGCCTCATCTGGGTCGAATACCACTTGCACCAGACCCGCACGGTCTCTGAGGTCGATAAAAATAACGCCACCATGATCGCGGCGACGGTGAACCCAGCCGCATAAGGCAACGGTTTGACCAAGGTTTTGAGTGGTTAATTCTCCACATTTGTGGCTACGCATAATTGTTCTCAACAAATAAAGGGGTTAGCAATTTAGTTAATAGTGCAGCGCTTGTTGCACTAAATGGATTGGGTTTAGTGGCAAGCGCAACTGCTTGCACAGCCGCCGCCGCTGGTGCCGCCACCAGCGCCAGAGTCGCCAGCAACATTTTTCTTGTTGCCGCTTTTGAAATCAGTTTCATACCAGCCGCCGCCTTTTAAACGAAAACCGGCAGCCGAAATTTTCTTTTTTAATTCGTCTTGGTTGCAGGCTGGGCAAGTCACCAAAGGCTCTGCGCCTAGTTTTTGCAAGGCTTCGTGTTGGTGTCCGCAAGCATTGCATTGGTATTCATAAATCGGCATCTGCTTCTCCAGAAAATATCAAAGTCGTTGTTATTAAGGGTTAGGTTTTAAGAATTCAAGACCCTTAATGCTAGAATGGGGCAGTATTCTAATTGAAAACGCCAAAATAATGGATAAATTGACCATCACCCAGCCTGATGACTGGCATTTGCACGTCAGAACCGGCAAGATTTTAAACACTGTTATCGCCCACACTGCTCGCCAATTTGGTCGAGCAATCATTATGCCCAACCTCAAGCCGCCTGTGGTGACTGTTGAGCAAGCCTTGAGCTATCGGCAGGAAATTCTCGATGCTTTGCCGACTGGTTCAAACTTTCAGCCTTTAATGACTTTGTATTTGACCGGTAATACTTCGGTTGAAGAAATCAAAAAAGTTGCTGATAGTGAGTTTGTGCATGGCTTTAAGCTCTATCCGGCCGGTGCAACCACCAATTCAGATGCTGGGGTTGCTAATATCGAAGCTGCTTATCCGCTGTTAGCGGCAATGGAAAAATATCGGGTGCCGTTGTTGATTCATGGTGAAGTGACGGATGCCGAGCATGATATTTTTGATCGTGAAAAAATCTTTGTCGATAGCCAGTTAAGCCAGATTACTCAGCAGTTTCCAGAATTGCGTGTGGTGCTTGAGCATGTTACTACCCAAGACGCGGTGCAATTTGTTGAATCAGCCTCCAGTAATGTGGCTGCTACGATTACTCCGCAACATTTATTATTCAATCGTAATGCGATGTTAGTCGGTGGAATTAAGCCGCATTTTTACTGCTTGCCGATTTTAAAGCGCGAGCAGCATCGTCAAGCCTTAGTCACAGCGGCAACTAGCGGTAATCCTAAATTTTTCTTAGGCACCGACAGCGCACCGCATTTAACCCATTTAAAAGAAAATAGCTGTGGTTGTGCGGGTTGTTACAGTGCTCATGCGGCAGTTGAACTGTATGCCCAAGCTTTTGAACAAGCCAATGCTTTGGATAAATTAGAAGGGTTTGCCAGTTTTCATGGGGCTGATTTTTATGGTTTGCCGCGTAATAGCGCAACAGTGACTTTGCAAAAACAGCCTTGGCAAGTGCCAGCCAGCTATGGCGAAGCCGATCTCAGCATTACACCGTTATTAGCGGGTGAACAATTGCAGTGGCAGTTAATTTAACGCCGATTTCTTTAACGCATGGATGCTAGGTTTATTTGGATACGATGACTTTATCAAGCCAAACGCTTTACCGTTGGGGCATTTTCCCGCTTTGGTTATTACTAACCACCACCATTTTTTTCCGTCAGCCGATTCCGATAGATGAAACCCGCTACCTAACCGTGGCGTGGGAAATGTGGCTGCGTGGCGATTTTCAAGTGCCGTATTTGAATGGCCATACCTACAGCCATAAGCCGCCCTTATTGTTTTGGTTGTTTCATGCCGGTTGGGCGGTGTTTGGGGTGAATGATTGGTGGCCGCGTTTAGTTGGGCCATTATGTGCTTTGCTGAATTTGGTTTTGACTCGGCAACTAGCCGCCAAGCTTTGGCCTAATCAAGCCAATGTGGCTTTGCTGGCGCCTTGGATATTGATTGCTAGTTTGCTGTGGACCTTGTTTGCGACTTCGACCATGTTCGATATTTTGCTGACCAGTTTGGTGTTGTTGGCAATGCTGGGTTTTGTTGAAGTGGTTAAAGGTGCGGAGTTAAAAGGCTGGACTTTTGTTGCCTTGTCGATTGGCTTGGGCTTGCTGGCAAAAGGGCCGGTGATCTTTTTGCACATTGTGCCGATCGCGGCTTTGATGGTGGTTTGGGCGGGTGATGAAAAAGTCGCGGTTTCGCGTTGGTTTGTTGGTTTGTTGTTTGCCACTTTAATCGCGGTGATGTGGGCTTTGGCTTGGGCCTTACCAGCGGCAGTGGCGGGTGGCGAAGAATATGCAAAAGCGATTTTGTGGCATCAAACCGCTGATAGAACGGTTGGTACTAATATCCATAAGCGCTCTTTATTTTGGTATTTGCCGTTTTTACCGATGTTTTTATTCCCTTGGTTGTTTTGGTCTCGGTTTTGGCATGGCGTCAAAACCATGAAAATTTGGGGTGATTTGGGTTCTCGGTTTTGCTTGGTTTGGCTGGCGTCGATTGTCATTATTTTTTCTTTACTACCTAGTAAACAAATTCATTATCTAATGCCTATGTTGCCAGCGTTTGCGTTGTTAGTGGCTAAAGCTTTGCAACAAACCGATTCATCAACTCGGCGCCAAATCAGTGAGTGGTTGTTGCCATTATTATTTGTCGCGATTGGCGTGTTTTTGATGCTATTGCCGCAAGTACCTGGTTTGTCGAAATGGGCTTGGGTGCAGGCGGTTGAATTGGATTGGGGCTTGTCCGTGCTTGCGGTTGGCGTTGTTTTGGCCGGCGTTTTAGTGATGCGCCGAGAATTGAACGTGATGAGTTTATCAACGGCAGTGGTGGTGGCGATTTTTGTTGGTTTTATCTGCTTTTTTAAATACAACGACGCCACTTATAACTTACGGCCAGCGGCTTTGCAGGTAAAAGCGTTTAACGATCAAAATGTACCTGTGGCGTTTGTGGGGAATTATCAAGGGCAGTTAAATTTCATTGGTCGATTAACTCAGGCTTTGCCAACGCTTTCGCCGGAGCAACTTGTCGATTGGTCGGCACAACATCCAAATGGCTATTTAATTTCCTTAGAAAAAGATCGTCCAGCCGAAGCATTTTTAGCTCAAGGTCATCGGGAATATTGGTTGGTGTTTAGACCTTCATCTCAGTTTGGCGTCGTAAAACCTTTGTAATGTTAAGCTGATAAATTAGCTTTAGCGTTTAACTATTTGATAGAATTAATAACTTTTTAAGCTTGCCTCGATTTATGAAAATTTCTGTAGTGGTACCGGTTCATAACGAAACCGACAATGTTGAAGCGTTAATTGCTGAGATTCATCAGGCTTTGAGTGGCCAAGAAGCCTACGAAATGATTTTTGTCGATGACGGTAGTACTGATGATACCGCCGCTAAATTGCAACAAGCGATGTCTGTTTATCCGAGTTTACGCGTCTTAAAACACGCTAAAAGCTGTGGTCAAAGTCGTGCTGTCCATTCAGGTGTGGTTGCTGCGCAATATCCTTGGATTGCCACTTTAGATGGTGATGGTCAAAACGATCCTGCCGACATTCCTAATTTGGTCGAAGCTTATCAACAACAAAATGACAGTGATTTGTGGATGTTGGCGGGCTTTCGTCATCAACGCAATGACACCGGTTGGCGTCGTTTTTCGTCTAAATTTGCTAACAGCATCCGTCAATCCATTTTGCATGATGCAACACCAGATACTGGTTGCGGCTTGAAGTTGTTTTTACGCGATAAGTTTTTAGCGTTGCCTTATTTCGATCATATTCATCGCTTTTTACCGGCATTGGTGCAAATGGCGGGTGGTAAAGTGATTTCAGTCAAAGTCGGCCATCGCTCGCGCAATTTTGGTGTTTCAAAATATGGCACTTTAGATCGTTTAATGGTCGGTATTGTCGATATTTTAGGTGTGGTTTGGTTGAAAAAACGTCACAGCTTGCCTCAGATTTCTGAAGTTGGGCGTGGTTAATCGGATGGTGTTGACGTTTTTAATGGTGATTTAATGGATCAGGGCGCGGGTTATTTTTTAGGACATTTGCTGGAAAAATGGAGTAGCTATTTTTCTGGGATGAGTTCGCTGGATTTCACTTGGCTAGTCATTGGTTTGCTCGGTCAAACTTTATTCATGATGCGCTTTATCGTGCAATGGATACATAGCGAGAAACATAAAAAAAGCCTGATTCCGGTCAGTTTTTGGTATCTCAGTCTGTCGGGTGGTTTAATCGTTTTGGCTTATGGTATTCATCGCTTTGATCCGGTGATTATCATGGGTCAGTTGCCGGGCACCTTTGTTTATCTGCGCAATTTGATTTTGATTCGCCGTGAACAAAATTCTGGTTTAGCGCAAATCATTGAAGATGATTTTAAAAACCAAGCCAATCATTCTATCGTCGAGGAATAACCATGCTCTGGTTAAAAGCGTTGCATTTGATTTTTATGGTGACTTGGTTCGCGGGTTTATTTTATTTGCCGCGTTTGTTTGTCTATCATGCTATGAGTGATGATGCGATTAGTCATGAGCGGTTCAAAGTCATGGAGCGTAAATTGTATTTCGGCATTATGACGCCGGGTATGATTTTAACTTTAGGTGTTGGGATTTGGATGTTGGCTGATTATGCTTGGGCGCTTTATGCCGGCAGCGGTTGGTTACATACCAAGTTAGCTTTAATCTTTTTATTGGTGGTTTATCACCTGTTTTGCGGGAAATGGTTGCTGGATTTTAAACACGATCGCAATCGTCATTCCCATGTTTACTATCGTTGGGTCAACGAAATCCCAGTTTTATTTTTGTTCGCGATTATCTTATTGGCTGTCATTAAACCGTTTTAATTTGATGATAGTTTTATTGGTTTTAAATAGTTTCGATAAGCTTAGCGTTAGCGTTAAGCTAGACGCTGTCTGGCTAATTTTGCTACAATTACCACATTTTATGCTGTTTACGGCACATTTTGACGCAAGTCTTTCACACTCATCCCGGAGAAAACTCAATGGCAATTAAAGTTGCAATCAATGGTTACGGACGTATCGGCCGCAATGTAATGCGTGCTTTGTATGAATCAGGTCGCACTAATGAAATTCAAGTTGTTGCGATCAACGACCTTGGCGATTCCAAAACCAATGCGCACTTAACCAAATACGATACCGTTCATGGCAAATTCCCGTTTGATGTATCTGTTGACGGCGAGTACATCGTTATCAACGGTGACAAAATCCGCGTTTTCGCAGAAAGAGATCCAGCTAAATTGCCTTGGGCTGAATTAGGTGTTGACGTTGTTCACGAATGTACTGGTTTCTTCACCAGCAAAGAAAAAGCTTCAGCTCACATCGCTGCTGGTGCTAAAAAAGTAATCATCTCTGCGCCAGGCGGTGCTGATGTTGACGCAACTATCGTTTATGGCGTTAACCACACTAGCTTGAAAGCATCTGATACCGTTATTTCTAACGCATCTTGCACCACCAACTGCTTGGCGCCTTTAGTTAAGCCTTTGATGGACTCTATCGGTGTTGATCATGGTTTGATGACCACTATCCACTCATACACCAACGATCAAGTATTGACTGACGTTTACCACAGTGACTTACACCGTGCCCGTTCAGCGACTCAATCTATGATCCCAACTAAAACCGGTGCTGCTGCTGCGGTAGGTTTGGTATTGCCAGAAATGAAAGGCAAATTGGATGGTTTCGCAATGCGCGTTCCAACTATCAACGTATCTATCGTTGACTTGTGCTTCCAAGCATCAAGAAATACGACTAAAGAAGAAATCGACGGCATCTTAAGAGCGGCTGCGGCGGGTCCTTTGAAAGGTATTTTGGCGATTAACGATGAGCCATTGGTATCTTCAGACTTCAACCACAACCCACACTCTTCAATTTATGAAGCAGGCTTGACCAAAGTTACTGGTGGCAACTTCGTGAAAATCTTGTCTTGGTATGACAACGAGTGGGGTTTCTCAAACCGTATGCTTGATACAACTGTTGCTTTATACAACGCGAAATAAAGGATTTACATGCAGCTAAGAAGAACAAAAATCCTGGCTACGCTAGGACCAGCTACGGATAAACCTGGTGTACTTGAAGATTTGTTCGAGGCCGGTATTGATGTAGTCCGTTTAAACTTTTCACACGG